>NZ_JBLJAJ010000001.1:0-405047 GCF_047530005.1 Serratia sp. N21D137
CTGAAGGACAAGTTAAAAAGTGGTCAGTTGAAGAAGCCGGCAACCGCCGACATTTCTGGCTAACCGCTAACAGGGGTGGGTCAGATTTACTTTGGCAGCCTGGGTCACTATTCGATTGGCATTGACAGGTAACACGCAAAGCGGAGCGTTAGCGACAGCATTATGTAACTCAGGGCAAGGACTTATCAGGATGACCATGTAACCGTTAGGTAGCGAGGCCGAACCGCTGGCAGAGCCTGCATATCGTGTGCAGGGACGAAAACCACCATGAACCTGTTTAGTAAACATCGGGCTAAAATGCGCCTTACCATGAGCTTTCTGTGAGTGTTTAGAGCCTACAGTGTGGCTTAGTTTTCTTGTTTTGCTATCGCGGTAAGACACTGGAACGACCGCCAACGGTTTGATATGCTCACAGATCAACCACACACCAAACAGTGACAGTTACGGGTGTAGTTCAATGGGGCTGAAAGCATTGTAGGTGAGAAATCACTTTTGCTTGAAACGCTTATAAATCAAAAAGTTTATTTATAAGGAGATTTTGGAGCGGGTGAAGGGAATCGAACCCTCGTATGCAGCTTGGGAAGCTGCCGTTCTACCATTGAACTACACCCGCTTAGGTGTGCGACTGGCATTATAACCGGTTATGCGCATCGGGCAAGAGAAGAAAGTGCATAACTGCCGATGTTTTAAGCGGTTAGCAACACCCCGTTCTCTTCAGGCGAAAAAAAACCGGCACAGTCGCCTGCACCGGTTTAATCACTTGGCGAAGGTTACTTGCTCGGGCGCATGGCCGGGAACAGGATCACGTCGCGGATGGTGTGGCTGTTGGTCAACAGCATCACCATACGGTCGATACCGATGCCCAGGCCCGCGGTTGGCGGCAGGCCGTGTTCCAGCGCAGTGACGTAGTCTTCGTCGTAGAACATCGCTTCGTCGTCACCAGCATCTTTCGCGCTAACCTGATCGGCAAAACGCTGCGCCTGATCTTCTGCGTCGTTCAGCTCCGAGAAGCCGTTACCGATTTCACGCCCACCGATGAAGAATTCGAAACGATCGGTGATTTCCGGGTTCTCGTCGTTACGGCGTGCCAGCGGAGAAACCTCTGCCGGATACTCGGTGATGAAGGTTGGCTGGATCAGATGGCTTTCCGCGGTCTCTTCAAAGATCTCGGTAACCACGCGGCCCAGGCCCCAGCTCTTCTCAACCTTGATGCCGATTGATTCAGCAATCGCCACGGATTTCGCCATATCGTTCAGATCGTCGAGGTTGGTTTCCGGGCGATACTTCTTGATCGCTTCGCGCATGGTCAGCTTGTCAAACGGCTTGCCGAAATCGAACACCTCATCGCCATAAGGCACCTTGGTGTCACCCAGCACGTCCTGCGCCAGCGTACGAAACAGCGACTCGGTCAGCTCAATCAGGTCTTTGTAATCCGCATACGCCATATAGAGTTCCATCATGGTGAACTCTGGGTTATGACGCGGGGAAACGCCTTCGTTACGGAAGTTACGGTTGATCTCGAACACGCGCTCGAAGCCACCTACCACCAGGCGCTTCAGATACAGCTCTGGCGCGATACGCAGGTACATGTCGATGTCCAACGCGTTGTGGTGCGTGACGAACGGACGAGCAGACGCGCCGCCAGGGATCACTTGCATCATCGGGGTTTCGACTTCCATAAAGCCTCGACCCACCATGAAGTTACGGATCGCCGCCATCACCTGCGAACGGATCTTGAAGGTGTTGCGGGATTCTTCGTTGGCGATCAGATCCAGATAACGCTGGCGATAACGGGTTTCCTGATCGGCCAGGCCGTGGAACTTGTCTGGCAACGGACGCAGTGCTTTGGTCAGCAAACGCAGCTCGGTACAGTGGATAGACAGTTCGCCAGTTTTGGTCTTGAACAGCTTACCACGTGCGCCAAGGATATCGCCCAGGTCCCATTTCTTGAACTGCTCGTTGTAAACGCCTTCAGGCAGATCGTCGCGTGCGACGTAGAGCTGAATGCGGCCACCCACGTCCTGCAGCGTCACGAAGGAGGCTTTACCCATGATACGGCGGGTCATCATACGGCCAGCCACGGTCACTTCGATACCCAGTGATTCCAGCTCTTCATTTTCTTTGCTGCCGTATTCTGCATGCAGCTTGTCGGAGGTGGTATCACGACGGAAGTCGTTCGGGAACGCAATGCCGTTCTCGCGCAGCGCGGCCAGTTTTTCACGGCGTGACTGCAGCTCGTTGTTGAGATCCAACGCCTGTTCGGCGCCTTGTGCTTGTTGCTCAGACATTTCTGTTCCTCATAACCCGGCTTTCAAACTTGCCTCAATGAATTTATCCAGGTCGCCATCCAGTACGGCCTGCGTATTACGTGTTTCGACGTTGGTGCGCAAGTCCTTGATGCGGGAATCATCCAGCACGTAAGAACGGATTTGGCTGCCCCATCCGATATCGGACTTGTTGTCTTCCAGCATTTGCTTGTCAGCATTTTTCTTTTGCATCTCGTATTCATACAGCTTGGCGCGCAGCTGTTTGAATGCCTGATCCTTGTTCTTATGCTGAGAGCGATCGTTCTGGCACTGCACCACAATGTTGGTTGGCAAGTGGGTAATACGCACCGCCGACTCGGTTTTGTTAACGTGCTGACCACCGGCGCCTGAGGCACGGTATACGTCAATGCGCAGATCGGCCGGGTTGATTTCGATATCGATATCGTCATCCACTTCCGGATAGATAAATACGGAACTGAAAGAGGTATGGCGGCGGCCGCCGGAATCGAATGGGCTCTTGCGTACCAGGCGATGCACGCCGGTTTCAGTACGTAACCAGCCAAACGCGTAGTCGCCGATAATCTTGATGGTGGCCGACTTGAGGCCCGCGACGTCGCCGTCGGACTCTTCAATCACCTCCGTTTTAAAGCCTTTGGATTCCGCCCAACGCAGGTACATGCGCAGCAGCATGCTGGCCCAGTCCTGCGCTTCGGTGCCGCCGGAGCCTGCCTGGATATCCAGGTAGCAGTCCGCGCTGTCGTATTCACCAGAGAACATACGACGGAATTCTAATTGTTCCAACTTGGCGCTCAGTTGATCGAGCTCAACCACGGTCTCGTTGAAGGTGTCTTCGTCTTCCGCCTCAACCGCCAGTTCCAGCAGGCCAGTGACGTCTTCACAGCCCTGTTCCAACTGATCGATGGTTTCGACAATGGCTTCCAGCGACGAGCGCTCTTTGCCTAATGCCTGTGCGCGTTCAGGTTCGTTCCAAACGTCCGGCTGTTCCAGCTCGGCGTTAACTTCTTCTAGGCGTTCTTTCTTGGCATCATAGTCAAAGATACCCCCTGAGAACGGCTGTCCGCTCGGACACATCCTGAATGCGGTTTTTTACCGGATTAATTTCAAACATGATTTTTTGCGTTCTTACGTTGATGTCGTCGATGGCGAAATGCCATTGGAACCGGTAATTCTAGCGGATCCAGTCGCCAGTTTATAGCGAGTTGGTCAGTTTTTGTGGGGGATTGAGATCAGGGCACCCGCAGGTGCCCTGATAAACCGGTTAACGCGGCCAGAGGTGTTGAATGAGCAACTGCACGTTACGGTTGCCACGGAACTCGTTCACATCCAGTTTGTACGCCAGTTCCACTTCTTTGATGCTGCTGTCAGGCCACTGTGTGGTGTCGATATTGAAGGCGATGCCGTCCAACAATGGGCCGCCACCGAGCGGTTCGATCATCAGCTTCAGGTGTTTTTCGCCCACCAGCCGCTGTTGCAGAATACGGAACTTGCCGTCAAAGGTTGGCTCAGGAAACGCCTGCCCCCAAGGCCCCCCCTCACGCAGAAGCTCCGCGGTGGTCAGGGTCAGTTCTTGCATCATCAACTCGCCGTCCGACCAGATCACGCCTTCCAGCATGGCTGGATCTAGCCATTCGCCGACCAGTTCCCCAAAACGCTGGCGGAACTCGTCAAACTTGGCCTCTTCCAGCGACAAGCCCGCCGCCATCGCATGGCCGCCGAACTTCATCATCAGCCCAGGATTCAGGGTATCGAGTCGCTCCAACGCATCACGCATATGCAACCCGGCCACCGAGCGGCCAGAACCTTTCAGAATGCCGTCGCCCGCAGGGGCAAAAGCGATCACCGGGCGATGGAAACGCTCTTTGATACGCGAAGCCAGAATACCTACCACACCCTGATGCCATTCTGGATGATACATCGCCAACCCGTAAGGCAGTTCAGTGGTAGTGCGTTCCAGCTGATCGCACAGCTCCAGCGCCTCCACCTGCATCCCCTGCTCAATCTCACGCCGGGTCTGGTTGAGCGCGTCGAGATCGTTGGCCAGCATACGTGCCTGGGCAATATCGTCGCTCAACAGCATGGCGACGCCGATCGACATATCGTCCAGCCGCCCTGCCGCGTTCAGCCGTGGCCCAAGAGCAAAGCCGAGATCGCTAGCCGCCAATTGCCGTGCATCGCGGTTGGCCACTTCCAGCAGAGCGCGAATACCTGGTCGACACTTGCCAGCCCGGATGCGATTCAGCCCCTGATACACCAGAATACGGTTGTTGGCATCCAGCGGCACCACGTCCGCCACCGTGCCCAGCGCCACCAGATCCAGCAGTTCGGCCAGATTAGGCATAGCCAGCGCACGCTGTTCGAACCAGCCGCTGTCACGCAGTTTGGCCCGCAAAGCCAACATCAGATAGAAGGCAACGCCTACACCAGCCAGAGATTTGGAGGGAAAATCGCAGTCACGCAGGTTCGGGTTAACGATCGCCTCTGCCGCAGGCAAAGTATCCCCCGGCAGATGGTGATCGGTGACCAGCACCTGTATTCCCAAGCCATGCGCAACATCAACGCCCGCATGCGAGGAGATACCGTTATCGACCGTGACGATCAGCTCAGCACCCCGAGCCGCCGCCTGTTCCACCACTTCGGGGCTCAGGCCATAGCCATCTTCAAAACGGTTGGGCACCAGATATTCGATAGAGCTACAGCCCATGCTACGCAAGGCCAGCACCGTCAGTGCGGTACTGGTGGCGCCGTCGGCGTCAAAGTCGCCCACCACCATGATGCGGCGGCCATCGGCCAGTGCCTGGTGCAATATCGCTACCGCAGCATCGATACCGCTCAACTGTTGCCAAGGCAACATGCCCTTGACGCTACGCTCCAGCTCCTGCTCGCCCTTAACTCCGCGCAACGCGTATAAGCGACGCAACAAGGGGGGCAGGCTGGCGGGTAAATGGCTGGCATCTGCCGCCTCGCGGCGGCGTAATTGGGTTTTAATACTCACCGTGACTTATTTCGTGGCTGCGGAGGCTGCATGCGCATCCAACATCGCGGCCATCTCTTTCGGCCCTTGGTAGCCAGGGACAACCATGCCGTTTTTCAGCACGATAGCCGGGGTGCCGTTGATACCAAACTGAACACCCAGCGCATAATGCTGGCTGATATCGGTTTTGCAGGTTGCCGGAGACACCGCGTCGCCCTTCATGGCAGCATCGAAGGCCTTAGCCCGGTCTGCGGTACACCAGATGGAACGCATATCTTTCTCTGCCTGAGATTCCAGCCCCTGACGCGGGAACGCCAGATAGCGCACGGTGATCCCCAGCTCGTTGTACTCTTTCATCTGCTCGTGCAGCTTATGGCAATAGCCACAGGTGATATCGGTAAACACGGTGATCACGTGTTTCTCTTTCGGCGCTTTATAGACGATCATCTGATCTTTCAGCGCTTCCAGACGGGTCATCAACAGTTGGTTAGTCACGTTGACCGGCTCACCGCCGCTGACGTCAAACAGCGGCCCTTGCAAAACGTGCTTGCCATCTTCAGTCACATACAGCGTACCGCCTTCGGTCAATACGGTTTTCAAACCGGCGACCGGCGAGGGTTGCACGTCTGCCTGCTTAATGCCCAGGCTACCTAGTGCTTTCTGAATGGCTGCATCGTCAGCATGGGCCGCGCCGGTAACCGAAGCCACCAGCAGGGAGAGCAGCATTAAACCTTTTTTCATTCTTCCAATCCTTTCGAACCCTGCGCGTCAGGCGCGCGGGTGATGCTGTTGATGTAGCTGCTTCAATCTTTCAGTGGCTACATGAGTATAAATTTGTGTGGTTGAGAGGTCGCTATGCCCCAACAACATCTGTACGACACGAAGATCGGCCCCATGGTTCAGTAAGTGGGTGGCGAAAGCGTGGCGCAGCACATGCGGAGACAGCCGTTCGCTGTCGATACCCGCTAGGATCGCATAGTGTTTAATCCGATGCCAGAACGTCTGACGAGTCATTTGTTGGCTGCGGTTGCTGGGGAACAGCACATCCAGCGTCTGGCCGTTCAGCATCCAGGGCCTGCCATGTTCCAGATAATTTTCGATCCAGTACACCGCTTCTTCACCCAACGGCACCAGGCGCTCTTTGTTGCCTTTACCGATCACCCGCACCACGCCCTGGCGCAGGCTGACATCGCTGATGGTCAACCCCACCAGTTCCGACACACGCAACCCGGTGGCATACAACACCTCGAGCATAGCCTTGTCACGCAGCTCCAACGGTTGATCGACGCAAGGTGCCTGTAGCAAGGCCTCAACCTGCGCTTCGCTCAGATCCTTGGGTAACCGCTGCGGTAATTTGGGCGAGGCCAGCAACGCGGTGGGGTCATCTGCCCGCATTTTTTCACGGTTGAGATATTGGAACAGGCGACGCATCGCGCTTAACAACCGGGCTGAACTGGTCGCTTTGTATCCTCCCTCCACCCGTTCGGCGAGAAAGGCCTGTAAGTCCAACGCTTCGGCCTGTAACAGGCTGCGGTTGTTGAGAGCCAGCCAACCGGCCAGCGCCTGTAAATCGAGCCGATAAGAGGCCAGCGTATTCTCTGCCAGATTGCGTTCGATCCACAACGCATCCAGGAATTGCTCAATCAGCGCACTGTCTTGCTGTTGCACGCGGTCCTCTCTTCAATATATTTATACCCTATGGATTTCAAGCTGCGGCTAGGCGACAAGCTTACTCATCCCCAGGAGCTTACTTTCGGGTAAGTGACTGGGGTGAGTAAGCGCAGGTAACAACGCTGTAGCTTGAAAGACGACGGGTATATGCCACAGGCATTATGCCTTAAGGTATACTCGTTGCAATTCTACCTACGGCATTATAAACGGTTTAAACATGAAGATTGGTCTGTTTTACGGCTCCAGCACCTGCTACACCGAGATGGCAGCAGAAAAAATCCGTGAGATTCTGGGTGAAGACCTGGTCGACCTACACAACCTGAAAGACGTTTCTCCCAAGCTGATGGAAGATTATTCCATCCTGATCCTGGGTATTCCAACCTGGGATTTTGGTGAACTGCAAGAGGATTGGGAAGCGATCTGGCCGCAACTGACTGAACTAGACCTGAAAGGCAAGATCGTTGCCATGTACGGGATGGGCGATCAATTAGGTTATGGCGAATGGTTCCTGGATGCGCTGGGGATGTTGCACGACCAGCTTGCCCCACAGGGCGTGCAGTTTATCGGTTTCTGGCCGATCGACGGGTTTGAATTCACCAGCCCCAAACCGCTCAGCGCCGACGGCAAACACTTTGTTGGCCTGGCGCTGGATGAGGTGAACCAATACGATCTGAGCGAAGAGCGTCTGCAACAGTGGTGTGAACAGATCCTGCTGGAGATGGAACCGCTGCTGTAACGAAATTGGGCGCGATATCGCGCCCAACAACGTCTTTATTTCCACAACCTGAAACGGCTCTCGCCATTACTGGCTGGCGTATCAGCGGCTTCTGGCTCGGCAGCATTACCCTTCAAACGAGCCGGGTCGGCCACCTGATACCAGTCAAGTTTACGTGTCAGCAGCATAATGCCCGCCAGAACCCCAAACAGCAGCACCGAACCTAATACCAGTGCGTTATCTTCCGACTGCAACAGCATATACAGGATGCCATACAGCAGTAGCAGGCTGGCAGCGAACAGCATGCCTCGGCGCATCCCGCGCAGCGCGGCGCTGAGGTAGAAGGCAATCAGTCCACTACAGGCCACGCTTGCCAGCAGGTAGGCCACGTCGAACCCCAGATGTTCTGAGAAAGCCAGCAGGATTAGATAGAACAGTACCAGCGCCGCCCCCACCAACAGATACTGGATCGGGTGCACCCGCAGCCCGGTCAGGGTTTCGAACAGGAAGAACGCCATAAACGTCAGCCCCAGGAACAGCACCGCATACTTCACCGCCCGCTCGGTCAGTTGATAGTGATCGACTGGTTCGATCAGGCTGGTAGTGAAGGTCGGCAGCTTTTCCTCTTCCATGATGCCGTTATCATACATGAATGAGCTATTGATATTGTTGGCAAACCAGGTGCTGCGCCAGCGGGCAGAGAAACCTTTATCGGTCACCTTGCGCTCATCCGGCAGGAAGTTACCGAGGAAGTTCGGGTGCGGCCAGTTGCTTTGCAATAGCAGTTCGGAACTGCGCCCTACCGGCACCAGGGACAAGCTGCTGGTCCCTGCCAGGTTGAGTGTGAAATCCGCCGTCAGCCCATCTTTCTGCAACGAGGCGAGGGCCAACGGTGCATGGATCCCCTGAGAAAGCCCGCTGACCAAAGTGCCCGGTTCAAACTTGGCCTGCTGTTGAATGCCGTTGAGGGTTGAAATGCTCTTTATACCGCGAGAATCGCTCAATGACAGCATCAGGAAGGGTTGGCCGATCGTGATGTTGCTATGCTGCAAATCCTCCAGATCGGGTAGGCCGAATTTCACCTGGAAATCCAGTGGCCCCTGATACACCTGAGTCTGGTAGATGCCCAGCTTGCGGATCTCAACGTTGGGCTTGCCATTGACCACCAAAGATTCCGGCAAAACAAAGCGTTGATAGCGAGTGGTCTCTATCTTGATTTCGCCTTTTTCGTTCTTCTTCTCTTCCCGGAAGGTGTACGGGATCACGATCACTGGCCCAAGAATGCGCTGCGCCCGGCTGGTGCTTTCACTCACTTGCCCCACCACGCTCTGGCGATAGCCGCTGCGCTCCTGTATCACATCCATGAGCATGCCCACCGGGATCATCATCAGGATCATCAATCCCAGCAGGGTGGTTATTTTCCAAAACAGTACCGATTTAAACATCGTGGCAGACTCCTTGTAGGTAATGTCACTACGATAAAGTCGGCAAGTGAAATCAGAATGTGGTTATGTGAAGGGAAGGTGAAGTGCGGGCAATAAGTTGTAATCAGAGTGGTAACGTGAGAATGGCCTTCGCGCCTGTGGGTTGCAGGTTTTGCAAACGGATGGCGCCACGATGCAGGCGCGCCACTTCCTGCACGAAGTTCAGGCCCAGGCCGCTGCTCTTGGGTTTATCTTCCCGCGCCAGCGAATAGAAACGTTCAAATACCTTATCCAGCGCATAGTCGGGTATGCCGCTGCCAGTGTCGCAAAGGGTGAGCTGGTAATGATGCTCCAACCGCTCGCCATTGATACTGACCGAACCACCGGCAGGGGTGAAATCCAGGGCATTATCCAACAGATTGCTCAGCGCCTGCCCCAGTAAAAAGGCATCTCCAGTCAGCGATGCTTCCGCTAACGCCCCCAATTCAATCGTGACGCCACGCTGCGCCGCCTGTGCTTCTTTACCCGCGACAATCTGCCGGACTAACGGCACCATCGCTACCGCAGCCAGTTCCAAACCGGGCCGGCTTTCTAACTGCGCCTGCACCAGCAACTTATCGACCAGTTGCTGAATGCGGGCACTCTGCTGTTCGATGTTGGTCAAAAAGCGTTTGGCCGTCGCGGGAGGCGGTGATTCCTGCAAGAGTTCCGCCGCGCCACGGATCGCCGCCAGCGGGCTTTTCAACTCGTGTGTCAGGGTATGCACATATTGTTCAATATAAGCCTTGCCTTCCAACTTCATGCGCATGCTTTCCAGCGCTTGCGCCAGTTGGGTCAGCTCAACGCTGCCCATGCGCGGTAATGGCACCGCCTCGCCGTGCGCCACTCCGTCGGCATAACGCACCAGGCGGTTAATCGAACGGTTAATCCACCAGACGAAGCCCAGCCCGATCGCCAGCGCAATCCCCAGCAGCACCGCGCCCGCCAGCAAAATACGCCGCTCGCTGCGGCGGATCACCGGTGCCATGGTGCTGTTGGGCTTGCCGACGCTCAACACGCCGATAATCTGCCCTTGCTCCACCACTGGTGCGGCCACGTACATCACCGAACTGCTCTCGTCATCGGCAATCGTCCGGGTACTGCGCGCACCGTATTGGCCACGTAATGTCAGATAAACATCGTTCCAGCGGGAGTAATCCTGCCCCAACGCCAGGTCTGATGAATCGAAAATCACCTTGCCGCGCCCATCGGTAAGATAGACACGATATTCGTTCCTATCTTTGCGGATCCCGGCGATATTGGCCCCGATCGGCCGCTGATTTAGCTGGGCGATAGCCTGCGCCAACTGACCCTTTGCCGCATCCCCATGCCTCATATCTAGCCGCGCCACCTGTGCCAGCAGGTTGGCGGTATCCACCAGCGTGCCTTCGGTGGCACGCCGTACGCCAGGTTTGACCTCCTGCACGAAAATGCTCAGCACGAAATAGCCCGCCACCGCCACAATCAGGAAATAGCCCAACAGCAGGCGCAGGCCAATCCTCATGGCTGGCGGCTCACGCTATAGCCTAAGCCACGATGGGTATGGATCGGGGGTTCTGCGGCATCGATCGCCCGCAGTTTGGCACGCAGCGTTTTGATATGGGTATCGACGGTACGATCCAGGCTCTCTTCCGCCTGGGCCCAAACGATATCCATCAACTGCTGGCGGGAGAATACCCGGCCAGGCGCTTGTAACAGGGTTTTCAGCAACAAGAATTCATAGCGGGTCAGCGGCAGCGGCTGTTGGTGGTAACAGATCGTAGCTCCCTCTTCATCCAGGCTAAAGGCACCAAAATGATAAAGAGCAGGCTGTTGCAAGCGCTGCTGCTTGTGTAAACGCCGCAGGATCGTACGCACGCGGGCGCTGACCTCACGCGGGGAGAAGGGTTTGGCTACATAGTCATCGGCACCGATTTCCAGCCCGATCAGACGATCGAGTTCGCCGCTGCGCGCGGTAAGAAACAGGACCGGTAAATCCGCCGCCTGCGCCAGCAGCCGACGGCAAAGCTCAAAACCGTTGATATCGGGCAGGCCGACGTCGAGGATCACCAACGCCGGTAAGCCCTGTTGCAGAGCCTGCAAAGCAGGCTCGCCACGTTCAAACCAACGCACCTGAAAGCCTTCGCTCTCCAGGGTATAAATCAGCGTATCCGCAATGCTGGGCTCGTCTTCTACCAGCCAAAGCAGCGGTTTCATTATACGTCCTCATCGGTAGCGGATTGTTCAAACAACAACCGTTGACGCAGTTGGCGCCAATCCGCTTTGCTCATGGAATCCGAAGCCAACCACAGCCGATGGCGTTTCTTGCCGTCGATCTGCTGAAGCGACAGCAAAATACCGAACCCAGGCATCCAGGGCTTGTTCACCATCAGCCATTCTCGGCCATGCCACTCAATCCGGCGTTCAGCCAGCAACCGCAGTTCTCCCTGCCTGGATGCAATGCGCTTTTGGCTGCGAATGCACTCAAACACCACCAACGTCAACAGCACCAACCAGATCGGGCCATAGCCTTCCGGCCACGGGGCGATCAGGATCAGCAAAATCAGCAGGCCGTGAGTCAGCAACGAGACTAACTGGGTACGCCAGGAAACGCGGACATCACATCGCCACAGGGCCACGGGCTTTATTTCGCATTTGGATCAGGGACACCATTCTCTGCAGATCTTGATCCTGCGGAGCGCCATGATTCATCAGCCAGTTGAACAAATCGGGGTCGTCACATTCTAGCAAGCGGATGAATACGGCCTTGTCTGCATCACTCAGCGTATCGTATTCATGTTCGAAAAACGGCATGATCGAGATATCCAACTCGCGCATGCCGCGGCGGCAGGCCCAGTGAATACGTGCTTTATTATTAATATCCATGTTGTTATGACTAACCTCTTTTCGGCATGGCTTGCCATGCTCTTGGGCAACCGACACTTGGTATGGCAACGCGCGCGTAATTTAATTCCGTCAGCCAACGATTTGGGTGCAATTGGGTCTCGTTGGCCGCAAGCGCCTAGAGTAACAATTTGACATACTCGCCGGGAAGGGCGTTCACCCAACAAAACATAAAATGTCAAAAAAAGCGCTGTCTGGTAATAACTGTTTGCAAAGCTAGCCACCTCTTTTACCATGGTAGCAACCCCAACAGGTATGCTAAACATGCAGCAGGAACCGATTATGGCGTTCAATATTCCTTTTCTACCCCGTCAACCTTCCGCCTCTTCCCATCTGCCACTGACGCTGATCTCACTGGAAGATTGGGCCATGGTGCAGTTGAGCGGGCCAGACACGGTAAAATATCTTCAGGGCCAGGTCACGGCCGATATCGACAAACTGGCGGCCAATCAACACGTGCTGTGCGGCCATTGCGATGCCAAAGGCAAAATGTGGAGTAACCTGCGTTTATTCCACCGCGGTGAAGGCTTTGCCTATCTTGAGCGTCGCAGCGTGCTGGAAAGCCAACTGGCGGAAATAAAGAAATACGCGGTGTTCTCCAAAATCACCATCGCGGCAGACAGCAATGCGGTGCTGCTGGGCCTCGCTGGCCTTGAGGCGCGGGCCGCATTGGCGAAGGTGTTTAGCACCCAGCCAGATGCAGAACACCAAGTGGTGCAAGATGGCGATACCACCTTGATGCACTTTGCGCTGCCAGCAGAACGTTTTGTGCTGATTACCACGGCAGAAACCGCCGCTCTGCTAGCTTCCAAGCTGGAAGGTCAGGCTGAGCTGAACGACAGTCGCCAATGGCTGGCACTGGATATTGAGGCCGGTTATCCGGTGATTGATGCAGCAAACAGTGCGCAGTTGATCCCTCAGGCGACCAATCTACAGGCGCTGGACGGGATCAGCTTCAGCAAAGGCTGCTACACCGGGCAGGAAATGGTGGCTCGCGCCAAGTTCCGGGGAGCCAACAAGCGCGCCCTGTACTGGCTGGAAGGTAAAGGTAGCCAGGTTCCACAAGCAGGTGACGATCTGGAGTTGAAGCTGGGTGACAACTGGCGCCGCACCGGCACCGTGCTGGCGGCAATCTCGCTGGCTGACGGAACGCTGTGGGTGCAGGTGGTGATGAATAACGATCTGGAAGCGGACAGCGTGCTGCGCGTACGCGATGACGCCAGCAGCCAGCTCGCCATCAAGCCTCTGCCTTACTCACTGGCGGAAGAAAAGTAAGTGGTTTGGCCGCAGGCATCGCGCCTGCGGCCAGACGAGTTATTCGTCCAATTCCCCATCACGCGGCACCAGATAAATCAGCACCAGCAAAATAGTGACAAAGAAGCGGAAGGCATCGGGCACACCGTTCCACTGTTTTGACATCCACATGCCAAACCACTCGCCACCAACCGACATAAAGGCCACCTGCCAGGTGAGGAAGCCTAACGTCAACCCTGCAATGGCAAAGGTCTTGGCCCGGTTAAAGCTGGCCGCAGGCAGTTTCAGGCCGCGCAGCAGACGGATCCCCCCAATCCAGCACAAAATCGCGGTGAGGGTTTCCAACGCAATAATGCCGATATACCCCACCTGATGCAGCCATGGCGACTGGATGGAGCGATAGGTGATAGTGGCATCAGGGAAGATCGTATCCATCATAAAAACATGGCGTACGAAGGCAAAGTTGGTGTCGTAATCAGTGATATTGCCAAAGGCTACCAGTGAGGCAAATAGCGCGATAGCACAAACCAGCAGGGCTTTGGATAAACGAACGATCATAGTGAAGAGTCCTGGGTAATGATTAAAGGCACCGGGAGGTGCAAATACCCCATAGATCTCAAGATGCAGGTCAGCCAGCAGCAAGCGCAGCCAACCCCCTGCGACTTGAAAGCGAGGGGTTTGGCGGGCTCAGAAATAAAGCTAAGGCTTGCTGGATACCCGAAAGAAACAAGCGCCTCTTTTTAACCCAAAAGAAACGCTTTGGCAATATATCGACAACAGATGAGTGGGTTATACGTAAAGGTAGATCGCCATGAAGTGGCACACACTGCCGCCGAGCACAAAACCGTGCCAGATCGCATGGCCAAAACGGAAGCGTTTCGAGGCATAGAAAATCACCCCTAGCGTGTACACCACGCCCCCTACCGCCAGCAAAGTTACCCCTCCGACTTCCAGGCGCATTGCCAACTGGTAGATCACGATCAGTGATAGCCAGCCCATGGTCAGATAGGTCACCAGCGACAACACCTCGAAACGGTGCGCAAATGCCAGTTTGAAAATCACGCCGAACAACGCCAGCCCCCAGATCACCACCATCAGCCCCCGCGCCAACGGTGAGTCCAGCCCCACCAGCAGGAACGGCGTATAGGTTCCGGCGATCAGCAGGTAGATGGCGCAGTGGTCAAATTTTTTCAGCCAGTGCTTGGCCCTTTGATGCGGAATAGCATGGTACAGCGTGGAAGCCAGGAACAGCAGGATCATACTGCCGCCATACAGGCTATAGCTGGTGATGGCCGTTACCCCAGCGCCGTCGTTTACCGCCTGAACCAACAGCAGCACCAGGCCGACAATCCCAAACACCAAGCCGATACCGTGGCTGATGCTGTTGGCAATTTCCTCTGCCCATGGATAAGCCGTGGCGGGCAACTGGTCTGCCCCGACTTTCACTTCGTCCTTTTTCCCCATAAAGCGCAACCCCTCAAAACAACGCATATTGTGCGAATTAACTGCAAATGAGATTAACTGAGAACGATTCCAGTGTACACGTGTACGCTAAAATAAAACTGTGAGCGCTTGTAACACCACGCTAACATCGAAATCCTCAGCCTGCTGGGCTACAATCGATATGCTTTGCACCCTATGGATTTCAGTTACGGCTGGAAGACGGCGGGTATCCCATCATTCACCTCGAGGTTCGTACCATGTCATCCGCTGTACCCGCGTTAGACTTTGGCTCCATGACTCAAACCATCCAGTTTCTGATGGAAATCGACAAACTTAAAAGCGTGCAACGCCGTACCAAGGTGATGGGCACCCAGCGTCAGGAAAACTCGGCCGAGCACAGTTGGCACTTTGCCATTGCGGCCTTGAGTCTGGCCCCTTATGCCAGCGATGAGGTGGATATTCAGCGCGTGATCCAGATGGCCCTGCTACACGATATCGTCGAGATCGATGCCGGTGACGTCATGGTTTACGATCTGGCAGCACGAGCGGCGATCCACGACCAGGAAGTGGCGGCGGCAAAACGGTTATTCGGGATATTGCCGGAACCACAACGTGGGGTTTTCACCGCGCTGTGGCAGGAGTATGAAGCAGGCGAAAGCGCCGATGCCCGCTTCGCGTTGGTGCTGGATCGCTGCATGCCAATGCTGATGAACCTGCACAACGGCGGTCAGAGCTGGGTAGAGAATGATATCAGCCTGCAACAGGTATTGGACCGTAATACGATGATTGCCGATACCCATCCCGAGCTGTGGCAACATTTGGAGCAGCATTTGCAGGATGCACAGCGTAAAGGCTGGCTGAAGTAATCGATGAGGGGCGCCGATGGCGCCCTTGCTGATTCAACGCCCGCCAGCGGCTTCGATAAAAGTGCCAGTGACGTAGGACGCCGCATCGGAAAGCAGCCAGGCAACAGCTTGCGCCACTTCCTCTGGCTGACCACCCCGCTGCATTGGCAACGCTGACTTCACCCGATCTACCCGCCCCGGCTCTCCTCCGCTGGCATGCATCTCGGTGTAAATACAACCTGGCCTTACGCAGTTGACGCGTATCCCCTGTGCCGCCACTTCCAACGCCAGACCGGTAGTCAACGTATCCACCGCCCCTTTTGAAGCCGCATAGTCGATATATTCCCACGGAGCCCCCAGACGCGACGCAGCGGAAGACACGTTGACGATCGCTCCTCCCTGCCCACCATGCCGTAACGCCATACGTTTTACCGCTTCGCGGCAGCAGAGAAAATACCCGGTGACGTTGGTCGTCAGCACCTTATTGATCCGCTCGGCGGTGAGTTGCTCAATGCTCGCCTGTTGGAACAGAATACCTGCGTTATTGACCAGTGCATCAATTGGCCCCAACGTGGCTTCCAGTTCGGCAAACATCGCCACCACCTCAGTTTCCTCGGCGATATCTGCTTGCAGAGCCATCGCCTTGCCACCCTGTTGGCGGATCTGCGCCACCACTAACTCAGCAGCAGCACTATCACGCAGATAATTGACGCCCACCGCATAGCTCTGCTGGGCCAATAATAATGCCGTCGCGCGGCCTATGCCCCGGCTGGCACCGGTCACTAACACTACTTTTGTCATTATTGTTCCTTGCTATTGAGATCAGAAACGATAGCGGGTATTTACGCAAGCAAGTCAGGCAACTTGCTGCTCGACGGTAGATTAATCAGTGAACCGCAATTGCTGCGGTGCTGCAATAAAAAAGGGACACGGCTTCATGCCGTGTCCCTCGATCATCATTTTGGCAAAATAGTGTTATTCGTAGTCGCTCATCGGTACGCAAGAGCAGAACAGATTACGATCGCCGTAGACATCATCCAGGCGCTTCACGCTCGGCCAGTATTTATTCTCACGCACGCCAGCTATCGGGAATACCGCCAGCTCGCGGCTGTAAGCATGCTGCCAGTCGTTAACCAGTTCCGCCTGCACGTGCGGTGCGTTAACCAATGGGTTGTCTTCCAGTGGCCATTCGCCTTGCTGCACGCGGTCAATCTCGCTGCGGATAGCCAGCATCGCATCGATAAAGCGATCCAGTTCCACTTTGTTTTCCGACTCGGTCGGTTCAACCATCAGCGTGCCTGCCACCGGGAACGACATGGTCGGCGCATGGAAACCGTAGTCGATCAGACGCTTGGCGATATCCATCTCGCTAATGCCCGTCTCTTCTTTCAACGGGCGGATATCCAGAATGCATTCGTGCGCCACGCGGTGATCGCGGCCGGTATACAGCACCGGATAAGCGTCTTTCAGGCGGGTTGCGATGTAGTTGGCATTCAGGATCGCCACCTGGCTGGCCTGCTTCAGCCCTTCCGCGCCCATCATGCGGATATACATCCAGCTTATCGGCAAGATAGAGGCGCTGCCGAACGGTGCAGCAGAAACCGCGCCCTGCTGGGTGGTCACGCCATCAATCTGCACTACGCTGTGGCCTGGAACAAACGGCGCCAGGTGAGACTTCACGCCGATAGGTCCCATGCCTGGACCGCCACCGCCGTGAGGGATACAGAAGGTTTTATGCAGGTTGAGGTGCGATACGTCCGCACCGATATAGCCCGGCGTGGTGATCCCCACCTGCGCGTTCATGTTGGCACCATCCAGGTAAACCTGGCCGCCAAACTGATGCACGATCTGGCACACTTCGCGGATGGTTTCTTCATACACGCCATGGGTTGACGGGTAGGTCACCATGATGCAGGACAAGGCTTCCCCGGCCTGCTCGGCTTTCACCCGCAGATCGTGCAGATCGATGTTGCCGTTCTTGTCACAGGCCACAACCACCACGCCCATGCCCGCCATCTGGGCAGAAGCCGGGTTGGTACCGTGCGCCGAGCTTGGGATCAGGCAGATATTACGCCCAGCCTCGTTGCGGCTTTCATGGTAGCGACGGATCGCCAGCAAACCGGCATACTCACCCTGAGCGCCCGAGTTGGGCTGCATGCACACCGCATCGTAACCGGTCAGTTGCACCAACCATTGGGAAAGCTGCCCAATCATCACTTGATAACCTGCGGCCTGCTCTGGTGGGCAGAACGGGTGCAGTTCAGAGAATTCAGGCCAGGTGATCGGGATCATTTCCGCAGCGGCGTTCAGCTTCATGGTGCAGGAGCCCAGCGGGATCATCGCCTGGTTCAGCGCCAGATCTTTACGCTCCAGACGGTGCATATAACGCATCATCTCGGTTTCGCTGTGATAGCGGTTAAACACTGGATGCGTGAGGATCGGATCTTTACGCAGCATGGCCGCAGGGATCGACTGGCTGTTTTTGCTCACGGCAGCATCCAGCGCATCGATATCCAAACCGTGGTTATCGCCGAGCAACAGGGCAAACAGCGTCTGCACATCTTCACGGGAAGTGGCTTCATCCAGCGTGATGCCGACTGCCCCGTGGATATCGGTACGCAGGTTGATGCCGAAGCCCAGCGCGCGTTCCAACACCGCCGCCTTGTCTTTCACTTCTACGGTCAACGTGTCGAACCAGGTTTTATGGCGCAGTGTCAGACCCGCTTGTTGCAGGCCAGCGGCCAGGATATTGGTCAGGCGATGGATACGCCCGGCGATACGTTGCAGGCCTTGTGGCCCATGGTACACCGCATACAGGCTGGCGATATTGGCCAGCAGCACCTGCGAGGTACAGATATTCGAGTTGGCCTTTTCGCGGCGGATATGTTGCTCACGGGTTTGCATCGCCATGCGCAGCGCAGTATTGCCGGCAGCATCGCGTGATACCCCGATAATACGGCCTGGCATCGAGCGTTTGAATTCGTCACGGCAGGCGAAGAACGCCGCGTGTGGGCCACCGTAGCCCATTGGTACGCCGAAGCGTTGCGCAGAACCGAATACCACGTCGGCACCTTGCTTGCCCGGTGCTGCCAGCAGCACCAGCGCCATGATATCGGCAGCCATGCTGGTGATGATTTTGCGCGTTTTCAGCTCTGCCAACAGGGCGCTGTGATCGTGCAGCTCACCGGTGGTGCCAACCTGTTGCAGCAGTACGCCAAACACGCCTTGCAGCTCCAACACCTTCGCCGGTTTATCAACGATCACGTCAAAACCAAAGGTTTCGGCACGGGTACGTACCACGTCCAGCGTTTGTGGGTGCACATCGTCAGCCACAAAGAAGCGGTTGGCGTCTTTCAGTTTGCTGGCACGTTTGGCCAACGCCATCGCTTCTGCGGCAGCGGTAGCTTCATCCAGCAAGGAGGCAGAGGCCAGATCAAGCCCGGTCAGATCGAGGGTCAGCGTCTGGAAGTTGAGCAGCGCCTCAAGGCGGCCTTGCGACACTTCCGGCTGATAAGGGGTATAAGCGGTATACCAGCCTGGGTTTTCCAGCATGTTGCGCAGGATCACCGGCGGCGTCAGCACCGCGCTGTAGCCCATTCCGATATAGGATTTGTAGCGCTGATTCTGTGAGGCAATCGCCTTCAGTTCGGCCAACGCCTGATGTTCCGTGGCCGCATCGCCTACCGGCGGAGGCCCTGGCAGTTGGATATCGGCTGGCACAATCTGTTGGATCAGCGCGCTGAGCGAGCGAGCGCCCACGGCTTCCAGCATCTGCTGCTGTTGCTCTGCGGAAGAGCCGATGTGGCGCTCGATGAACGCTTCGCTGTGTTCAAGTTGGCTGAGTGTCTGAGTCATTGCTACAAATTCCTGAATGCTTGCGGGGTACGGGATATAGCCTGAACTGCAAAACGCCCCACAGGGTGGTGGGGCGTGATAGTGATTATTCGTCGATGGAGGCCTGGTAAGCACCCGCATCTAGCAGCTTGTCTAGCTCTGCCGCATCGGACGCCTTGATGCGGAACAGCCAACCTTCGCCGTATGGCTCGCTGTTGACCAGCTCCGGGGAGCTTTCCAGTTCGCCGTTAACCGCGATGATCTCACCGCTGATGGGCGCATAAATATCGGAAGCGGCCTTGACCGACTCTGCGACGGCACAGTCATCACCCGCGGAAACCGTGGTGCCGACTTCCGGCAGATCGACAAACACCATATCGCCCAGCAGTTCCTGCGCGTGTTCGGTGATACCAACAACGTATTCGCCGTTGCCTGCGTCACGTACCCACTCATGGGAGGTGGCGTATTTCAATTCTGTTGGCACATTGCTCATTGGCCTGCTACTCCTTCGAAGAATAAAAACTAATTGATCAGTGACTTACCGGCACGTACAAAACCTGGCTTACAGACTTTCACTGGCATTTCACGGTTGCGGATCTGTACGATAGCCTGCTCACCGATACCGGCCGGAACCCTTGCCAGCGCAATGCTGAAGCCCAGGGTCGGTGAGAAAGAACCGCTGGTGATCACCCCAACCTGGGGTTGACCGTTCGCATCGGTGAAATGTACCGGCAGCTCATTACGTAATACGCCTTTTTCCGTCATGATCAAGCCGACCAGTTGTTCGGTGCCTTTTTCACGCTGCTGTTCCAACGCTTCACGGCCGATAAACTGACGATCCTGCGGTTCCCAGGCAACGGTCCAGCCCATATTGGCGGCTAACGGTGAAACGCCTTCGTCCATTTCCTGGCCGTAGAGGTTCATACCGGCTTCCAGGCGCAGAGTATCGCGGGCGCCCAGGCCGGCAGGTTTCACCCCGGCTGCCAGCAGTTTCTGCCAGAAATCCACCACCTGCTCTTTCGGCAGGGCAATTTCATAGCCCGCTTCGCCGGTATAGCCGGTGGTAGCAATAAACAGATCCCCCGCCTGCACGCCGAAGAACGGCTTCATGCCTTCCACAGCCTGCTTCTGTTCTGGGGTAAACAAGGTGGCGGCGCGCTCTTTGGCTTGTGGGCCTTGCACCGCAACCAGCGCCAGATCGTCACGCACCGTCAGCTCAACGTTGAACGGAGCCGCATGCTGTTCGATCCAGGCCAGATCCTTTTCGCGGGTGGCGGAGTTCACCACCAGGCGGAAATAGTCTTCGGTAAAGAAATAGACGATCAGATCGTCGATCACGCCGCCGGACGCATTCAGCATGCCGGTATACAGCGCTTTACCCGATTGAGTGAGTTTGGCGACATCGTTCGCCAGCAGGTAACGCAGGAATTCACGGGTACGAGCACCGTGCAGATCCACGATGGTCATATGGGAGACATCGAACATGCCGGCATCCTGACGCACGGCGTGGTGTTCATCAATCTGGGAGCCATAGTGCAGCGGCATCATCCAGCCATGAAAATCAACCATGCGCGCACCGCACGCCACGTGCTGGTCGTACAGTGGGGTTTGCTTTGCCATCTTTTCCCTCTTTCCACTCAAGTAGCCGAAGACAGGGTGTTATACGCAATAAGGCGGGTGTAGCTCGCGGGCCTGATTGCGCGAAACACGCTGGCTGCTCAACACAAATTGCCTCGCCAATGGTCAACGACGCAAACGATACCTTTGCCCTGACGTTAACACCGAACGCCCCTATTAACCATAAGTTAAAATAGGCTCGACCGGGTTCAGGGTCAGTAAAATGCCGCGTTAGTTTGCAGAGTTTTTCACTGGAAAAATGCGCTTTGAGGCACAAAATTAACAATTAAAGCGGCAAAAATCCGAAGTTATATAACAAACAGAGGCTGAGATAGAGAATTTCGGTTTTTGATAACCGGCCATGGAATTAGAAAAAGTAATGATAAATTCTGCCTGAAATTAGAATTTCTCAAACGAAGAGAGGTATAAGAGAAATCGATGACGGGTAAACATGCAGATTAGCGGGCGCAGTATGCCGCGCCCCATAGTGAGGTTTGTCAGCCCCAAGCTGACTAGGCGAGCCAGTCCGGCAGATCGTTAAGCCCCATGGCCTGACGCACCAGCTTCGGCTTCACGCCCGGCAGGCTGTCGGCCAGCCTTAAGCCCACGTCACGCAGCAGTTTTTTCGCCGGGTTATGGCCTGCAAACAGTTCGCGGAACCCTTGCATACTCGCCAGCATCACTGCGGCACCGTGCTTGCGGCGGCGCTCATAACGGCGCAGATACAGGTGTTGACCGATATCCTTGCCCTGACGTTGCAGGCGTTTCAGCTCGGATATCAGCTCGGCGGCGTCCATAAAGCCCAGGTTTACGCCCTGCCCGGCCAGCGGATGCACGGTATGTGCCGCATCCCCCACCAGCGCCAGACGATGGGCGGCAAAGCTGCGAGCGTATCGCCCGGTAAGCGGGAAGGTCAGCCGCTCGCTTTCGAGCTGGCAGTTGCCCAAACGCATATCGAAGGTCATCGCCAGTTCGCGGTTAAAGGCTTCCGGTTCCAGCTGTTGCAGCCGTTCAGCTTCTTCTGGCGCAACCGACCAGACGATCGAACTCAAATGTGGATCGCTAAACGGCAGGAAGGCCAGGATCCCTTCGCCATGAAATACCTGACGCGCCGTAGCCAGATGGGGCTCTTCGGTGCGAATGGTGGCCACCAGCGCGCTGTGGCGGTAGTCCCAGAAGGTCAGCGGGATATCGGCGTGTTGGCGCAGCCAGGAGTTGGCTCCGTCGGCACCGATCACCAACCGGGCGGTTAACATGCGGCCATCTTCCAACGTGACGAAGGCGTCGTTTTCCCCCCATGCCACCTGTTTCAGCGTGGCCGGAGCGAGCAGCGTTACGTCGGCCAAGGTGGCCGCCTTGTGCCATAGAGCCTGCTGGATCACCTCGTTTTCAATGATATGGCCGAGGTGGCTGAAACCACATTCGTCGCCGCGAAACGCGATCTTGCCGAAGCTGTCACGATCCCAGACTTCCATCGCGTTATATGGGCTGGCGCGCAGATTGCGGATCTCATCCCACACGCCAATGCTTTGCAGCAAGCGCTCGCTGGCGGCGTTAATGGCAGATACGCGCAACGCGGGTTGTTCTGGCAGCGGCGATAATTCCGGCTGCCGTTGTTCCAGCACCGCGACGCGCAGGCCGCTGCCCTGTAAACCGCAGGCCAGTGCCAATCCCACCATACCGCCACCGGCGATAATCACATCAAATGATTGCATGCTGCTTGAGTTCCTTAAATTTGCCCCTCACCCCAACCCTCTCCCACAGGGAGAGGGAGCTGATTTGGTGACTTTTATCAAAATATTGCCCCACTTCGGCAAGGCAGTTAAGGCCAAAAATAGTGTTCATCCCAACTTCGGCCTAACCCTATCTCACAAGGGAGAGGGAGCTGATTTGGTGACTTTTTCAAAATATTGCCCCACTTCGGCAAGGCAGGTAGGGCAAAAATTAGTGTTCATCCCAACTTCGGCCCAACCCTCTCCCAAAGGAGGGGGAGTTGGTACGGTGATAACAGTCAACATTCTGACCGACTTCAGCACATAGCTAAGGGAAAAATTAGCGTTCAACCCAGCCTAACGTGCGTTTGGCAAAAGCATCGCGCATGGCCGGTAACTGCTCCATTGCCATCAGCCCCAGATTACGCCCGGCAACCAGCGGCGCGTAGCTATTGGCAAACAGGCGTATCAAACCGTCGGTGACTCCGATGGTCGCCTGCTGATCCTGTTGCCGACGTTGCTGATACTGGCTCAATAGCGCATAGGCCCCCAGATCGGTGCCAGCCTGCGCGGCTTCTGCCAGGGTTTCCGCCAGCGACATCACGTCTCGCAAGCCCAGGTTGAATCCCTGCCCGGCGATCGGATGCAGCGTCTGCGCCGCGTTGCCAACCAGCGCCAAACGGTGGCTAACGTGTTGATTGGCCCTCAGCAGGCTAAGAGGGTAGCTGTGGCGCTTACCCGCCTTCAGCATCTTGCCCAACCGCCAACCAAACGCCTGTTGCAACTCGCTGAGAAAACGCTCGTCGCTCCAGCTATCGACCTGCTGACGAGTTTCCCGTGCGTGGCACCACACCAGCGAGCTACGCCCGCCAGACATCGGCAACAGCGCCAACGGCCCGTAGCGGGTGAAACGTTCAAACGCCCGCCCTTGGGGAGCCTCGGCCGTTGAAACGTTGGCAATGGTGGCAAACTGCGGGTAATCACTCTGCTGCCACTGGATATTGCAGGCCTGTGCCAGCACCGAACGTGAACCGTCTGCCGCCACCAGCAACTGGCCCGTCAGGCGCTGCCCATTATCCAACTGCACTTCAGCGCGATCGGCGGTGCGCAGCACATCGACCACTTTGGCCGGGCAATGCAGAGTGACCCCAGGGGCTTTCGCCAGCAACGCAAACAACCGCTGCCCGGCATCGTGCAGTTCAATCACCTGCCCCAATGCCTCCACCTGATAGTCCCGCGCGTGCAGGTTCACAAAACCGGCATGCCCGCGATCGCTAACGTGGACGTGAGTGATTGCCGTGGCACAGTCCCGCAAGGCAGCCCAAACGCCGATACGCGCCAGCTGTTGGCAGGTTCCCTGCGCCAGAGCGATAGCCCGTGCATCAAAGCCAGGATGCGCACGATCGTCCGGCCGAGTGGCCTCCACCAGATCGACGGCCACCTTGCCCTGCGTCAGTGATGAAATCGCCAGCGCCAACGTAGCGCCAGCCATCCCACCGCCCACAATGATTACGCTCATGTTATCTGGCCGCCGCCATCAAAGCCTCAATTGCGTCGGCATCCTTCACCACGCTGGCGGTCAAGTTCTCATTGCCGTCTTGGGTGATCAGGATGTCATCTTCAATGCGGATACCGATACCGCGATACTCCTGCGGCACATCGGCATCCAGTGCGATATACAGGCCAGGTTCTACCGTCAACACCATACCTGGCTCCAGCACGCGATCGCGGCTCGCTGAGCCATAGTGGCCCACGTCATGCACATCCAGCCCCAACCAATGGCTCAGGCCGTGCATAAAGAACTGGCGGTGTGCCTGCTCGGCAAACAGCTGTTCCACATCGCCCTTCATCACGCCCAGCTCAACCAACCCGGCGATCATGATGCGAACGACCTGATCGTTCACTTCGCGAATGCTGATACCCGGTTTAAACATTTCCAGCGCCTTGTTGATCGACGCCAGCACGATGTCATATACCTCACGCTGCGGCTTGCTGAACTTGCCGTTAACCGGGAAGGTGCGGGTAATATCGCCGGCATAACCACGATATTCACAACCGGCATCAATCAGCACCAAATCGCCGTCACGCATTTCACACTCGTTTTCGGTGTAATGCAGGATGCAGCCATTCTCTCCGCTGCCGACGATGGTGTTGTAAGACGGGAAGCGGGCACCCAATCGGTTAAATTCGTGCAGGATCTCCCCTTCGAGCTGATATTCGAACATGCCCGGGCGGCACTTTTCCATCGCACGGGTATGCGCCATGGCGCTGATCTCACCGGCGCGGCGCATAACAGCAACTTCTTCTGCCGATTTGAACAGGCGCATGTCATGCAGCCAAGGACGGTAATCCGTCAGGGTTGCAGGGGCTTCCAGGTTCTGACGGAAGCCTTTACGCAGTTTATCCAGCGCGCCAAACAGAATTTCATCGGCATAGGCATATTGCCCCTGCGCGTGATACACCACGTCCAGGCCGTTGAGCAGCAGGTGCAGTTGATCGTTGATTTCGTCGAAGGCCAGCGCGCGGTCTACCCCCAGCTTGGCCGGAGCCGCGTCTTGGCCCAAACGGCGGCCAAACCAGATTTCTGCCGTCAGATCGCGTACGCGGTTGAACAGCACGCTGTGGTTATGAGTTTCATCACTCTTCACCAGGATCAACACCGCTTCCGGCTCGTTGAAACCGGTCAGATACCAGAAATCACTGTTCTGACGATAAGGATATTCAGAGTCTGCACTACGCGTCGCTTCCGGTGCGGCGAAAATCACTGCCGCGCTGGCCGGAGCCATCTGTGCCAACAAAGCCTGACGGCGTTTATGGAATTCCTGCTGGGTCATCACATCTCCTGAAATCGGTTTATGCCACCTGCTGAACGCAGTCAGTAGGGGTTATCAGCGCTCTCGGCCAACGGACGCGGGATCCGCCGGTCAGTGCAACGTCGGCCGTTTATTTTCCGGGGCCGTCGGTTTCTGGCGGGTAAATTCAGTATGGCAAAGCAGCGCAGCAACGCGCACATACTCCACCACTTCTTCCAGCGACTGTTCCAGTTCTTCCTGGTCTTCGCCTTCGTCATAACCCAGTTGAGCGATATTACGCAGATCGTCGATCGCCTCGCCCACTTCATCTTTCACCTGCGCCAGCTTCGGTTGCATCATGCCCAGCCCCAACAGGAAGTGGTTTACCCACCCCGCCAAGGCATCCGCACGGTCAAACACGCTGACGGTTTCGCCTTCCGGCATCATAAGTTGGAACATGAACTCGTCATCTTCCAGCGTATCACGAGTGATTTCATGCAGCTGCTGTAACGGTTGGCTCAACGCCTGCGGGAAGGCAATGCCTTCGTTGGTCAGATCAAACACCAGCGTCTGCCAGCTGGCGTCACGGTTGCCACCGCACAGCAGGCCACTGATCAAACCGTGCATCTCGGCTGCGGTCAAAGCAACCGCCTGCTGGTTAAGAGCCACGGTCAAAGATTGGTAACTTGGAAATGTATTCTGTATAGACATGCGCATTCGTCATCGTTGGCAGGATAAGTTCGTGTTATGCTACCACCAAGGTCCGTTGGTATACCAGTTGAGGCAACACCTCAGTGGCTAGTTATAATCAGCGCAGTCCGGGCAAACGTACGGTAAATACGCATTTTGCAACCGTTTTTTGTCTGGTAAGGTTAGGCGCGGTAGATTACAACCAGGTACTGAAAAAGTGTTGAATCTTGGTACCCAGGTATATATAGTGACGCCCGCTTCGGCAGCCCGGCAATGGCTGACCGGTGCTGGCGCGAAATTTAGGCAGGAAGGTGGCATGTCTGCACAACCGGTAGATATTCAAATTTTTGGCCGCTCGTTAAGAGTCAATTGCCCGCCAGAACAACAAGATGCGTTGAACATGGCAGCAGAAGATCTTAACCAACGGTTGCAAGATCTTAAAGTTCGCACTAGAGTCACAAATACAGAGCAACTCGTATTTATCGCGGCATTGAACGTCTGTCACGAACTTGCTCAAGAACGCTTGAAAACGCGTGACTATGCGGCCAATATGGAACAACGAATTCGTATGCTGCAACAGACCATTGAACAAGCACTGCTTGAACAGGGTCGCATCTCTGAACGTCAGGATGCACAATTCGAATAACTTAAGTTGCTGGAGTTGAAGGCTCCGGCAATGAGTGAAAAATTTCTCTGAGATGTTTGCCAGCGGGCCAGTCCCCTGAGCCGATATTTAGTACCAACAGAATGTGATGATCCATGATCGGTGTGCATGCTCGGCCCGTCCGAGAAGCCTTAAGATTGTGACAGCACGTTCACCTTGAACCATGGGTTCAAGGGTTACAGCCTGCGACGGCATCTCGGAGATCCCTTCACCTGCGTTTTCAGTGTGTTAACTCACCACTTTTGGCGAATCTCACACTATGTCTTTGCAACCTCAGTTCGCTCAGCAACGCCAACTCATCCGTAACGAAATACGCCAACGACGTCGTGCCTTAACGCCCGCTCAGCAGCATGATTTTGCCCAGCAAATGGCCTGCAATATTGCGCAACATCCCCGCATTCAGGCGGCCAGAAGCATTGCGGCGTTTCTCTCTTTTGATGGCGAACTAAATACAGGCCCGCTGATCGAGCGACTGTGGCAACTGGGTAAACAGGTTTATCTGCCGGTGTTACATCCGTTCAGCCCCGGTAACCTGTTATTCCTGCATTACACCGCGCAAACACCTCTGGTGAGTAACCGCTTCAAAATCCTCGAGCCAGCGCTCGATGTCCGCAACGTCTTGCCGGTGTCACAATTGGATGTAGTCTTGACGCCGCTGGTCGCCTTCGATTCGGCAGGGCAACGTCTGGGGATGGGCGGCGGGTTTTACGATCGCACCTTGCAGAACTGGCAACACATTGGCCCCTATCCGATGGGGATTGCGCACGATTGCCAACGGGTTAGCGCCTTGCCGGTGGAACAATGGGATATTCCCCTGCCAGAGATTATCACCCCGTCACAAACCTGGGCCTGGCCAGTCTCCGCATAGCAAAAGGCCGGATTGCTCCGGCCTTGATGTTTTCCGTCGGTTACCGACTAGAGCAGTAAGCGGGCGCGGATAGTCCCTTCGATCGCTTTCATACGTTGCAACGCGGCATCAGCACGTTCGGTTTCCGCTTCGATATCGATAACCACGTAGCCGATTTCCGAGCTGGTCTGCAGATACTGGGCCGCGATGTTCACCCCTTCTTCGGCGAAGATCTGGTTAATCTGCGTCAGGATGCCTGGACGGTTTTCATGAATATGCAGCAAACGGCTGGCGTTCGGGCCATGAGCTGGCAGCGATACTTCTGGGAAGTTGACCGCAGACAGCGTTGAGCCGTTATCGGAATACTTCGCGAGCTTGCCAGCCACTTCATCACCGATGTTCTCCTGCGCTTCCTGGGTTGAACCGCCGATATGCGGCGTCAACAGCACGTTATCGAACTCGCACAGTGGAGAATTGAACGGATCGCTGTTGGTTGCCGGCTCTTCCGGGAACACGTCGATTGCCGCACCAGCCAGATGGTTGCTCGCCAAGGCGTTACACAGTGCCGGGATATCTACCACGGTGCCACGTGAGGCGTTGATCAGGATCGCACCTGGCTTCATCAGCGCCAGCTCTTCGGTGCCGATCATGTTCTTGGTCGACAGCGTTTCCGGCACGTGCAGCGTAACCACGTCGCTCATATTGAGCAGATCGGAAAGATGACGCACCTGTTGGGCATTACCCAACGGCAGCTTGTTCTCGATGTCGTAGAAGAACACCTTCATCCCCAGGCCTTCCGCCAGGATGCCAAGCTGAGTCCCGATGTGGCCGTAGCCGATGATCCCCAACTTTTTGCCCCGCGCTTCATACGAGCCCACGGCCAGTTTCTGCCACTGGCCACGGTGTGCCTTGGCGTTGGCCATTGGGATCCCGCGCAGCATCAACAGCAGCTCACCCAGCACCATTTCGGCCACGGATCGAGTATTGGAGAAAGGCGCGTTAAACACCGGAATGCCGCGTTTGGTCGCTGCTTTCAAATCAACCTGGTTGGTGCCGATACAGAAACAGCCCACCGCGACCAGCTTCTCTGCGGCCGCGAAAACTTCCTCGGACAGATGCGTACGCGATCGGATACCCACGAAGTGTGCATCACGGATCGATGCCTTCAGCGCTTCGGTGTCTAACGCACCTTTATGATATTCGATGTTGCTATATCCGGCAGCACGCAGGTTATCTACGGTGCTCTGATGAACCCCTTCTACCAACAGGAACTTAATCCTGTCTTTCTCCAATGATACTTTTGCCATTTACCCGACCCTATAATCAGACTTCAGAAGCGGCTGTTTTCCCCTTTATACCCGTCATATTCCAAGCGACAGCTTGAAATCCAGAGGGTATAGCTTTCACATTACCGCCAGACCGGCAGCAACCCAAAATCAACAGCACGTCCCTCCAACATAACAAAAATAACGCGCCCGGCAATACAAACGATTGCCTGCCCGTTAGCACAAGGCTCAGCGATGTCGGTGCTTTCTGGTGGAAAATGCCATCGGGAAAGATTTAGGCAGAAGCTTAACGGAGGTTATTCACGTAATGTGACATATGTCACCAAATTCGTCGATTTTGAGAAAAGATATTTTAAGACAAGAATTATGCGTGGTGGGTCGTTAGCCCGTAAAAAGCGGCGAACCTGCTGAGGCTATGTCAGCAGGCTCGCCGCTTTCATGGCCAGATTATCTGACTACTTTTTTTACGCCATCCGGCGTGCCGACCAGTGCAACGTCCGCGCCACGGTTGGCAAACAGACCCACGGTAACCACACCGGCGATGCTGTTGATCTTATTTTCCAGCGCGATAGCGTCAAGGATTTCCAGGTTGTGCACATCCAGGATCACGTTGCCGTTATCGGTTAACACGTTCTGGCGGTATTCCGGCAGGCCGCCTAGCTTGACCAGCTCACGTGCTACGTAGGAACGGGCCATCGGGATCACTTCTACCGGCAGCGGGAATTTACCCAGCACATCAACCTGCTTGGTGGAGTCGACAATACAGATAAACTGACGAGCAATGGCAGCAATGATCTTCTCACGGGTCAGAGCTGCGCCACCGCCTTTAATCATCTGCATGTGGCCGTTGATTTCATCGGCACCGTCCACGTAGATATCCAACGAATCCACTTCATTGCTATCGAAAACGTGGATCCCCAGGCTTTTCAGCTTGGCGGTCGACGCGTCTGAGCTGGATACCGCGCCTTCGATCTGGTGTTTGATCGAACCCAACGCATCAATAAAGTGAGCCGCGGTAGAGCCGGTGCCCACGCCCACGATAGTGCCAGGCTTCACGTATTCCAATGCTGCCCAGCCTACCGCTTTTTTCAGTTCATCCTGAGTCATGATGTGTTCATTGCCTATATACGAAAACGTGTGCGTATTATAGGGTAAATCACTGACGGCAACTTAGGCTAAAACACACTTATTTAACCTGACGCACATTTCTGCCCCTCCCTACGACGCCCGCGCTGAAAAGAGTGGCGGGATTTTTTCACCTGAGAAAGTGCAAAAATGTGGCATAGTGCCTGAATCAATTTACTAAAAGGGATCTTCTCTCCGATGAAACGCCCAGACTATAGAACGCTGCAAGCGCTGGACGCGGTGATCCGTGAGCGTGGCTTTGAGCGCGCGGCACAAAAACTTTGCATCACCCAATCGGCGGTATCCCAGCGCATCAAACAGTTGGAAAACCTGTTCGGCCAGCCGCTACTAGTGCGCACCGTGCCACCGCGCCCAACCGAGCAGGGTCAAAAACTGCTGGCCTTGCTGCATCAGGTCGAGCTGCTGGAAGAGGAGTGGTTAGGGAATGACAATGGGGTCGATACGCCGCTGTTGCTGTCACTGGCGGTCAACGCCGACAGCCTGGCAACCTGGCTGTTACCGGCACTAAAACCGGTACTGGCCGATTCCCCGGTGCGCCTGAATTTGCAGGTGGAAGACGAAACCCGCACGCAGGAACGTCTGCGCCGGGGGGAAGTGGTGGGCGCGGTGAGTATCCAGCCGCAGCCGCTGCCGAGCTGCCTGGTCGATCGGTTGGGCGCGTTGGACTATCTGTTCGTCGCCTCAAAAGCCTTTGCCGATCGCTATTTCCCCAACGGCGTGACCCGCTCCGCCCTGCTGAAGGCACCGGCGGTGGCATTCGATCATCTCGATGATATGCATCAGGCGTTTTTACAGCAGAACTTCGATCTCTCGCCGGGCAGCGTTCCCTGCCATATCGTTAACTCGTCAGAGGCGTTTGTTCAGTTGGCACGGCAAGGCACCACCTGCTGTATGATCCCGCATCTGCAGATTGAGAGAGAGCTGGCTAGCGGAGAACTGATCGACCTGACTCCGGGCCTGTTCCAGCGCCGTATGCTGTTCTGGCACCGCTTTGCACCGGAGAGCCGCATGATGCGTAAGGTCACCGACGCGCTGCTGTCTCACGGGCATCAGGTATTAAGGCAGGATTAAAGGCGCGGCATAACACCGCGCCCCGGCAAGAGATTGCTTACTGTGCGGCGTTGGTTTTCAGCTCGAATACCACGTCCACCTGATCGTCAAAGTGAATACTTTGCTGTTCGTAAGTCTGAGCGGCATCGCTTTCCGGTGCCGCAGCAGCGGCCTTAAACATGCGCGCGACCGGCATCGGCTGGTAGTTGGCAACGTGATAGCGAATGCTGTACACCGGCCCCAGCTTGGCCTTAAAGCCCTGCGCTAACGAGGCAGCTTGCTGAGTGGCGTTTTCAATCGCTTTCTGACGTGCCTGCTCGCGATAAACCTCTGGCTTGGCCACCCCAAGCTCAACCGCACGAATTTCGTTCAAACCCGATTTCAGCGCACCGTCCAACAGCTCGTTGAGTTTATCCAACTGGCGCAAGGTTACCTGCACCTGGCGCACAGCCTGGTAGCCCTTCAGCTGCGATTCACCGGTTTTCAGATAGTCATATTCTGGCTGGGTCCGCAGGTTGGCCGCATTGATATCTTTCTTTTCAATGCCGTTTTTTTGCAGGAAGTCAAAATACTGCGCTACGCGCTCATCAACCTGTTTTTTCGCCTGGGCAGCATCTTTGGCAGAGACGCTGACTTCGATCGCCAGTGTGGCAATATCCGGGGTGGCGTCAACGCTGGCCGTACCGGAAGTGACCACATGCGGCCCTTCAGGTACTTCTGCTGCCTGCAGCGCCAGAGGTAACGTGCCTAATCCAATCATTGCGGCCATGGCCAATGCTTTAAGCTTCACAGTGTCTCCTTGAATGACTAAATGCTTACCTTCAAAGCTAACACATCCTGCCGCCCTTGGAATTCGGATTAGTGACAAAGGGTAGCGTTGTCCTGCAAAAAATTGAAAAATCGCATCCCGGAAATTGCGTTTTCTGGTAGGAAAGGTACGTACGATCTGCGACAGACGAAGCAACGCCCCCATCCACCGATTACGCAACTCACTTAAATTGCATAAATAACTCCCATCGAAAGCTAAAACGTCATTGGCATGATGAGAAAGTATTACGGAGTTCAGCCAAAAAAGGTGGGAGCGGAATTCTTGAGGCTTTCATTGTGAGAGAACCGATCAGGAAATCAGGCGAGAAACACACCTTTTAACCCGGTATTAACAGCATCAGAGTTTGTCACACCTTCATACTGAGCCTGTTTTAATTTGGATTTACTGATAATAAAAACATGTTGTTAAAAACAGTATTGACACAGTATCTAAAACCCGTAAATTAGGCATCAACAGCGGCACATAAAACAGCTCGCTGTTAATATAGAGAGCAAGCAGTATGTATTTTTAATAGGGTTTTAGTTTTTTTGCGATAAAGGCCACGAAATATTTTTATATGGGATAATCGCAGTTGGGTAGAGTGGCAGGCTCACGCGATAACGTTTTAAGGCCATGTAGTCAGTCTCTATAATCGCAAAGTATGTATGTTAACGCGATGGTGTAAGGCTCTGATTTATAGTTTTTTGATGTTGCGTGTTGTTGAAAGAATGTTATCGCAACGAAAGTAAGGCCACGCATCAAGTACTTTATATCGCGAGGGGAGATGTACTGGTTTAACCTACTCAGTCTTTGATATTTCTTCGGATTAGTAGGCGTTATACATCAGTCAGTATAGGGAGGATGATATAGCTATCTTTTATCACCCAATATTATCTGTGATAAACAAGTGCATTTAGAGTAGTACCAAAATCAGTAGTATCAAGTTATGTAAGTTGATTCATGTTAAATCTTAAGTTTGTAGTACCCTAAAAGCCCTGACTGCAACGGTCGGGGCTTTTAGCTTTCATGGTTCAGCCAAGCTTCGTGTTCCGTACATACAGCCATCGAAAAGATAAGGCGCGGTACACGTGTGAAAAAAGTTAGTGAAGTTAATGCTTGCAAAATTAATCAGCACGTGACTATTATGGCTCATCGGTTTGGAACACAGACCTTATGAAAGCAGTTTTAGTAAAGCAGTCCTCAGTCCAAGTGCTATCCATAGATATTCTTCTTCATGAGCCTCCTCCTAAGTGCCCAATAAGTAAATCTCTGCAAAACAGGCCATGTTCGCCACATTGAGTGGCTCAAAACTAAAGGAAGTATCTATGTCTGATAAAACGACTGGTTTAGTAAAATGGTTTGATGCAGGTAAAGGTTTTGGTTTTATTACTCCTGCTGATGGCAGCAAAGATGTCTTCGTGCATTTTTCTGCGATCCAAAGTAACGATTTTAAAACGTTAGATGAAGGGCAAAAAGTAGAATTCTCTATTGAGAATGGTGCTAAAGGCCCTTCAGCTGGTAACGTTTTTGCGCTTTAAAGACCGATCAGTTTGCTAGAGCTTGCAATAGCGATGAGGGCAAATAGCCTGAGCAGTTAAGCCATAGCGATAAAAAGCCCGCTCTCGTAAAGCGGGCTTTTTCGTATAGAAAAATCAAGAATATGACTCAAATACTACTAGGGTTGGTATGGTCGATTCCTACCAATTAGCGGTTAGCCCATGCCAGGCTAATTGTAGCGCAATGACCCACATCACCAGCCCGACCAGAACGTTGATAATCCGTTGTGCCGTCAGAGTTTTCAGCCACGGCGCCAGCCATGAGGCCAGCAATGCCAAGGCAAAGAACCAGACGATCGAAGCGCTGACCGCGCCAAGGGCAAACCAGGATCGAATGTCTGGCGTCAGTTGCCCTCCCAGGCTACCAAGCACCACAAAGGTATCGAGGTACACATGCGGGTTCAGCCAGGTGACAGCCAACATGGTTACCACAATGCGCCAGCGGTTTTGCTTCATCTCTTGCGCCGCTGCCAGCTCCATATGTTGGCTAAACGCGGTGCGGAAAGCCCCCCAGCCGTACCACAGCAGGAAAGCAACGCCGCCCCAGGTCACCAGCGCCAATAGCATAGGTGAGCTACTGAGCAAGGCGCTACCGCCAAAAATACCGGCGCAAATCAGAATGATATCGCTCAACGCGCACAGCGAGGCGGTCATCAGATGATAATGGCGGCGGATCCCCTGGTTCATCACAAACACATTTTGTGGGCCAAGCGGCAGGATCATCGCGGCGCTCAAGGCAAAGCCTTGCAGATAGATGGCTAACATGGTGTTCCTTCTGGAAATATCAGCACCGGGAAAGCGGCGTGTGCTGTTCAACACGCGCATCATACGAAGAGAAAATTATTAGGGGAAATGGATATTTCTAATCAGGCATCAGTAATACTAATGCTCAATCGTTACGGCGATGATCTATCCACTCTTCAATCTGGATCGGGAAGACATCCGGTGCCTTTCTTAACATCCGCCGCACCAGATCCAGCACGGTATGCTGCGATAGCGCTTCTTCCATACGTTGCTGGGCAATATTCATCACCTGGCGCACGCCGCAGATGCCTTCACAGGCCCAGTCAGGCGCAGGTTCATCAAAGACGGCCAAGCGTTGGCGGATTTCTTTGCAGTCGAAGATGGCCTTTTCACCGTCGATAGCCGCCACGATATCCAGTACGGTGATCTGATCGGCCGGTTTGGCCAGCCGGAAGCCGCCCCCCTTACCCTCGCTGCTTTCAACCAACTTAGCCTTGGAAAACTTGGTGAATATCTTGGCCAGGTAGTCATAAGGCACGCCCTGCAATTCGGCGATTTCGCGCACGCTCATCTCACGCCCTTCGCCTTTGCTATCGACCATACACATCAGGCTATGGATGCCATACTCCACCCCGGAACTGTAGAACGCCATATTTTCTCCGCATGATTAACTCTGAGTTAAATAGTAATTTCTTCTCCTCAATGATGCAACGCCAGCATCCCGCCCACACCGGAAAAAATTAAAAAACAATAAAATTCATATAATTAAATAAAACCTGCTAACGATTGAGTGTAAAATGCTTGATGACACAAACTACGATCAATATAGTCGCAGTTAAAGATTGAGCCAATTTACAGATGAAACAACAGCGGAGTGACTGCATGAAACAACAAATTCTTATCCTGGGTGCCGGTTTTGCAGGGATGTGGGCGGCATTGAGCGCTGCACGATTAACCGATCTCTATGGTCGTCACGATATCGAGATCACCGTGCTGTCCCCTCAGGCAGAGCTGCGTATTCGCCCCCGTTTCTATGAGTCCGAGGTGGAGAACTACGCCGCTCCGCTGCTGCCATTATTCGCAGTAACCGGGGTAAAATTTGTCGCCGGGGTTGCCAGTGAGATTGATAGCGCCAGCCAGCAGGTTTGGTACCACAACGAACAGAACCAACTGACTGCCGTACGTTACGATCGCCTGATCATGGCGACCGGTAGCCACATCGCTCATACCTTGCCTGGAGCACAACAGTACGCCTTCGACGTCGATAAAATGGAGAACGCAGCCCGCCTGGAGCAGCATCTTGATGCGTTGGCCGAGCAGCCTGAGAGCGCCGCACGTAATACCGTCATCGTTTGTGGCGGCGGCTTTACCGGTATTGAGGTGGCCACCGAAATGCCTGCACGCTTACGGGCGATCCTCGGTGACTCTGCTGCAATTCGTGTGATTGTTGTCGACCGCAGCCCGGTGGCGGGGGGCCGTTACAGCGAGCAACTGCGCGACGTGATTAGCCAAGCCTCGCTAGAGTTAGGCGTCGAGTGGCGGCTGAATAGCGAGATTAAGGCCATTGATGAGAGCGGGCTGACGCTGAAAAACGACGAACATATCGCCTCCAGCACCGTGATTTTAACCGTGGGCGTACAGGCCAGCCCGTTAACCCGGCAAATCCCGGGTGAGCGCGATCCGCAAGGCAGACTGCACGTCGATCAGCACTTAAGAGTAATTGGGCAGAACGCGGTTTATGCCACCGGCGATGTCGCCTTTGCCCGCACTGACGATCAAGGCAATCACGCCCTGATGACCTGCCAGCACGCCATTATGTTAGGGCGCTTTGTCGGCCATAACGTCGCCGCCGATCTGATCGGTATTGACCCCTTGCCCTACCGCCAGGTGAATTACGTTACCTGTCTGGATCTTGGAGCATGGGGCGCGGTTTACAGCGAAGGTTGGGATCAGGTGGTGAAATTCACCCAAGAAGAGGCAAAGAAAATCAAAGTCTCCATTACCAACGAGTTGATCTATCCCCCACAGGCAGAACGTGAAGTAGCCTTTGCCGCCGCCGATCCGTTAGCCCCGTTTGTTTGATTGAAATCCGTTCCCTCACACAAGGTGAGGGAACGTCAGATCATGACTCCGGCTGCTCTGCCGCTTTCGCTACATGGCGTACATGCACGTCCATTTGCGGGAATGGAATACCGATCTGGTGAGCATCCAGCTGACGCTTGAAGTTTTCCATCAGATCAAAGTACACGTTCCAGTACTCGGCATTGGTGGTCCAGGAGCGAGTCACAAAGTTCAGTGAAGAAGGTGCCATTTCATTGAGGCGAACCGTCACGCCTTTATCGTGCATGATGCGCTTATCTGCCGCGATCACGTCGCCCAACACTTTCTTCACCAGATCGATATCGGCGTCATAGGCCACACCGACCACGATATCCACGCGGCGGTTTGGCTCACGGGAATAGTTGATGATATTGCCCGCGATGATTTTACCGTTCGGCACCACAATGGTTTTGTTATCTGAAGTACGCAGCGTGGTGGAGAAGATCTGCACCTGATCTACCGTACCAGAAACGCCACCTAAATCGACAAACTCACCAGCCCGCAGAGGGCGGAAGGCTACCAGCAGCACACCGGCCGCAAAGTTGGAAAGTGAACCTTGTAGTGCCAGCCCCACAGCCAAGCCAGCGGCACCCAGCACGGCAATCACTGAGGTGGTCTGGACACCAATACGCCCCAGCACCGCAATAAAGGTAAACGCCAGGATGCTGTAACGCGCCATCGCAGCCAGAAAATCTGCCACGGTGGCATCGATGCCACGCAGCTTCATCACGCGGCTGAGCGCATTACTCACTACGCGAGCCACCACTGAACCAATAATGAAAATCACGATCGCGGCAACAATATTCACCGCATACTGGATCAGCATATCCTGATGGTTGACTAGCCAACTGCTGGCATTGTTAATGCCTTCTACTACATTAAGTTCTTCCATTCTGACGTCCTACTTGACATCCCCGTGCGGGGAAAATGAGCAAAATATACTGGCAAAACAGGGCCAATAAACCAACCACAGCTAAGGGTAACCAACATTTTGCCGCAGTGCCAACCACTACGGGTAAAATTTTCCATCGGTTTTACCGGGTATAACCTGAATAAATCTCGGGTTAACCTGATTTCAACTATGATAGAAATGAATTTACGGGACAAGGAGAGCTTATCGTGATCGCCATTTCCACCTCGCTTAAACACTATTGGCAAGTACGCCCCAGATTATTGATTTCGTTAGGCGTGGGGCTTCTGTGCGTCGGGCTGCTTCCGGCTCATCTCTTCTGGCTGCAACGGTTGATCATTGGTTGGAACGTGATGGCATGGATCTATTTACTGTGCCTTTGGCACCTGATGCTGGGCTGCACGCCACAACGTACCCGGCAATTGGCACGCAAGCAGGACGAGAGTGCCAGCCAGGTATTGGCGCTGGTCACTTTAGGCTGCGTGGTGAGCATTCTGGCCATCCTGTTCGAATTGAGCACCGCCAAACACGTCAGCGGCACGTTGAAAACGCTGCATCTGGCCCTGACCGGCTCCACACTGGTAGTTTCCTGGCTGCTGTTACCCACGGCCTTCACCATGCACTACGCCCACCTGTTTTACCACCAGCGGGCCGATACGGAGGTGTTACCGCTATTGTTCCCCGGCAAGCTGACGGAGCCAAACTATTGGGACTTCGCCTATTTCTCCTTCACCATTGCCGTGGCTACCCAAACCGCCGACGTGGCAGTGGGCACCGCAGACGTGCGTAAAATCACCCTGTTGCAATCGGTGATCGCTTTTGTCTTCAATATCTTGATCCTGGGGCTGTCGATTAACGTCGGGGCGGGATTATTGGGGTAGCTGACTGGGTTAATGGGTGCCTGGATAGCTTTGCACAAAAAAAGAAAAGGCTCCCTCGGGAGCCTTTTAGCAACATGAACGGAGGGACGCTATTACAGCACGTCTACCGCGTTCAGTTCTTTGAATGCCAGTTCCAGACGGGTGATCATGGAAGTCTGGGCAGCACGAGTCCATACGCGTGGATCGTAGTATTTCTTGTTCGGCTTGTCGGCACCTTCTGGGTTACCCAGTTGGCCCTGCAGATAGCCTTCGTTCTTTTTGTAATAGTTCAGGATACCTTCCCAAGTTGCCCACTGGGTGTCGGTATCGATGTTCATTTTCACTACGCCGTAGCTGACCGCTTCTTTGATTTCTGCTGCGGTAGAACCTGAACCACCGTGGAACACGAAGTTCAACGCATTGTGCGGCAGGTTGTGTTTCTTGGAAACATAGTCCTGAGAATCACGCAGAATGGTTGGGGTCAGTTTCACGTTGCCTGGCTTGTAAACACCGTGTACGTTGCCGAAAGAGGCAGCGATGGTGAAGCGCGGGCTGATAGCGTTCAGTTTTTCGTACGCGTAATCAACGTCTTGTGGCTGAGTGTACAGGGAAGAAGCGTCCATGTGGCTGTTGTCTACGCCATCTTCTTCACCGCCGGTGCAGCCCAGTTCGATTTCCAGGGTCATACCGATCTTCGCCATGCGGGTCAGGTACTTACTGCAAATTTCGATGTTTTCTTCCAGTGACTCTTCAGACAGGTCGATCATGTGTGAAGAGAACAGTGGCTTACCGGTCGCCGCGAAGTGCTTCTCACCCGCGTCCAACAGGCCGTCTAACCATGGCAGCAGTTTCTTCGCGCAGTGGTCAGTGTGCAGTATCACTGGCACGCCGTAATGCTCAGCCATCTGATGCACGTGATGTGCGCCAGAGATTGCGCCCAGGATCGCAGCACCTTGTGGCACGTCAGTTTTGATACCTTTACCCGCGATAAAGCCAGCACCGCCGTTAGAGAACTGAACGATTACTGGAGCACGCACCTTGGCTGCTGTTTCCAGCACTGCGTTGATGGAGTCGGTACCCACGCAGTTTACCGCTGGCAGTGCAAAGTTGTTCTCTTTGGCAACTGCGAAGACTTTCTGCACGTCATCACCTGTGATGACACCTGGTTTTACGAAATCAAAAATTTTAGACATTAGACGTTGTCCTGTTTCGTTGGCCGTATACCCGTCGTCTTGCAAGCTACAACCTGCAAGCTAGTGGTAGCGATGGATAAATAGCGATTTTTTACTCCCACAGCCAAGCTGGGGAGCATAAACAAACGGGCGGCTTGCGCCCCCCGTTATCTGAATTACTGCTTAGCGCGCTCTTCCAGCATCACTACTGCAGGCAGAGGTTTCCCTTCAACGAATTCCAGGAAGGCGCCGCCGCCGGTAGAGATGTAGGAAATTTTGTCAGCGATACCGAACAGATCGATAGCTGCCAGAGTGTCGCCGCCGCCTGCAATGGAGAAGGCTTCGCTATCTGCGATAGCGCGTGCAACGATTTCGGTGCCACGACGGAAGTTAGGGAACTCGAATACGCCAACCGGGCCATTCCACAGAATGGTTTTGGCGTTCTTCAGGATCACGGCCAGACGCTCGGCAGAGACGTCGCCCATATCCAGAATTTGCTCGTTGTCCTGGATCTCGTTGGCCTGCTTCACAGTGGCCACTGCGGTTTCAGAGAACTCGGTTGCTACGCGTACGTCGGTTGGCACCGGAATATCGCAGGTTTCCAACAGTTTTTGCGCGTTCGGGATCAGATCCGGTTCGTACAGGGACTGCCCCACGTTATTCCCTTGCGCCGCCACGAAGGTGTTAGCGATGCCGCCACCCACGATCAGTTGATCGGCGATCTTGGACAGAGAATCCAGCACGGTCAGTTTGGTAGACACTTTAGAACCACCAACGATGGCCACCATTGGGCGAGCCGGGTTACCCAGCGCTTTGCCCAGGGCTTCCAGTTCCGCAGACAGCAGCGGGCCTGCACAGGCAACCGGAGCAAATTTGCCCACGCCATGTGTAGAAGCCTGTGCACGGTGTGCGGTACCAAAGGCATCCATCACATACACGTCGCACAGCGCAGCATATTTCTTGGACAGCACTTCGTCGTCTTTCTTCTCGCCTTTGTTGAAGCGAACGTTTTCCAGAACAACCAGTTCACCTTCTGCAACGTCAACGCCTTCCAGATAATCCTTCGCCAGACGGACTGGGGATTTCAGATGCTCTTTCAGGTAGTTGACCACTGGCAGCAGGGAGAATTCTTCGTTGTACTCGCCTTCGGTAGGACGACCCAGGTGGGAAGTTACCATCACGCGGGCGCCTTGTTTCAGCGCAGCTTCGATAGTCGGCAGGGAGGCACGGATACGCGCATCGGAAGTCACTTTACCGTCTTTCACTGGTACGTTCAGATCGGAACGGATCAGAACGCGTTTACCCGCCAGATCCAGATCGGTCATCTTAATTACAGACATGGTGAACCCTCTTTGTTGATTCTCTATAAAGTTGCCTGAGCGACGCATCAACACCACGTTGATAGCGCCTTACTAGAAACCGCTTGCGGCCATTGCCCGTGTTGTATCCAACATCCGGTTGGCAAAGCCCCATTCGTTATCACACCAGACCAAGGTCTTGATCAGGTGCTGTCCGCTGACCCGGGTTTGCGTCCCATCAACGATGGCGCTGTGCGGGTCATGGTTAAAATCAATCGAGACTAATGGTAGTTCTGTATAGTCAACTATACCACGAAATGATCCCTGTGCCGCCTTTTGCAACAGCTGGTTTACCTCTGTGACCAACACCTTCGAGCTTACGCTGACGCTAAGATCGATGGCCGTTACGTTGATCGTCGGCACCCGCACGGAGATCGCTTCGAAACGATCGCAAAACTGCGGGAAGATGCGCGTAATGCCCGCTGCCAGCTTGGTGTCGACCGGTATAATCGACTGGCTCGCCGCGCGGGTACGCCGCAAATCCTGATGATAGGCGTCTATCACCGGCTGATCGTTCATCGAGGAGTGGATGGTGGTTACCGTGCCGGACTCAATGCTGTAGGCATCGTCCAACAGCTTGATAATCGGAATAATGCAGTTGGTGGTACAGGAGGCGTTGGACACGATGCGATGCTCGCCACGCAGCGTTTGGTGGTTAACCCCAAACACGATGGTTGCATCCAGATCGTTACCGCCCGGATGGGCAAACAGCACCTTTTTTGCCCCTGCCGCCAGATGAGCTTCGCCATCTGCCCTGCTGCCGTACACACCGCTGCAATCCAGCACCACATCCACGCCCAGTTCGCCCCAGGGCAACTGGTCCAGCGCTGGCTGATGCAACAAACGAATGCTGTCATCCCCCACGCTCAACACGTCACATTCCTGGCGCACATCCCAGGCAAAGCGGCCGTGGCTGGAGTCATATTTCAGCAGGTGGGCCATCCCCTCGGCATGTGCCAGTTCGTTGATGGCGACGACGGAAATTTCGGCGCGTCGTCCCGATTCGTACAGTGCGCGTAAAACGCTGCGGCCAATACGGCCAAAGCCGTTTATCGCTATGCGGATGGTCATGCTACTCCCTGAAAAAGGGCGCTCCCTGACGGTGGTGTTCCACTTCAAGGATCGCGCAGACTGATTATCTCGCCTAGAGTACTTTAGCGTACTGCCTGCTGTGAATCGCTGCTTTGCATTATTCGTCAAAACCCCGTTGCTCATCGCAACCGCTCACTCTGCATTTCCACTAACAACAGTGATAACTGAAACGCTTCAGCCGAGCATAAACCAAAGTTTTACCAAAAGGAACAGGTGCAATGCGCTGCCTGTCATGTCGAGGGGACTTTGCGAAAATAAAATGATCTAGCGCACATTTTTACCCTCAGCCCCCGCTAGCCGAATTGAGTTCGAATGCGCAAATGACTTGCCGCTAACGCCAAGACCACCATAATAGACCCTGCGTTTGTTAGGTGAAGCAAATGCTGATGGGTCTAACTCTCTTTCTTTTGTGGTTAATGTTATTTACAAGGAACCAAAATGAGTGAAATCAAAGTAGTCGCCCTGATCAAAGCCATGCCGGAACACCGTGCTGCGGTAGACAAAGCGGTACGCGCCATGGTCGCCCCGAGCCGTTCCGAGCCGGGCTGTATCCAATATGATTTGCATGAAGAGCAGGGCCATCCGGGCGCTTTCGTATTTATCGAACGCTGGACTTCTGAGCAAGCGCTGAAAGAGCACATGGCAATGTCTTACCACGATGCCTTCCTGGCCGAATTGGAAGGGAAACTGGTCAGTCTTGAAGTGAAAAAACTGACTCAGCTGTAATTGTAATGATTAGGGGCGCTGTTCGGCGCGCCCCTTCACACTCTATCAATGGCAAACCATTTCAGTTAATCAGCCCTTGGGGAAAATCCACAGATGTTCGGCGGGCAGAGACAGCGTACACATCTCTTGGCCACGGCCTTCTGTGCCATAGGCGCGAACCACAAAGTCCTCTGCTACCGTGCGGAACAAATATTCCCAACGATCGCCTAGGTACATGCTGGTCAGCAGAGGTAACGCGATCTGATTGCCTTGCGGATCTTCCCCCAAGCGTACGCGCTCAACGCGGATCACCGCCGTTGCTTCCTGCCCGGTAGTTAGCCCAGCCCCGGCCTTGCCCCACAGCGCCCAGTCTTTACCTTCGATCCGCGCGTTGCCTTCACGGATCTCCGTCACCTTGCCAAACAGCCGGTTGTTGCTACCCATAAATTCGGCGGTGAACAGCGTGGCTGGTGAGCCGTACATTTCCTGTGGCGTGCCCTGCTGTTCAATCTTGCCGTTATTGAGCAGCAGTATCCGATCGGAGATCGCCATCGCTTCGTTCTGATCGTGGGTTACCATCAGCGCAGAAAGGCCCAGTTTGATGATCAGCTCACGCAGGAACACCCGTGCTTCCTCGCGCAGCTTGGCGTCCAGGTTAGATAGCGGCTCATCCAGCAAGATCACCGGTGGGTTATAGACCAGCGCACGGCCAATCGCCACGCGCTGCTGCTGACCACCGGAAAGCTGATGGGGATGGCGCTTACCCAACTGCCCCAAACCGAGTTGCTCAAGTACCGCCTGCACACGCTGAGTTATTTCCCCCGCAGGCGTTTTGCGTAATTTCAGCGGATAGGCCACGTTATCAAACACGGTTTTGTGGGGCCATAACGCATAGGATTGAAACACCAGGCCCAGATTGCGTTCTTCCGCCGGGATCTCGCTGCGTGCCGTGCCGTCATAGACGGTATTGTTGCCAATGACGATTTTCCCCTGGGTAGGTTTTTCCAACCCGGCCACCGCGCGCAGCAAGGTGGTTTTGCCACTGCCTGACGGCCCGAGTAGTGAAACCACCTCCCCCCGTTTGAGCTGCATGGAAACGCCCTTCAATACCGGGTTATCGCCGTAGGTCAGATGCAGGTTATCTACTGAAAGCTCAATCATGGATTTTCACTCCAAATCGCAGGGCAATCCCTAGTCCTAACACGACCAGAAGGATGTTAATAAAAGAGAGCGCGGCGACAATATCGATCGCCCCCGCCGCCCACAGGGAAACCAGCATGGAACCTATGGTTTCCGTACCCGGAGACAGCAGATAGACCCCGGTGGAATATTCACGTTCGAAGATCAGGAACATCAGCAGCCAGGAACCAATCAGGCCGTAACGGGAGAGCGGGATCGTCACATGGCGCGTGATCTGCCCGCGAGAGGCTCCGGTGCTGCGCGCAGCCTCCTCCAACTCGGGAGCAACCTGCAACAGCGTCGATGAGATCAGCCGCAGGCCATAAGCCATCCATACCACGGTGTAAGCCAGCCAGACGCTGAAGATGGTGCTGCGCAGGGAGCGTAGCCACACCACCAGGTTTTCACGTAACCATTCGGCGATCGGCAGTGCGGAGAGCCAACCGGCTTTTAGCGATTTATCCAGCCACATCGGCAGGAACAAGAACACCCACAGGAAGGCCAGGCCTGCCAGTAAGCCAGGCACGGCTCGCGGCACCAGTACGCTGTAATCCAGAAAACGGGTCACGCCGTCAGGTTTACGGTGCATCGCAATGCCGATAAACAGATAACACACCACCGCCAGCGCACCACCGAACACCCCGATCGCCATCGAGTTGACAATCGCCCGCAGCAGGTTGGGCTGCTGCCAAATAGTGCGGAAGGTGTTGAGCGACAGCTCATCCCAAATGGAAACCCCGACGCCCCAGTTGGAGATAAAGGCACGCAGCACCACGCCCACCAGCGGAACACCGATGGTCACGGTAAGCCACAAGACCACCACGCCACCGGCGACCCAGCGCCATTTACCCAAGGGCAATGCACGGGCCTGTGAGGCTTTTCCCTTGACCGTGACAAAGCGGTTGGCGGTACGCATCAGACGCCGTTGCAGCATCACCAGCGGAATGGTGATGCAGATCAACACCACTGCCACCGCCGCCATCAGATGGTAAGACGGCGTGCCCAGCTTGTTGGTCAGTTGATACAGGTAAGTCGCCAGCACCAGGTTACCTTCCGGATCGCCCAGCACCAGCATCAGCCCAAACACTTCCAGCCCCAGGAAGAACAGCAACACGCTGGCATACAGGATCGACGGGCGTACCATAGGCAAGCTGACGGCAGTCATCACCTGTAGCGGAGAAGCCCCGGCGGTGCGGGCTGCCTCTTCGACATCCGATCCGACGCTGCGCAGTGCCGATGAAATATAGAGATAAGCGTGGGGAACGTGCGTCAGCCCGGCGATCACCACGATGCTGCCCATCGCATAGATATTCCAGGGCACAAAACCCAGCAAGGATTCCGCCCACAGCGAGAAGAAACCGACCGGCCCGGCGGCCACCACGTAGCCAAAGCCCAACACCATCGGCGAGACGAAGATCGGTACCAGGATCAGCGGTTCAATAAAGCGGCGGCCCGGCAGATCGGTTCTTACCATCAAGAACGCCAGCACACCGCCTAACGGAATGGAGATGACCACCAGACCAAATGCCAGAATAAATCCACTTTTCAGCGCTTTGTAGAAATCCGGGTCGGTAAAGATAAAGCGGAATGCCTCAAGGCTGAACACCTTGGAAGGCGAGAAAAACGGCGCGGAAAGGAAGCTTTGGATCACGATAAACGACAGTGGTACGTAGATAACCAGCGCGGTTATCAGCACCACCAAGCCGCGCGGCAGACTCTGCCACTTGTTGCGCAATGCTTTCATAGACTGTCCCGATGGTGATATCCCCTGCATCCTGAGATGCACCGGGGTAGAATTCCCTGTTCATGCTGAAGGATAACGCAGGAGAGTGTAGCTCTGTGCATTTCCCCTCACCCTAACCCTCTCCCACAGGGAGAGGGGCAACAATGGTTAGCATGCCCCCTAATCCCATCATCACTTCGCAGCGGCGGTACGCCACTGTTTGATGTAGTCCAGGCGTTTGGTGGGTTCCAGATATTCCAGCAGGCTTTCGTCCACCGGGATCGGTTTCAACGCCTTACCCAACATCTGCGTCATGCCATCAATGTCGTTCTTGCCTTCGATATCGTTGCGGATGGAGGGGATATCCGCCTGGTTGGCCAGGATGTTCTGCCCTTGCTCAGACAGCACGTAGTTCACCCACAGTTTGGCCGCATTGCTGTTGGCCGCTTCCTGGCTGATAAAGGTCACGCGTGACAACACCAGCGTGTAGTCTTTGGGATACGAGATCCCGAGTGAAGGGTCGGTTTTGGCTCGCGCCTCGGCATAGGACCCCAGGATATTAAAGCCAATCAGGTTTTCGCCTGAGGAGACCCTTTCCATCATGGTGCCGGTGGAAGACTGCACGGCCAACCCACCCTTGGCGATATCGGCCAAGGTAGCGAAGTAGTTTGGATCGGCCTTAAAGTCTTGCACCGAAAGCATAAAGCCCAGGCCCGACTTTTCGATGTCATAGGTGGTGACTTTCTTTTTGAATTTATCCGGCTGGCTGGCAATCAGCTTGGCCAGCGCAGCATGGGAGTCAGGCACCTCACCCTGTGGGATCAGGCGCTTGTTGTAGATAAACACCACCGGCTCATAAGTCGTGCCATAGGCCTTATCTTTCCACACGGCCCATTTAGGCAGTTGCCCCAGCTCTGGCGAGGCATATTCCAGCGCATAGTCGGTGGCCAGCTTCAGCGCGGTATCCATCGAGGAACTCCACACCACGTCACCACTGGTGCCCCCAGCCGCCTGCTCGCTGATATAGCGGTTATACAGCTCGGTGCTGTTCATATCGTTGTATTCGACTTTGATGCCAGGATACAGCGCTTCAAATCCCTGGATCAGTGGCCCCGCGGCTTTGGTATCCGTGGTGGAATACACCACCACCTTGCCTTCTTTTTTCGCCGCATCGACAATCTTTTGATAATCGGCGGGGTAGCCTGCCGGGAACTGCGCGAAGGCCGGAGCAGAGATTAAGACGGCCGCTGTCGCCATGGATACGCCAATCTTTAAAAACATATCATTAACTCCTGGTTACATTTACAAAACCAAAAATTAACATATAGCGAATAGCGGTGGTTAAGCAACGCCGTTAATTCGCTATGTTGCTGTTTTGTGATGGTGGGCGATTTTTGGACAGCAACAGCCATGATTATCCAATCATTAAGGATTTCTTAATGTTGCATGAGTGTTGATGGAGAGAGGTGGTTGGCGGGGCGTCAAAAAATAAGGGGCGAATAATCGCCCCTCGTACAGTTAAAGCTCAGTCGTTATTTCAACAGCGCGTTAGCCTTGGCTACCACATTGTCAACGGTGAAACCGAACTCTTTGAACAATTGCTCTGCCGGAGCAGACTCACCAAAGGTGGTCATGCCCACGATGGCGCCGTTCAAGCCAACATACTTGTACCAGTAATCCGCGATACCCGCTTCCACCGCTACGCGAGCAGAAACTGCCGCTGGCAGCACAGATTCACGGTAGGCCGCGTCCTGCTTGTCGAAGGCGTCGGTAGACGGCATGGAGACCACTCGCACTTTACGCCCTTCGGCGGTCAGTTTGTCGGCAGCTTCAACGGTGATGCCCACTTCAGAACCGGTGGCAATCAGGATCACGTCCGGAGTACCTGCGCAGTCTTTCAGCACATAACCACCGCGATAAACGTTCGCCAACTGCTCGGCGGTACGTGGCTGCTGGGTCAGGTTCTGACGGGAGAACACCAGCGTAGTCGGGCCATCATTGCGTTCGATGCCGTACTGCCAGGCGATAGCCGATTCAACCTGGTCACAAGGACGCCAGGTGCTCATGTTCGGGGTCACACGCAGGCTGGCCAACTGCTCAACCGGCTGGTGCGTCGGGCCATCTTCACCCAGACCGATAGAGTCGTGGGTGTAAACGAACACGTTGCGGATTTTCATCAGCGCAGCCATACGCACCGCGTTACGGGCGTATTCCACGAACATCAGGAAGGTTGCAGAGTACGGCAGGAAACCACCGTGCAGCGCGATACCGTTGGTGATAGCGGTCATGCCGAATTCGCGCACGCCATAATGGATGTAGTTACCTGCCAGGTCGTCACCCAGAGACTTGGAGCCGGACCACATGGTCAGGTTGCTTGGTGCCAGGTCCGCAGAACCACCGAGGAATTCAGGCAGCAGTTTGCCGAAGGCTTCCAGTGAGTTCTGTGATGCCTTACGGCTGGCGATGTTGGCTGGGTTAGCCTGCAACTGCTCAACGAATTTCTTCGCTTCCGCTTTCCAGTTGGCTGGCAGTTCACCGCTGGTGCGGCGTTTGAACTCTGCGGCCAGTTCCGGGAAGGCTTTGGTATAAGCGGCCAGTTTCTCGTTCCAGGCGGCTTCTTTAGCCTTACCAGCTTCTTTGGCATCCCACTGGGCATAAATGTCCTGCGGGATTTCGAAGGCGGCGTATTTCCAGCCCAGAGCTTCACGGGTAGCCGCAACTTCGGCTGCACCCAGTGGTGCACCGTGGGAATCATGGGTGCCCGCTTTGTGTGGTGAACCGAAGCCAATCACGGTTTTGCACATCAGCAGGGAAGGTTTGTCGGTGACCTTATGGGCTTCTTCGATCGCGGCTTTGATAGAGTCGCTGTTGTGGCCGTCAACGCCACGCACCACGTGCCAGCCATAGGCTTCGAAACGCTTGGCGGTATCGTCGGTGAACCAGCCTTCAACGTGGCCGTCGATGGAGATACCGTTGTCATCATAGAACGCCGTCAGTTTACCCAGCTTCATGGTACCCGCCAGGGAACAGACTTCGTGAGAGATGCCTTCCATCATGCAACCATCGCCCATAAAGGCATAGGTGTGGTGGTCAACAATCTCGTGGCCCGGGCGGTTGAACTGCGCGGCCAGCGTACGTTCGGCAATGGCGAAACCGATCGCGTTGGCGATCCCCTGGCCCAGTGGGCCGGTGGTGGTTTCTACGCCTGGGGTATAACCATATTCTGGGTGACCCGGAGTTTTGGAATGCAGCTGACGGAAGTTTTCCAGCTCGCTCATCGGCAGATCGTAGCCGGTGAGGTGCAACAGGCTATAAATCAGCATGGAGCCATGGCCGTTGGACAGCACGAAGCGGTCACGGTCAGCCCAGTGCGGGTTGGTAGGGTTGTGGTTCAGGTAGTCACGCCACAGGACTTCGGCGATATCAGCCATGCCCATAGGGGCGCCCGGGTGGCCGGAATTTGCTTTTTGAACGGCGTCCATACTGAGTGCGCGGATGGCGTTGGCAAGCTCTTTACGAGAGGACATGTTTTACTCCAGGTCGGATTAAAAAAGCGATCAAGATTTCTATTTTCTCAGACTCGGCATTGAAACAGCAATCCCTAATACCGAATGAGAGCGAGTTCATCACTAATGCGCACGTTCGGGACACATTTCGGAATATAGCTATTTCGGCCAAGCCTGCCGTACACTAGGCTATGCGCAGAATAATGGCAGCAGATCCCCCCTTAACTATCACAGGACGATAGAACGATGAAAATCCGTACTTCTTTGATTGCACTGAGCATTACTGCTTTATTGAGCGGCTGTCAAAACCTTAATACCGATACCCTACTACAATCCGGCGCCCAGGCCTACCAGGCGGCGACGCTGAGCGATAGCGACGTCAAGGCACTCAGTGATAAATCCTGTGCAGAGATGGATAGCAAGGAGCAAATCGCGCCAGCAAGCAGCGACTATACCAAGCGCCTGAACAAGATTGCCGCCGCGTTGGGGGATAACATCAACGGTACCCCTGCAAACTACAAGGTTTACGTGACCAAAGACGTCAATGCCTGGGCGATGGCCAACGGCTGTATCCGCGTCTACAGCGGCCTGATGGACATGATGGATGATAACGAAGTCGAAGGCGTACTGGGCCATGAAATGGGCCACGTTGCGCTGGGCCACACTCGTAAAGCCATGCAGGTCGCTTATGGGACAGTGGCATTACGTACCGCAGCATCTTCAGCTGGCGGCGTAGCAGCCTCACTGTCTCAGTCGCAGTTGGCCGATCTGGGCGAAAAACTGGTCAATGCCCAGTTCTCACAAAAACAGGAAAGTGAAGCGGATGATTACTCGTTCGATCTGCTGAAGAAACGCGGCATCAATCCAGAAGGTCTGGCTACCAGTTTCGATAAACTGGCGAAATTAGACGGTGGTCATGAAAGCAGCATGTTTGACAGCCACCCAACTTCCGAAGCCCGTGCCAAGCACATTCGCGATCGCATCGCCGCTGGTAAGTAACGCTATGTTCCCTCTCTTGGGAGTACACCTCTGGAGAGAGGGAACCGAGTAAGCAATCAGTACAGCTTCTGCGGTGGGCCAGCGAAGGTCAACGGCCCAACGCTTTTCATATCAACCTCTACCACCGATGGCCCAGGGTAATTAATCGCCTCCGCCAGCACGCCGCCAAACTGCGCAGCATCGCTTACTTTCCAGGCTTTCAGCCCCATCGCCTCTGCTACCTGGCAGAACGCCGGAGTATGCAATTCGTTATAATACTGGCGTCCAGAGAAATACTTGTCCTGAATGCCACGCATCACGCCATAACCGCCGTCGTTCATGATCAGCAAGGTGATATTGGCCTGCTCCTGCGCCATGGTTGCCAGTTCTCCCAGACCCAGCGCCAAACCGCCGTCCCCGACCAAGCCAACCACCTTACGCTGCGGGTTGGCAATGGCCGTGCCGATCGCCATCGGTAACCCCATGCCGATCGCTCCTGCCAGCGAGTGAATATTGCATAAAGGCGAGATGGCCCGGAACAGGCGGCTACCCCATACACTGCCAGAAACGGTGATATCACGTACCAGCAGGCCATCCTGCGGCAGCGCGGCGGCGATGGCATCGTTCAGTTTGGCATATTCACCAGACTGCTGGCGCAGCGCCGTTTCGGCCAACTCAACCGCACGGCCAATCTCCGCATCCCACTCGGCATTCACCTTCTCGCCGGGGGCCAGGCGTGCTGCCAGCGCACTCAGTAAAGCGGAACAGTCGCCATAAACCTGTTCATCCGCCAGATAATTGCGGTTGGCTGCTGCCGGATCGATATCAATCTGTACCAGCGGACGCGGCAGAGGGAGTGACCAGGTACGAGTTTCGTTACTCCGCAGGCGGGAACCGGCCACCAGCGTCAAATCACACTGCGTCAGGATCGCCTCAACGCTTGGTGAGTTGTGGAAGGCCCGCAGGCTGCGCGGATGGCTATCCGGTAAAATCCCACGCCCATGGGTGCTGGAGATCACTACCACACCGGCATCCGCCAACTGTTTCACCGCCTCACGACAGGCCAGCGCACCACCACCAACCCATAGCAATGGACGTTTGGCGCGTTTTACTAGCTGATAAAGACGCTCAACCGCAGCTTCATCCGCAGCAGGCAGAGCAGGAGGCGGTACCACCTTCCCTACCAGGCTGGCGGGGACCAGGCTGTTCTGAATATCGATCGGGATCTCTACCGCCACCGGGCCACAAGGCACAGTCTGCGCATCCAGAATGGCGCGCTGGATCACCGCGACCGCCTGCTCCGGCGAGTTCACCCGGTAAGCCTGTGTAGAACAGGCGCGCAGGAAGCCTAGTTGATCCTTGGTTTCATGGATAAACCCGGCATCCGCATCCAGGTAGGCTTTCTCTACCTGCCCGGTGATATGCAACAGCGGCGTATTGGCATTCAGCGCTTCAATCATCGCACCGACGGCGTTACCCGCTCCGGCACCGGTACTTGTCAGCGCCACCCCCAAGCCAGAAAAGCGCCCGTGGGCATCGGCCATGGTTACAGCACCTGCCTCACCGCGCGCCGGTACAAAACGGATCGCGCCACGCTGCCCAACGGCATCGGCAATCGGCAGATTGTGGATCGAGATGATGCCGTACATTGCCGCCACCTCGTACTGTTCCAACGTTCGGGCTATCGCCTCACCAACCGTAATTTTTTCGCTCATCATCTGCCTTCTTATTGTCTTTGATCGTAGGGTACGTCAGTCGCTCCAGCGGTTAGGCTGATTGCTGAGGGAGAGATACAAACTCTTTTGCTGCATATAGGCCTGGATGCCATGCAGGCCCTTTTCGCGCCCTAGGCCGCTTTGTTTAAAGCCACCAAACGGTGTGGAAATCGAGAATGTCTTGTAGGTATTGATCCAGACGGTGCCGGTTTCCAGCTGTTCTGCCAGCGCCATCGAGCGGGCAAAATCACGGCTCCAGATCCCGGCAGCCAGGCCATAGATCGAGTCGTTGGCCTGTTCGATCAGCTGCTGTTCATCATCAAACGGCATCACCACCAGCACCGGGCCAAAGATCTCTTCCTGGCAGGTGCGGGCACTGTTACTCAGCCCTTCAATAATGGTCGGCAGGTAATAGCTGCCCTGGGCCAACTGCGGATCGGCAGGAACTTCACCACCAATGAGCACCCGGCCCCCTTCCTGCTGGGCCAAGGCCACGTAATCCGCCACGCTCTGGCGATGCTTGTCGCTGATCAGCGGGCCGAGGTGCACACCGGCTTGCAGCGGGTTACCAATACGCAGTCCGGCGGTCAGCTCGCATAAACGGGTCAACAGCGGCTGATACAGCGAGCGGTGCACAAACAGCCGTGAACCGGCGATACACGCCTGCCCGGCCGAGCTGAAAATGCCATAACAAATACCACGCGCCGCCTGTTCCAGATCCGCATCTTCCAGCACGATGGTGGGCGACTTGCCCCCCAACTCTAACGATGTAGGGATCAGTTTTTCTGCGGCAATATGCGCCAAATGACGGCCAGTGGAGGTCCCGCCGGTGAAGGAGATCTTTTTCACCAACGGATGGCGAGCCAAGGCTTCACCAATCACCGAGCCCTTGCCCGGCAATACGCTGAGCAAGCCAGCAGGCAAGCCTGCCTGTTCAAACAGTTCGGCCAGTTTCAGCGCCATTAACGGCGTAGCCTCTGCCGGTTTCAGTACCACCGCATTCCCTGCCGCCAGCGCCGGAGCCACCTTCTGCATTTCACTGGCAATCGGTGAGTTCCACGGCGTGATCGCCGCTATCACGCCCAACGGCTGATACTGGCTTAGCGTCATCGCATCACGGTTACGCTGGGTGGGAAGCTCTCCCTCCAACACCTCGCAGGCGGCAGCAAAATAGCGAGCCGTGGCCGCCGCACTCATGACCAGACCACGGGTTTCCGCCAGCGGTTTGCCATTGTCACGGGTTTGCAACTGCGCCAGGGCTTCCACTTGTTCAGTAATCAAATCGCTGACGCGATGCAGGATCGCCGCGCGCTGATGCGGCACCAATCCACGCCAGCTCGGCTCGCGCCAGGCTTTTTCTGCCGCCGCAACCGCCTCATTCACATCCTCGACGTTGGCCGCTCGCAGGCGAGCATTCACGCTGCCATCCGCCGGGAAAACTGAACTCATCTCTTCGCCGCGCCCTTCGCACCAGCGGCCGGCAAGAAAAATCTTTAACGTTTCCATGCTTTGCTCCTGCCATTCAGGCAATAAAACCGCCGTCCACCAAACTGCGGCAGGCTTGTACCGCACTCAGTGCCGCCAGCGTTGACGTTTTCGGGTTGCTGGCCAGCGGGGTGCCGCACAGCTCAATCTGGAACTCGCCAAACTGACCACACACCTGTAGGCGGTGAGTATTACGTTGAGTATGAGGATCTACCTGTAAGCGTACCCGCGTGGCGTCCATCCCCAAGCCATGCAGCGCAATAGTGGCCGCTACGTTGGCGTTGGCCGGGAACAGGCTTGCGGCTTCACGTGCCGATCCTTCAAAGAACACCTGCGCTTCGCTGACGGCATCCAGATTAATCAGCTTTTCCGCCGGGCTGCCGCGCCAACTGGCCGGGCTTTTGCTGGACTGGTAGGTCACGCTGTCCAACCCGCCTTCTCGCGCCGAAGCCAGACCATCCATACCCGCCACCGCCCCAGACAGCACGATCAGCCGCCCGTGGTAGCGTGAGCAGGCCTGCTGCAAACGCAGTTGCAATGCGGCATCGGCCAGGGCGCCAGTAGAGATCACCGCCAGCCGCCAGCCACGCTTAACGATAGCCTCACCAAACTCGGCGACCGCCTGCTGGCTGGCACACTCCAGCACCAAATCTGGTTGCTCGGTACACTGGTCAGGATGGGCCAGCGCCTGCACCTGTCCGGCAAACGCTGCGTCGATCTCGGCATGATGCGTTTCCCGTGCCACGATCCAACCGACTGCCACGCCCTCCGGCAGGCGCGCCAGCACCTCTTTTGCCATCGCGCCATAGCCAATCATCATGATCTTCTTCATCTTTTCAGTCCCGTCAGAGATGGCGATTGAAACCGCCGGAAACGTCCAGCGCCGCACCGGTGGTAAATGAGGCCAGGGGGGAGGCTAAAAACAGCAGCGCCCGTGCCGGTTCCTGCGGTTTACCCAAACGCCCCATTGGGATGCCACGCCGCTCGGCAATCGCCGCCGTCCACTGTTCCCAGCTTTGTTGTTGATCCTGGCGTTCGGCAAAGCGCCGCCGCCATTGGCCCGACTCCACCATGCCCAGCAGGATGGAATTGACGCGAACCCCTTTGCTCACCAGCTCTTTCGATAAGGTCAGCGTCATGTTGAGCAACGCGGCACGGGCTGCCGAGGTGGCAATCATGTGCTCTTCCGGCTGTAGAGCCAGCAGTGAGTTAACGCAGGTAATGGAGGCGATATCCGAGCGCTCCAACGCCGGTAAAAAGGCCTGCACCGGGTTGATCACACCGAACAGTTTCAGCTCTGCCTCATGCAACCAGGCTTCGCGCGGTGTCTGATCGAAATGTGCCACAAACCCCTGCCCGGCGTTGTTGATTAACATATCCACTGCGCCAAAATGCGTGCTGACCTGCTCGGCAAACTTGGCAACCTGCTCGGCGTCGAGCACGTCGCAACGTAACGCCAGGATCTCCGCCTGCGGGAACTCTTCACGCAGGCTAGCCTCGGCGCTGGCCAGTTTGTCCTGATTGCGACCACAGAAAGCGACTTTCGCTCCTTCGGCCAGCAACAGACGCAGCGTTTCAAAACCGATCCCCGAGGATCCTCCGGTGACCACCGCCACTCGCCGTTCAATCTGAAAATTCATGGTTGGATTGCCCCCGTAAAGTCCTGCAAATAGCGGTTAAACCGCGCTGGCGCATCGAGATAGCTGGCATGCCCCGCGGCATCAATCAGACGCATTGTCGCATCATGCTGTTGCGCCAACGTTGCGGCTCCTTCCGGCGGCGTGATGCGATCGACACTGCCACACCACACCTGTAACGGGCCGCGATAGCGCACCAGGTAGCGGTTGATATCGTCATTGGCCAGCATCCAGGCGGCGCTGAGAAAACCAGCCGGATCAAGTTGCTGCATACCGCTGCGTACCCAGGCAATATCCTGTGGTTCCGCATCGTCACGCAGCAATGCTGCCGCACGCTGTTCACCGTAGCCCTGTGGGCCAAGCGTTTCGATCATCTGTTTGCGTTGGCCAAACACCTGCTGGCGTTTTTCCAGCGGCGCAGTGGCATAACCCTGAGCCGGGTCGGCCAGTACCAGTCCACTCAACCCATCCGGGTTGGCAGCGGCAAAGGCACTGCCGATCAACGCACCGAGCGAATGCCCCACGATCAGCGGCTGTTGCAACTGCAACTCGGCGATCAGCTCCACCAGCGCGTTGGCATAAGCGGCAGCATCTGGCTGTGCCTGTGCCAGCGCTGCGCTACCGCCATAACCCGGAGCATCCCAGGCAATCAGGCGGTGGCCGTCGGTCAGGGCGCGATCGCTGAACTGCTTCACCCACGAAGCAGAACCGGAACTGATGCCATGCAGCAGCACTACTGCCCGACCATGCCCGGCTTCACGCCAACTTAGCCGCTGGCCTCCACAATCCGCCTGCTGGCGTTCCGGTAAGCCGTTCATCAGTTGCGCTTCACTTTCGACAACGGATGATCGGCCGGGTAAGTCGGGGTTTCCGGCTTGGCAGTACCGAGCATCACGCACATCAGCGCTTCCTCTTCGCCGTGATTGAACAGGCCGCGATAAACCCCCGCCGGGACAGAAATCAGATCGCGCTCTTTCAGGATGGTTTCGTAATACTCTTCGCCGTCCTGGATCATCAGCGTGATTTTGCCCTTGAGCATAAAGAACACTTCTTCAACGTCGTCATGCAGGTGCAATGGCCCTTCACATTTCGACGGCAGCACCATGGTGGAGAAGGTAAAGTTCCCCGCCGGAATGGTGTTGGTGTCGCTGACGACGCCGGTGGCACCGGTGCCGATATAGCGCATCTGCGCACGGCGGTACTTCGGATCGTAATCGGCCTGGAACTTCAGCGCGTTCCAGTCATATTTACGGCCTTCAAAACGGGCGATACGCGATTCCACCCAGTTTTCCATCGTCAGATCCTGCGGCTTGATGCCGGCTTTATTCTCAACCTGGGACATGTTGTCTCTCCTTCGTTGCATAAATACTTATTCAGTAACGGCAGCAGAATGGCGCAGCCGACAAAGGCCATCACCACCAGGAACAGCAAACCGTTATCCATATTGCCGGTGGCGGCGATCAGAGCCCCCATCAGCACCGGTGCCAATGCGCCGGCAAAATTACCCAATCCGTTAAACACCCCACCAGCGGTAGCGCTCACCCGGCTGCTGGTGGCCTTGGCCAACAGCGCGAAGATGTTTGGCGCGCCGGCTCCCCACATAAAGGTGCTGAAGGACATGGCGGCGATCACGCTGTAGGTGCCCTGCATATACAGAACGACACCCAAACCGATCCCGGCACCGCACAGCGAGATGAAACAGGCCAACGCGCGGCGATCCATCTTGTCCGACAGCCAGGCCCCCACCACCTCGCCAAGCAACATGGCAATAAACGGCAGTGATGACAGGTATCCGGCGTGCTCCAGATGAATGCCTTTGCCTTCGATCAGATAGCTCGGCAGCCAGCCGTTCATGCCCCACAGGTAGGTGAGAAACGCGATGTTAAACAGGCAAATCATCCAAAAATGCGGGGTGCTGAACAGTTCGCGGCGCAGCTGCTTACGCTCGGCAACGGCCGGTTTACTGGTGTTGCTGGCCGCCGGACGTGCCACGTTAAGGTGACGCATACCAAACAGCACCAGCAACATCACCGGCACGGTCAGAAATGCCATAAAGAAGAAGGTGGTTTCCCAGTTAAAGCGGCTGAGAATGAACAGCGTGACCGGGAAGCCCAGTGCTGCGCCAATCGGGGTTCCCAGCAGCCACAGCATGGTGGCTCGCGCCTGGAGACGTTGCGGAAAAGCCTGGCGCACGATGGCATAGGCCATTGGCAACAGCGGCCCTTCGGCGATGCCCAGCAGGATACGCAGCGTCATCATGGTGTGATAAGAGCGCGTCATCCCCATCAGCACCATCAGTACGCCCCAGGTCACCATCATGCCAATCAGCACCTTGACCGGATTGAGCCGATCGCCAATGCCGCTCAACAGCATCGAAGAGAAGCCGTAGGAGAACAAAAAGGCGCTCATCAGCAGCCCGAGCCGGGTGGGATCAAAGCCGATGCCCATCGCCTGCTGAAACTCGTGGTCAGAAAACAGCGCAGCAATGCTGATCTTGTCGAAAAACGCCAGCAATACGCAGGCAAACAGGGCTGCCGGCACCGACCAACGCACGCTGGTTGGTGAATTTTCGGCAACAGCATCCCCCACCCGACCACTGCGGGCGTCAATATCTTGCGTAGTCATAAAACGCTCCCTTTGGGTCGGGCGTTATTTCAACGCCATCAGAGAAAATTCCACATCCGCCAGTTGCTGCGGATCCAGTACCCGGCCGCTGGCCAGCCAGCGTTTACCCAGCTTGATGGTGCGCGCGTCGTTAAACGCCACCAGTTGCACCAGTTGCCGATCGGCATTCAGGGTGAAGAACAGTTGTGACTGCGGCGTACGGCGCACTATCTGGTGAACGCCGCCGGTAGGGACGCCCAGGATTTGGATATTGGCGTCGTATTGATCCGACCACAGCCAGGCAACATCATCGTAAGGTGCGGCAAACGCATCCAACATCGCGCAAGCGGTGCTGATCGCCTGATTCTGTGCGTAGGCCCAGGATTGCAGACACAGGCCGAGAGTGGGATGGCGCGCAACATCGCCTGCAGCAAAAATGGCCGGGTGGCTGGTACGCCCTTGCCCATCTACGACGATCCCGCCCTCAAGCTTCAGCCCGGCGCTGAGGGCCAGTTCCAGATTCAGTTCAACGCCAATGCCAACGACCACCAGGTCGAAGGGCTGCGCAGCACTGCTGGCGCTGCCAATCCAGGCTTCACCCTCGCGATCTTCAAGCGTGATTTCGCCGCAGTCGCAATGCACGGTGACGCCTTGCTGTTGATGCAGTTCCAACAATGCCTGGGAAACGCTAGCCCCTACGCTACGCATACACAGCGCGGGTTGGCGCTCAAACACCGTCACGTCAACACCCAGCTTGCGGGCAGAGGCGGCAATCTCCAGCCCGATCCAGCCACCACCCACAATCGCCAGCTTTTGACATTGCTGTAGGCCCTGGCGCAGGCGTGCCGCATCATCCCAGGAACGCAGTGTCATCACTCGCGGGTGCTTGGCCCAGTTCGCATCAGGCAGCCGTGGTCGGCCACCAGTCGCAATCAGCAGTTGATCAAACTGCAGCTGGCTGCCGTCGCTGAGCGTGACGATTTGCTGCTGCCCGTCGATGGCTTCGGCACGTAGCGGGCGGTGCCAATCGATATTCATCCTGGCCACCACCTCTTCACTGAACAGGCGGCTGAGTGGCGCATTGCCATCCAACAGCGCCGCCTTGGAGAGCGGTGGGCGTTCGTAAAAATCATAAGGCTCGTCACTGATCACCGACAGCTTGCCGCTATAACCGCGATCGCGCAGCGTTTTCGCAGCCCAACCACCAGCCTGGCCGCCGCCGATAATGACAATGCCTGCACGGGTTGATTGACTCATACCGCCCCCGGCTTCTTATGTTGGCAGCGGGTATCGTGATCGATCCCGCCTTCAACCGCCCATTCGGTAAACGACACCAGAGAATGCTCCAGCTCACGCGGCTGCCAGTTTTCCGTCAGGTAATCATCATTGGTGTAATACTCAAAGGCACCGCCGGTCGGGCTGTTGACGTACCAAAAATAAGCCGAGGAGATCGGGTGGCGGCCTGGGCCTATAAAGGTGCTCCACTGCTCTTTATTCATCGCGATGCCGCCGCCGATCACTTCATGGATATCGCGTACGGTGAAGGCGACATGGTTCAGACCCCGTGGGCGGTTAGGCAGTTTCAGCAGGAACAGGTTGTGATGGCCACCGCGTGCCTGGGTGCGCAGGAAGACGGCGCGATCGATATAGCGGTCGGAAACCTGGAAACCAAGCAGATCGCAGTAGAAGCGTTCGGTAGCAGCCAAATCCTCAACGAAGAACACTACGTGGCCAATATTGACCGGCTCGGCTTTGGCATAAACCGGGCTAGGCTGGTCGATGCGGCGTACATCGCCCCATTGGTTGATCGGCGAAACGGGCAGCTCCACCGGTTGCTGCGCAGTAACGGCAAAACGCAGCGTCATACCGTTGGGATCGCGGCATTCCAACTCTTCGCCGACGTGGCGAAAGCCAGGCATCTGCGCCAACAGGGGTTGCAACGCAGCCAGTGCCGCAGGGCTTTCAACTGCCCAGGTCATACGGCGCAAGGTAGAACCCGCTTCAAACGCGGCCGGTAAGACCTCGCTGTCTTGCAGATACAGCACCACGCTAGCCCCGCTCAACGTGGTAAATTCACGGCGCGGTTCGCCCCAATGCTGTAGCGTTGGTTGCAGACCGAAGTCCTGCATAAACTTTTCGCACGTTGGCAGATCTTCAACGCCAAATTCCAGCTTTTCGATTCCGGTTATGCTCATTATTGTGCCTCACGTTCTCGCTGAATGCGTTTTTCAGGCATGATCGACCCCGGCCCATGAAACTCATGAGTCTTATCCCTGCCTGAGTGATTGGTAGTGGGCGAATAGCTTCGCCCAGACAACAAAGCGTTCGGCTAGTTAGCCGACGTTAGCCTGCGGTGGCGCACCCAACAGGCCGGAAATTTTCACCGAAGCGTCCCGGACTTCCATGCGCAACCGCTCGCGATCGGCCTTTGGGATCTCATCGGACGGCACCATAATGCTGACCACCGCTTCCACCCGCTGCTCGCGGTTAAAGATCGGATAGACTATCGAGGAAATGCCGTGGCGGTAGAAGGATTCGCCAATCACATAGCCACGGGCCTTATCCTGCTGCACCATCTGCCACAGCGCTTCGCGATTGGCCGGTGTCCCTGGAGCCGCATCGGGCAAGGCTTCATGCGGGAACAGGCGTTCAAACTCTTCCCGGCTGGTGCTGGTCAGCAGCATCCGGCCAAGCGAGGTACGGTGCACCGGTAAACGGGTGCCGACACTGACCTGGTTGATCTGCGAGCCAGCCGCGCTGACGCGGGCGATATAGATCACATCATGCCCATCGCGGATCGCCAGATGGCTGCTGCATTGACTGCGATCGCGCAATTGCTCGATCACCGGTTGACCAGCCTGGGCCACGTCCAGCGAGGCGATATATTCAAAGCCCAGACGCAGCACTTTGATCCCCAACGCAAAGGTATTGGTGCGCGGATTGCGCTCCAAAAAACCCAGATGCTCCAGCGTTTGCACCACGCGGTAGGCGGTTGCCTTTGGCATATCGACCAGGCGATGTAATTCTGCAAAGGTCATTTCCTTATGCTGCTCGCCGAAGGCCAGCAGCAGTTGTAACCCGCGATCCAGCCCCGGGATCAGATATTTACACGCTTGGTCGTCTGCCATGTGTTGCTCCTAAATGTTTGCCTGTCCGTCAGGCGGTCAGTTAAACACAAAACCACCGTTGACCGGTATCAGTTGGCCGGTGACAAAATCCGCCAGCGGCGACAATAGATAGAGCACGCTACCGGTTACATCGTCCGGATGCTGTGCGCCTGCCAATGCCCGGCCCTGCTCGTAAAGCTGATGCCGTTCGGCAGGGACGTATTCGGTGGCTTCAACGCGCGTCAGGCCCGGTGCAATGGCGTTGACGCAGATGCCCTGCGGCCCCAGCTCACGTGCCATGGAGCGGGTCATCGAGATGATCGCCCCTTTGCTCGCCACATAGGCCATCAGTTTGGGCGCGCCCCACAAGGCGGTATCCGAGGCAACATTGACGATTTTGGCATGCGGCGTTTGGGCTAATAATGGCACCGCCGCCTGACTCACCAACCAGGTCCCCCGCACGTTGACCTGCATGACCTTGTCCCACAGCTCAATGTCGTATTCCATCATGGTTTTGCCACCGACACCGGTTGCCATCGCGGCGTTGTTCACCAGCCCGTCGATCGCGCCGCCCTTGGCAATCGCACTGAACGCCGCAGTGATGGATTGCGGTGAAGCCAGATCGATAACCTGAGCTTCAACCTGTGCACCCTGCTCACGCAGGCTGGCGGCGCTGTCCTGCAACTCCTCCGCCAGGATATCGCACATCACCACGCTGGCCCCGGCCTGAGCCACCGCAGCGGCAAAGCTGCGCCCCAGCCCACGCGCCGCTCCGGTGACTACGATACGTTTTCCTGCCAGCAAGCCGCTCACTGTGCCGCCTCCAGCTCGCTGAGCGTTGCCAGCTGCTTTTGTGCCTCTTTCTGCATCATACGGCGCAGGCGCGAGAGGCCTACATCGTGCTGATACAGGTATTCACGACCGCGCGCGTTCGGTGCCATGTTCTCCAGCACGATGCGATCCTGCTCCAGTACGTCCCAGTGCAGTTCTTCCAGACGATTGCGATACATAAAGCGCCATGCGTCACGCTGCCAGTCTTTTACTTTGCGGATACGCCAGAAGAATACCCGGCAGTGATCTTTATCTTCCGGCACCACCATGCCGATGATCCAGAAGTGGCCGCCCGGCCCAAAACGCTTTTTGTAAGGGATCGACAGGCGCATCCAATAGGCACCACTGCTGCCAAATTCGACCCAGTCAAAGTTCACGCCAATCTGGCCGTTCTTTTTAAAGATGAAACCGCTGTCGGTGGGTTCCAGCGCCATATCCGCCTTGCGATCCCCTTCCGCCATCGAATGTGATGAAGAGTGCAGGTAGGTGCCATGCATCGGATCCATCACGTTTTCCAATGCGTATTGATAGTTACAGTCCCAGCTGGCGGTACACAGGAAGTGACTGTAATTGGCCTCATCCGCCAGTTCCTGCGGGAAGCTCAGTTCGGCAGGCTGTTCGTCGGCGGTGACGCCGAAATACAGGAACACCGCACCGTAAGCCTCTTTCGCCGGGTAGGATTTCAGGCATTTTTGCCCTACCAGCGGGCAGCGGTCTACCGCTGGCACATCTTTAACCTCGCCATCGCCACCCACTTCAACGCCGTGATACCAGCAGGCAATGCGATCGCCAAGGTTCCAGCCCATCGACAGGCGAGCGCCACGATGCGGGCAACGATCTTCCAGTGCGTGGATCGCCCCTTGTTTATCGCGCCACACCACAATCTGTTGTTCAAGACGGGTGATGCCCACCGGGTTGTTACCCACTTCCCAACTGGCCAATACCGGGTACCACATACCGCGCAGGCCCTGATCCAGATAGTCTTGTACCGTCTGTGCGGAGGATGTTGTGTTTGCTGTCATTGTCCTTCTCCCTGTGCGGCTCAGAAACCGTTGACGTGTAGGAATTCGCGGAACGTGGCTTCATTCCATGGCTGACCACTGCGATCGAACAGGCGACGCTGATTGAGCGCACTGACGATCTGCTCCAGTTCCTCCGCCCCTTGCTCGAAGATCTCTTCCAGCGCGGCTACCAGCGCGGTTTCAAACCCGTCTGGCACGCGCGCCCGGGTTTGCCAGATCACATTCTGAAACTGGCCGGGTTGGTGGATTTGGCCGTTGCCGCCCTCACGCGCCGGGATCACCTGTTGGGTATCCGGTAGCCAGGGGTTGAAATCGGTAATGTGCTGCATGCTTATTCCTCCGCGATAAAGGTGATTTGGATTTGATTGTCGATCACCCGGGTAGGGTAGGTTTGCAGATCACGGCCACCGGGTTCGCGCAGGCATTGGCCGCTACGCACATCGAACACCGCTTCGTGCAGTGGACACTCCACTTTTCCGTCATCGACAAACCCTTGGCTGAGCAAGGCATAGGCATGCGGACAGACGTCTTCCAGCGCGTAATATTGACCGTCGATCAAATAGACGCCGACCTCTTTTCCCTCAATATTGGCGGAGAAAGGAAAATCTTCTTTAACTTGAGACACTTCGCACACGTTCTTCCAGCTCATTGCTTCTGTCCTCTATCTGATTGTTTCATATATGAAACTCAGTTTCTTATTTAATACAGTCACTATAGATATGGCGAATCTTTCGTCAAGCCAGCAAAGAGAAGAATGTTAATGATTGGTTATTTTAAAGTTACAACTGCGGAGTGGATCACGAAAAAATGCACCAGGGGTGAAAACAAAGCAAAACGGCCCCAGTCATCAAGACTGAGGCCGTTTAATCCGTAGTGATTGGCAGAAAACGCCGACTTAGCGCCCTTTCTTCTTGCACCCTGGCTGAGCAAAACGCTTACGCGCCGGTGCGTGACTGCCCGCTTTATCCGCAGTTTTCTGCCCGCCGCTCACCGGTTTTTTTACCGCAGGCTTGGGCTTGGCCGCTTTCTTGGTCGGTTTGGCCTCTGAGGACGAGTCCTCGATCAACTTAAACAACTCAACCAGTTCGTCGTCCGTCAGATCGCGCCATTCCCCTAACGGCAGCCCGGACAGGCTCACGTTCATGATGCGGGTGCGCTCCAGCTTGGTCACCTCATAACCGAAATGCTCGCACATGCGGCGGATCTGGCGGTTAAGCCCCTGCACCAGTACGATACGGAACACAAAGGGAGCTTCTTTCTTCACCTTGCATTTCTTAGTCACCGTGCCCAGCATCGGCACTCCGGCACCCAAACCACGGATAAAATCGTCGGTCACCGGTTTGTTAACCGTGACCAGATATTCTTTCTCGTGGTCGTTACCGGCGCGCAGGATCTTGTTCACCAGATCGCCATGGTTGGTGAGGAAGATCAGTCCCTGTGAATCTTTATCCAAGCGTCCAATCGGGAAGACACGGGTGCTGTGGTTGACGAAATCGACAATATTGTCTTTCTCACCGTCTTCGGTGGTACTGACGATCCCCACCGGCTTGTTCAGCGCAATAAAAATCAGGTTGTCTTCGTTACGGGGTTCAATAAGCTGCCCGTTAACCTTGACCACGTCACCAGCGAATACCCGATCGCCGAGCGCCACGCGCTTACCGTTGATAAAAACATTGCCCTGTTCGATGTAACGATCGGCATCGCGACGCGAGCAGATACCGCTCTCGCTAATATATTTGTTGAGGCGTATAGATGGTTTAGTCAGCACGGTTCCTCCGTAAACGCGAAATACACTTTATCTTCACGGCAATATTTTCATGATGGGGTGCGGGAGATTCGGGGCGCAGCATACAGCGCCCCTCCCCATCCAGCAATCTGACTATGCCTGCTTTTTGGACGCTTGTAGATACAACATTTCCAGGCCCAGCGTTGCCGCTGCCAGTGCGGTGATCTCAGACTGGTCGTAAGCCGGAGCCACTTCTACCACATCCATGCCGACAATGTTCAGCGATTGCATACCACGCACCAGTTTCAGGGCGCGATCGGAGGTCAGGCCGCCGATCACCGGGGTGCCGGTGCCAGGTGCGAAAGCCGGATCCAGGCAGTCGATATCGAAGGTCAGATAAACCGGCATATCGCCAACGATCTGTTTGATCTGCGCCAGCAGATCGTCCACGCCACGATCGTTAACCTGTGCAGCATCCAGTACGGTGAAACCGTTGTCACGATCGAACTCGGTACGGATACCGATCTGCACCGAATGATTGGGATCGATCAGGCCTTCGTTCGGCGCATGGAAGAACATGGTGCCGTGGTCAAACTTGCTGCCGTTGGCATAGGTATCGGTATGGGCATCGAAATGCACCAGCGCCATTTTGCCAAAATGCTTGGCATGCGCGCGCAGCAGCGGCAGCGTAACAAAGTGGTCACCGCCGAAAGAGAGCATGCGCTTGCCGGCTGCCAGCAGTTTTTCTGCGTGCGCCTGCAGCTTGTCGCTCATATCCTGGGCATCACCAAAGTTGAATACCACGTCACCACAATCGACCACGTTCAGACGATCGCGCAGATCAAAGTTCCACGGCCAGCGCGCCCCTTCCCATGCCAGATTGGTAGAAACCTGGCGGATCGCCGCAGGGCCATGACGCCCACCGGCACGGCCGGAGGTAGCCATATCAAAAGGAACACCAGTGATCACCCACTCTGCATCGCTATCGTAAGGCATAAAATTCAGCGGAAAGCGCAGGAAACCAAAGGCGTTGGACACTAAGGAATTATCGGGCTGATGGCCTAAGGTACTCATATTTACCCTCATTTTTCAACGGTTCGCCCTTAGCCGGACGCTTGGGCGGTAGCAAAAAAAAATCCCTCCCGCGTCGTTAGCCCGACGAGAAAGGGATTTATTCGATGTCTGTTTCAATGGGTAGATTATCGCCGCAATTGGTTCACTCTTCAAGGTACTCGTCATTACCAAGTATAGAAGAGACAACCTGTCATCAGTTAACCAATAGCGGCTCTGTGCGATATTGCACCGGGAACAGCCGTTGTAACTGTTTTATCTTCGGTAAATCATTCACCACGATATAGGGCTGATCCGGGTTAAGGGTGAGATAGTTTTGGTGGTAAGCCTCGGCAGGATAAAAATGACCATTGTCCTCAATGCGGGTCACCAGTGGTTTGGCAAAGCGCTTGCTGGCATCCAGCTGTGCAATATAAGCCTTGGCAACCTGCTGTTGTGACGCCGTCAGTGGGAAAACGGCTGAGCGATATTGCGTGCCACTGTCCGGCCCTTGGCGATCGAGCTCGGTTGGGTTATGTGCTACCGAAAAATAGATTTGCAGCAGTTGGCCATAGGTAATCTGCTGTGGATCAAAGGTGACCTGCACCGACTCTGCATGGCCGGTATCCCCTCCACTGACGGCCTCATAATTAGCCGTTTGTGCCGCACCTCCGGTATAACCGGATATGGCATTGGTCACGCCTTTAACATGTTGGAACACCCCTTGTACGCCCCAGAAACAACCACCGGCAAAGATCGCGGTTTCCGAGCGCGATGTCGTCGGCGCTTCGTCTATTACCGGCGCAGGGATCGCTACCGCCGCCTCGGCATCACCCAGTGGCCAAGCCACGCTCTGCAAACAGAATCCGGCGGCAACCACTATCGCGCCCCATATGCCGTATTTACCTAGCGATGGCAGCGTTTTGTCTACGTTTCTCATGTTATTCCTCACTATTCTGGTTAGGCAGAGCTTGGCGTGAACAGCATGGCGATGCCATTCATGCAGTAGCGCAAACCGGTGGGTTGCGGGCCATCGTCAAATACGTGCCCCAAATGCCCACCGCAGCGGCTGCAATGCACCTCTTCGCGAACCATGCCCAGCGTTCGATCCTTACGCGTCGCCACCGCCTGTTCGAGGGGTTGCCAGAAACTGGGCCAGCCGGTATGGCTGTCAAACTTGGTGTGGGAAGAAAACAGCGCCTGCTGGCAACCCGCACAGGCAAACTGACCATCGCGGTGCTCATCGTTAAGCGGGCTGCTGTAAGGGGGCTCTGTGCCTTCCTCGCGCAAAACCGCATATTGGCTGGCAGAGAGCCGTTGCCGCCATTGCTCTGCGGTATAGTTGACGGCAAACGTCTCCGCCATCGCCGAACGAGAAAAAAGGGCAGGCAGCACGCCCACGGCATAGGCCACAGAAAGTGCCCCACCGCCCAGAATAAAATACCGTCTGTTGATCATCATCGTTACCTCTGGTGCTATTCACCGACAATGACAAACTACAGAGAAAGTCGTGACCAAATCCTCACGGAGAGTTCACAAATTTGTGATAACTGGGAACGCTGCATTAATACGTTGAAAGTTTAAATGGAATTTCTAATTTGGCGGGGTAAGGGCTAAGAGGGAAAAATGAAGGAGCGCAGCCTCTGCCGCGCCCCTGGATAGGAAGTATGTCAGCCTATCGGCATAACTTACTCATCTTCGAGATAAGTATAGCCATACAGACCAGCCTCGAACTCTTCGACAAATTGCGCCTGCAACTCCGCGTCAAGATCGGTTTCTTTCACCTGATCGCGGAATTTAGCCAGCAGCGCGATCGGATCGAGCTGCACGTATTCCAGCATGTCGGCTACGCTATCGCCTTCATCAGACAGCTCGGTTTCTACGCTGCCATCAGGGAACACAAACACATCCACCGACGCCGTATCACCAAACAGGTTGTGCATATTGCCCAGGATTTCCTGATAGGCACCAACCATAAAGAACCCCAGCAGAGGCGGGTTTTCCGGATCGTACGGCGGCATCGGCATGGTGGTGGCTACGCCGTCACCATCAATATAGTGATCGATGGTGCCATCGGAGTCACAGGTGATATCCAGCAATACCGCACGGCCTTCCGGCGGCTTGTCCAAGCCTTCCAACGGCAAGACCGGGAACAGCTGGTCGATACCCCAGGCATCCGGCATCGACTGGAACAGTGAGAAGTTGACGTAGAACTTGTCCGCCATCCGCTCCTGCAATTCATCAATGATTGGCCGGTGCGCGCGATTGCTCGGATCGAGCTGCTGCTGGATCTTGTTGCAGATATTCAGATACAGCTGCTCGGCATAGGCACGCTTGGTCAGATCCAACATGCCATGGGCATACTGGGTATGCACATCGTGCAGATCCATCTGGCTATCGTGCAACCATTCACGCAGCGAACGACGGTTTTCCGGCTCGTTCATTTCCTGCCAGGTTTCCCACATGCTTTCCAGCGCGCGCGGCGCATCTTCGACCGGGGGAACTGGCTCACAGAATTCGTTGCGCTCAACGCCAATGACGTTGGAAACCAGCACCGTATGGTGGGCGGTTACGGCACGGCCAGACTCGGTGATCACCGTTGGATGCGGCAGGCCATGCTCATTACAGGCATCACCGATCCCCCAAATCACGTTGTTGGCATATTCATTCAGGCCGTAGTTGACCGAACAGTCGGACTGCGAACGGGTGCCTTCATAATCCACACCCAGGCCGCCACCTACGTCGAAACATTGAATGTTGACGCCCAGCTTATGCAGCTCGACATAGAAACGCGCAGACTCACGTACGCCAGTGGCGATATCGCGAATATTGGCCAACTGAGAACCCAGGTGGAAATGCAGCAATTGCAGGCTATCCAGGCGGCCCGCTTCACGCAGGGTCTCCACCAGCTTCAATACCTGAATGGCGGCCAGACCGAACTTGGATTTCTCGCCACCGCTCGACTGCCATTTACCTGCCCCTTGTGAGGCCAAGCGGGCACGCACGCCCAGGCGTGGTACGACATTCAGGCGCTCAGCTTCTTCCAGCACCATCTGGATTTCCGACATCTTCTCGATCACCAGGTACACTTTGTGCCCCAGCTTTTCACCAATCAGCGCCAGACGAACATATTCACGGTCTTTGTAGCCGTTACAGACGATCACCGAGCGGGTCATACCGGCATGGGCCAGTACCGCCATCAGTTCCGCTTTGGAACCCGCTTCCAGCCCCAGTGGTTCACCGGAGTTGACCAGTGATTCAATCACGCGACGGTGCTGGTTAACCTTGATCGGGTAAACCAGGAAGTAACCACCTTCATAGCCGAAGGATTCACGCGCACGTTCGAACGCGGCGTTAATGGAACGCAGGCGATGCTGCAAGATCTGCGGAAAGCAGAACAAGGCTGGCAGGCGCTGGCCATCTTTTTGGCGCTCTTTCACCAACTCGGCAAGATCGACGCGCGCATGCGGGACGTCTGGGTCCGGGCACACGCTGATGTGGCCCAGCTCATTGACGTCAAAATAATTGTTGCCCCAGTAGGCGACGTTATAAGTGCGCAGCATCTTGCTGGCATTACGATCATTCATGGCAACCTCCTGCATGGAGCGTAAAGATAAATTATCACCCGCTACTGACGGGTGTTGGATCGGCATATCTTCAGACATTACTCGCCTCACCTTGCATACTGACGATATAGTCAGCCACTATCGCAGCTACAACCCGCGAGAACAACCCGGAAACACCCCATTTTAGCAGTGAATTCACCTGCCGTTCGTGGTCAGCGATCGGTTTATACCCAATAGATTTATTGTAAGACACCCTGTTCAAACCTCGTGAATCGGGTAAAGAATCATCCCACAGTTGGCTGCAGGCTACCCTTGTTCAGTGCTTCAGACAGCCGTTAACCGGCCCGAGAATCCTGAGTGGCGCCCAGATGTGTGTAACATCGGGTAGATGGCGTAGAGACAAGACGGGAAATAGCACAAGAATGCGCGCCAGAACGGCACTGCTGTTGAGAACCAACAACCAGTAGACAACGGATCATTAATCCAACCACCTCCACGCATGCCGCTCGCGATGAACGACAAAGCCTCTATATAGTATAAGAACGTGAACGTTCAATGAAGCGGCGGCCCCATCATTGGGTACCTACGGTAGATCATGGCGCGGCGTTGCCGGGTTTACAGAAAGTTTCAATTCTCTGCAACACGCTGTGCACCAAATGAACCGCGCGCGCAGTTTATACCGGACCCCCGGGCAAAATGCAAAATGAAAATTCGCCAGAAACTGTTTCAAGCGATGAAAATGGCGGCAAGCGGTTTGCCCAAAAGAGCGTTAGGGCAAAAAATTGCTGGCAATCCGGCTAAAGGCTGACCTAAAATAGACGTCCAGATGTTAATCCATCTATACTGATTAACCGATAAACTGCTTAACGGCTTTGCCTGAGGGGCGTTGCAGGATGCATCTCGCCATCAGCGGAAGACCCTTCGCTTTGATGCCCGGATCTCCAGCGCTGTGCAGTAATTTCCAACCCGTCTTTTGCAAGGTAAAGAACACCATGGCTAAACACCTCTTCACGTCCGAATCTGTTTCCGAAGGACATCCGGATAAAATTGCCGATCAAATCTCGGATGCCGTTCTTGATGCCATCCTGGAACAGGATCCAAAAGCCCGCGTAGCCTGCGAAACCTACGTGAAAACCGGCATGGTGCTGGTTGGCGGCGAAATCACCACCAGCGCCTGGGTCGATATCGAAGAGATCACCCGTAAAACCGTACGTGAGATTGGCTATGTCCATTCCGATATGGGCTTTGATGCCAACTCCTGTGCCGTATTGAGCGCCATCGGTAAACAGTCACCGGATATCAACCAGGGTGTCGATCGTAGCGATCCGCTGGAGCAAGGTGCTGGCGATCAGGGCCTGATGTTCGGTTATGCCTCGAATGAAACCGACGTGTTGATGCCTGCGCCAATCACTTATGCTCACCGTCTGGTTCAACGCCAGGCCGAAGTGCGCAAAAATGGCACCCTGCCTTGGCTGCGCCCAGACGCCAAAAGCCAGGTCACGTTCCAGTATGACGATGGCAAAATCGTCGGCATCGATGCCGTGGTGCTGTCAACCCAGCATTCCGATGATATCGCGCTGAAAGATCTGCAAGAAGCCGTGATGGAAGAGATCATCAAGCCGGTACTACCAGCCGAGTGGCTGACCGCAGGCACCAAATACCACATCAACCCAACCGGCCGTTTTGTTATCGGTGGCCCAATGGGTGACTGTGGTCTGACCGGTCGTAAAATCATCGTTGATACCTACGGTGGCATGGCCCGTCACGGTGGCGGCGCATTCTCCGGCAAGGATCCTTCCAAGGTTGACCGCTCTGCGGCCTATGCTGCACGCTACGTGGCAAAAAACATCGTGGCCGCGGGTCTGGCAGATCGCTGTGAGATCCAGGTGTCCTACGCTATCGGCGTGGCAGAACCAACCTCCATCATGGTGGAAACCTTCGGCACCGAGAAGATCTCGACCGAGCAACTGACCCTGCTGGTGCGTGAGTTCTTCGATCTGCGCCCATATGGCCTGATCCAAATGATGGACCTGCTGCAACCGATCTACCGTGAAACCGCCGCTTACGGCCACTTTGGCCGCGAACACTTCCCATGGGAAGCGACCGACAAGGCTGCCCAACTGCGTGAAGCGGCTGGTTTGAAGTAAGCCTGAGCGTTAGACGTAACAACGGCGAGCCTGAGGCTCGCCGTTTTCGTTTGTAGATGGGTGCTCGTAGATCTGCACGCTTACAACCAACGGGCGGGAGCTAGCCCCCGCCGTTGGGTTGCCTTACCGTTCGGATCCGTAGGCCAAAATGGCCGCAACCTCCGTGTTGCCCGATCGAATGCGCAGCTCACAAAGCTTGCTGCGCGTTATCCATACCAACAAGATTACGGTGGTACAGATAACGACCAGTTTTACGATATCTCCTCTGTTTGGCATCATGCCTCCTTATCCTTGCCTCGCGGCGAGTAAGAAGCTAACCTAACGTTGTTCGGCGTTAGAGTTGGCCTCGGGTTGATATTATCGACCTGGGGCTTTTCTCTTTGTACCTTTCGCTCAGGCTCCAGATACAAAGATCCAGAGCACCCACCCGCAGTATATTCACCTCACCAGCCCGACTGGCGGCCGTTTTACCCCTAACTTTCAACTTTGCGCAGTGCCACGCAATGCATTGTAACGGCCTGAAAAAACCAAGGGCCCAGCAATGCTGAGCCCTTGGTGGCAAAGGTGGTAACCGAGATAATCTACGAAGTTTGCTTACGCAGCAGATAGACAAAGTACGGTGCGCCAATAAAGGTCGCCAGCAGCCCTGCGGGGATTTGGTAAGGGAACATTACCATCCGGCCACACCAGTCCGCAAACACCATCAGCAGGCCGCCTAGCAGCGCAGCAATCACCATCTGCGGCAGCGCCCGGCGGAATCCCAACATGCGGGCCATATGCGGTGCCATCAGGCCAATAAAACTCAGCGGCCCGACGGTTAGCGTCGCCATCGCCGTCAGCGTTGCCGCCAGCAGCAAAATGCTCAGCCTGGTCGGCGTCAGAGCAATCCCTACGGAACGTGCTGTAGCGCCGCCCAACGGCAGAATTGTCAGCCAACGTCTGCACAGTGGGGCCAACACTATCAACACGCCAGCAATCGCCGCCGTACGTATTGCCTGCGGAGCATCCACCGAGTAGGTAGAACCGGAAAGCCACACCAACAGCCCCCCCATACGGGGATCACCACTGGCCAACAGCAGGAAAATGGTCGTGCTAAAGGCGGTGCTGAGGGCGATCCCCGCCAACAGCATGCGTTCGGTAGAGAATCCGCCGCGCCCAGCCGCAATCATGATGATCAACAGCGTAGCCGCCGCCCCCAGACTCCCGGCGGGTAACAGCCACATAAAAGCATCACCAGGGACGATAAACAGCATCATCACCACGCCGAAAGCCGCGCCGGAACTGATCCCCAGCACTTCCGGGCTGGACATCGGGTTACCGGTCAGTTTCTGGATCAGCGTTCCGGCTACCGCCAGCATCATCCCGGCCGCCAGGGCAGAAACCACTCGTGGCCAGCGCCAAGGCATCAGCGCCTGTAATTCACCGCCTACGCTCCAGTGCCAGCCGTGGGGGTTTTGCCCAAACATCAGCGCCACCGCAATCCCGGCCAATAGTAAAACGCTCCCCAGCAGGATCCATATCGGCAAGTTACCACGTTCGATAGGCACTTTGTCGCCTAAGTCCATCGGCGGAGGGGTTGCGCTGCTGCGTAAGCGTGGTAACAACCAAAGCAGCAACGGCGCACCAATCAGTGCCGTCGCCGCACCGGTCGGGATTTCACGCCATACCAACGTCAGCCAGATCATCACCTGATCGGTCAACCACAGCAGCAATGCCCCCAATAGTGGAGCCAACATCATGCGGTGGACCAAACGGCGAGCTCCCAGCATCTTGGCCATCAACGGGGCAAATAGGCCGATAAAACCGATCACGCCGACCGCATTGACCAACATGGCGCTGAACACAATCGCCACCGCCAACGCGGCAAAGCGCGACATTGCCAGGCCCAGGCCCAGATTACGTGCCACACCGTCGTCCAGCCCTAACAGCGTTAATGGGCGGATCAATAACGCGGCCAGTACGGCAACCAGCAGCAAGCGCGGCAGGATAAACTGCACCGTCCCCCAATCCTGCTGATTTAGCGCTCCGGTGCTCCACAGGAACAGGCCTTGCAACCGATCGTAATTGAACAACGCCAGCAGGCTATTGACCGCCCCGCAGTACAGACCAAGTACCAGACCGGCCAGAATCAACGTCACGGGCGACATCCGTTTGCCCCAGGCAACGCCGAACACCAGCCCGCCGACCACAATGGCACCGACCATCGCCGCCAGCTGTCGGGTCAATTCGCCCCCAGGCAGCATAAACAGCGTGGCAATCGTCAAGCCTAGCTGAGCCCCGGCAGCCACGCCGAGCGTGGCGGGTTCCGCCAAAGGATTGCGTAATACCTGCTGGAACAGTACGCCGACCAATCCCAGTCCGGCCCCCACCAGCAACGACACTGACAGACGTGGCAATAGGCTGTAGTGGAACAACATCTGGTCGACATTGTCGATATCTGGCTGTACCAACGCCTGCGACCACTGGCTCCACGTCAGTTGATGCAACAGGTTGAAGAGCGTCAGGCTACCCGCCGCGGCCAGCAATAAAAGGATCAGCGCTATCGGCAAGATACGCAGGCGTGTACTCATGAGCGAGTCTCCTGCGCCTGCTCCAGCAAGCGGCAAAAACGCATGGCCGACAGCGTGGCGCCGTAGAACCACACCGCTGGCACCTGCCGCAGTTGGCCCTGGCGGATAAACGGTAAGGCCTGCCACAACGGCGTCTTGCTGACCTTATCCATCATGGCTTGATTACCGTGATCGAGATAAATCGCTCGCGCATTTTTTATTGCCGCCAGACGTTCGATCCCCACCACCGAGGTCCCCCAGAAGTTGGTTTCCCCCTGCCAGGCATTCTCGATGCCTAGCTGATCCATCACTTCCTGAAACAGGCTCTTCTGGCCGATCACCAACACGTGCCGAGGATCGAGCAAAGCAAACAGCAGCAGCGGCTGTTGCCGATACCCCGCCAGGCGGTTACGCGCCTCTCGCATAAACGCATCAAACTGTTGCAGATGCTGGGTAGCCCGCGCTTCCAGACCTATCCGCTGTGCCAATTGCAGCAACGAGTTTTTGCCCACGGTGAGCGGTCTACCGCTGCCGTCGTTAAAGCCAAACTCCATCGTCGGGCCGATAGGCTGCAGTTTTTGTGGCGTAGGGCCATAGCCTTTGGAAAGCAGGATCAGAGAAGGTTTGAGCTGCTGCAACAGCTCCAGATTAGGTTCGGTACGTTGACCGACGTCGATCACCGAGTCCGGCAACCGAGGATCTTGTACCCACAGGTTGTAGTTGTGGATATCGGCAACCGCCTGCGGCATCACGCCCAGTGCGATCAGTAGCTCGACCGGTAGCCACTCCAATGCCGCGATATGGGTGATATCGGGTAAACCTGTCGCACGCGACGGTAAAGAAAACAACAGAGGCGATAACGCCATCGCCGTTAATAAACGCCGGCGCAGCGGGTCATGATGAAAATCGGCAGAGATAGGCATTAATAAACGAAGCTCACTGGTGCACCGCCACTTGGATGCGGCAATATGCCCATCGGGATGCCGTAGATCTGTTCCAGCACCGGCCCTTGCATCAGTTCGAGCGATGACCCTTGGGCAATCATTTCGCCGCCGCGTAGCGCCACCAGATGGTCGCAATATCGAGCCGCCATGTTGATGTCATGCAGCACTGCAATCACCGTCAAGCCGCGCTCGTGGCTCAGGCGTTGGATCAACGCCAGCACTTCAACCTGATGGGCAATATCCAACGCCGAGGTCGGTTCATCCAGCAATAGACAACGGCTATCCTGCGCGACCATCATCGCCAGCCAGGCCCGTTGACGTTCACCGCCGGAGAGGCTGTCTACCAGGCGGTTGGCAAAGGATTTGAGCCCCACCAGCCCGATCGCCTCTTCTACCAGCTCGCGATCGCCGACCTTGAAACGGCCTAACGCGCCGTGCCACGGGTAGCGCCCGATGGCGACCAGTTCGCGCACCGTCATCCCTTCCGCTGCTGGCAATTGCTGCGGCAGGTAGGCCACTTGACGAGCAAAAGCTTTGCTGTCCCATTGGCCCAGCGGTTGCCCGTTAAGCAGCGCCTGGCCGGAGGTAGGATTTTGGTGACGACCGAGGATTTTCAGCAACGTGGATTTGCCGGAGCCATTATGCCCAATCAATCCACACACTTTGCCTTGAGGAAAGGCCAATGATAGCGGCTGTAACAACACCCGCCCTGGCACAGCAAAGCTAACACGGTCGAGCTGGAACGTAGCATCGCGATTAAGGTGTTTATCCTGCATAGGCCCTGCTTGGCAGGGAGCGACCAAAGGCCGCTCCCGTTAGCCGATTAGAAACTGAAGGTTGCCGTGGCGACCACTTGACGTTCTGCCCCCCAGAAACAGCCATAGGTGGCGAAACAGCTAGAGACATACTCTTTATCAAACAGGTTGTTAACGTTAAGCGCAACGGAAGAACCAGGCAGGTTGAAGCGCGCCAAATCATATTTGATCACGGTATTCCACACGGTGTAGTCCGGCACTTTGAAGGTGTTGGCTTCGTCACCATAGGTTGAGCCCGTATAACGTACACCCGCGCCCAGCGTCAGGCCACTCAATGCGGTTTCGTGGAAGGTGTAATCCCCCCACAGCGAGGCCATATGCTTAGGAATGATCGCTGGCGTATTGCCCTGGTTGGTGGTGTCTTCGGTGTATTCAGCATCGGTATAGGTATAGGACGCCAGCAGGTTGACGTTCGCCGTCAGCGCCGCTTTGCCTTCCAACTCTACGCCGCGAGAGCGGATCTCCCCGGTTTGCTGTTGGAACCAACCTTTATCGGCATGCTCAACATCCGTGACCAGGTTATTTGACTTGGTCAATTGGTAGATGGCAATGGTGGCAGAGACGGGGCGATCTTTTGGCATGTACTTCACGCCAGCTTCATACTGTTCGCCTTTGGAAGGCACGAAGGCTTTGCCGTCATAACCTGCGCCCACGTTCGGCTCGAAGGATTGTGCGTAGCTGACATACGGCGAGATGCCGTTGTCGAACAGATAGTTCAGGCCAATACGATTGGTTGACTGGTGGTCTTTCTGCTCGCTATAAGGAACCGTTGCCGTTTCGGTGCGATCTTCGACGGTGCTCTTAGCCCAGTCGTAACGCGTACCGGCCGTCAGGATCCATTGGTTCCACTCGGCCTGTTCCTGCAGGTAAATACCCGTCTGCCGTTGGCCATTGACCTTACTGGTTGGATTTAACGCACCCTTGGTATAATTCCCAAACTGCGGGTTGGCTAGATCCAGTGGACTGGCCACTCCCCAACCGCCCTGAATATCATTGCTCATGCGCATAAAGTCTACGCCAGCCAGCAGCGTATGATCCACGCGGCCAGTGGCAAACTTGGCCTGGCCCTGAGTATCGACGCTGAAGTTATTCAGGCGTTCATCCGAAGCGATATAGTTACGGTTCAGAGTGGTATTGTCGGCGTTTACGCCGGTACCATAGATATTGTTCTGGTTGGTGTGCAGCTGCATATAACGCAGGTTCTGGCGTACGGTCCAGGTATCATCGAAATCATGAGAGAAACTGTAACCAAACATCCGCGTCTGGCGCGAATAGAAGTTACTCTTTTCACCTTCGTTGAAGCTGGTTGGCAGTTTGCCATAAGGCGCGTTGACCACCGTTCCCTGCATCGGCAACCAGCCGTAGTAGCCAAGGTTAGGATCGTTTTGCAGGTAAGAATACAGCGTCAGGTTGGTATGCTCATCGGGCTGCCAACTGAATGAAGGCGCAATGGTATAGCGTTTTTCCTTGGCCATCTCCTGCTGAGCGTCTGCGTCTTTGGCCAACCCGGTCAGGCGGAAGGAATACTTGCCGTCATCATCCAACGCATTGCTGAAATCAAAGCCAGTCTGGAACAGATTATCTGTCCCCATTTTAAATTGGATTTCTTTCAGCGGTTCCGCGGTTGGGCGCTTGCTGATCAGCGAAATAATCCCACCAGGGCTGCTTTTACCGTAAAGCACGGAAGAAGGCCCGCGCAGCACTTCGGCCCGCTCCAGGAAATAAGGATCGATTACCGCTTCGTTAAAATAGTCGCCTTGCAGCTTCAAGCCGTCCAGATAGATATTCTGGTTGACCGAGCCAAAACCACGAATATAAACCGCATCATAGACGTTGGAACTACCACGGCTGCCTACCATTACACCTGGGGTGAAGCCTAACGCTTCTTTCACCGAGGAAGGCTGCATAACGTCCATTTGTTCACGCGTAACCACAGACACCGATTGAGGGGTCTTCACCAGCGGCGTATCCGTTTTGGTGCCGGTCGCGCTGCGTTTCGCCACGATGGTGCCAACTGGGCCCCAAGCGCTTTCCTGTGAAGCACCACCGCTGCCGCCCCCTACCACCGTAATAGTATCAGCATCCGCGGCAGCCGTCGTCTGAGCTGCAACCGCAGGCAAGGTTAGCGAAGCCGCGATTGTGGCAGCCAAAACGCTTACGGGGAACAAGCCTGATTTGGCTGGTGATGTGGAATGACGCTTGGTCGGCATGTCTGGTTTCTCTGATGTGGTTTGATAACGAATGTGAACGATAATAATTATTATAAGCGCGGCATTTTATGCAGAAGGCTAATGGAACTGCAAGCGTATTTCGGGCGTAAAAAGGCTATGGGATTGGTGCGGTAACTGCATTAACCGAGTGGAAATAAAATCAACGCCAAACAGAAGAAAGCCCGTAACAGAACGCTACGGGCTTGATAACAAGGTAAAATCAAATAATAAATACGCTTAACATAACGGCTGGGGTTTATTTGCCAAACATATCTTTAATCCAGCCAGCAACGCCGTCGGCATCTTTCTGTTCGCCGGCTTGCTGCTGTTGAGTTTGTTGCTGCTCGGCCTGGCTTGCCTGGCATAGCCCCTGTGGGTTTTCAGTCCAAACCGGGATGGTGCGCCAACTGCTGCCACCACAGATAAAGTTACCGGCAGAATCAATCCCCATCTGGCTAATGCCTTCCGGTTGTTGCAGCTTCAGCACCAGCGGCGTCTGGTTTTCCAGATAGCGGCGATACAGCGTCAAAGCACCGTTTGCACCCGTCAGTTTGGCCGGGCCGTTATTGTCACGCCCTACCCAGGCAATCGCCACTTCCTTGCCGTCGATACCGGCAAACCAACTGTCACGCAGATCGTTAGTGGTACCGGTTTTAGCGGCCAGGTTGTAATTAGGGAACTTGACCGACAGCGAACGGGAAGTCCCGCGCGCCACACCCTGCTGCATAGCATACAGCGTCAGGTAAGCCGCCTGCGCTGGCACCATACGTTCCGCCTGCGGGAAGCTCTGATACAACGCTGTACCGTCTTCCGCAATCACCGAACGCACGGCAGACAGCGGCGCACGGTTACCCCCGCTGGCGATGGTCTGGTATTCCTGTGCCACTTCCATCGGCGTCAGGCCGATGGCCCCCAGCAACATGGAAGGCACCGGAGTGATCGCCGATTTAGGAATACCCAGTTTTTGCAGGGTAGCGCTGATCTGATCCAGCCCCACCGACATCCCCAGGTTGACCGTTGGCACGTTGAGCGAGTTGGCCAACGCATCCACCAGCATCACCCGACCACGGAACTGGCGATCGTAGTTATTCGGCTGCCACGAGCTGCCGTTCGGCAGTTTGATCGACAACGGCTGATCCGCCAGCCAGGTATTGAGCCGATACTTATCCGGTTCCGACAGCGCGGTCAGATAGGTTGGCGGCTTGGCCAGTGACCCTACCAAACGGCGCGCCTGCAGCGCACGGTTAAAGCCGGCAAACTGAGGATCGGCACCGCCCACCATGGCACGAACCTCTCCGGTAAAGCGATCGACAATCACCATCGCCGCTTCCAGATCGTTCAGATGACGCGCCGCACGCAGCGCCGGAATACCGTCTTCCACCGCCTTCTCGGCCGCATCCTGTGAAACCGGATCCAGCGTAGTGAAGATCTTCACGCCGGAAAGATCGTTAACCTTGTCACCCAGCTTGGCCTGCAACTCCTGACGCACCAGCTGCATAAACGCAGGCTGCGGTGAGATCACCCCACCTTTCGGCTGTACGCCCAGCGGACGAGCGCTCAGCATGTTATACAGCTCAGCGTCGATCACGCCCTGGTTCTGTAACAGCTTGAGCACCAGGTTACGGCGCTCCAGCGCCAACTTTGGGTTACGCCAAGGGTTATACAGCGAGGCCCCTTTCACCATGCCCACCAACAGCGCCTGTTGATCCAGACTCAGTTCATCGACCGGGCGACCAAAGTAGTACAGGCTAGCCAACGGGAAGCCACGGATCTGATCGCTGCCGCTCTGGCCGAGATACACCTCGTTCAGATACAGCTCCAGAATACGGTCTTTGCTATAACGGTAATCCACCAGCAAGGCCATATAGGCTTCGTTAAGCTTACGCCACAGCGAACGCTCGTTGGTCAGGAACAGGTTTTTTACCAGTTGCTGAGTCAAGGTACTGCCGCCCTGCACCGCACGCCCGGCGGTCAGGTTGGCCACCACCGCACGGCCAATGGAGTAGAAGCTGATACCATCATGCTCGTAAAAATGACGATCTTCGGTAGCGATTAGCGTGTCGACCAGCAGATCTGGGAAACCAGAGCGCGGCACAAACAGGCGTTGCTCGCCATTCGGCGATTGCAGCATGGTGATCAGGCGCGGATCGAGGCGGAAGAAGCCAAAGTTACGCTGATTTTCCATGTTGACGATTTTCGCCAGACTATTGTTTTGGAAATCGAGGCGGGCGTGGATCTGGCCTTCTTTGCCATCCGGGAAATCAAACGGGCGGCGCAGCATCTCGATGCTGTTGGCCTGCACGGTAAACTCCCCTGGCCGGGTCATACGGCTGACCTGGCGATATTGCATCCCCTCCAGCAGGGCGACCATTTCCTTTTTGCTATACGGCATGCCCGGCTCAAGGTTAACCATGCGGCCATACACCGCCGCCGGTAACTGCCAGACTTTGCCATCAATGCGGCTACGGATCTGGGAATCCAGATAAACACCGTAGATCGCCAGCAGCACCGCAATCACCAGGAACAGTTTTATCAGCAAGCCGAGCCAACGGCGCTTTTTACGCGGCGACTTCGCTTTTACCTTGGGCGGCATGCGTTGTTCCTCTTCGTCGTCATCGTACTCATCATCGTCATACTCATCCTGATACTCGTCTTCTTCATAATCGTCGTCACGGTGACGACGCGCCGCTTTACGCGGCTGATTACGTTTTGGTTGTTTGCCTTTGCGCCCGATGGGCTCGCGGTCATCCCCAGCCATTGCGGTTCTTCTCCACGCTTGCTGCAATTTATACCCTATGGATTTCAAGCTGCGGCTAGGCGACAAACTATCTCATCCCCAGGAGCTTACTTTTGGGTAAGTGACTGGGGTGAGATAGTGCAGGTAACAACGCTGCAGCTTGAAAGACGACGGGTCCGTTATTTTGTCGCTTAATCTGTGCCTATGCTGTCGGGCTGAACAGAAGAAACATCTGAATTCGTTACTGGTATTTCTTGGTGCGCCTGGTGGGGGCGGTATTGGCCGGATCGTCTGGCCATACGTGCTTGGGATAGCGCCCCTTCATCTCCTTCTGCACCTCGCGGTACGCCCCTTGCCAGAAGCCAGCCAGATCGCCGGTGATCTGCAATGGCCGGTGCGCCGGAGAGAGTAACTCAAGCACCACCGGGATGCGACCCTCAGCCAACATTGGGCTACGCTGTTCGCCAAACATCTCCTGTAAACGCACTGCCAATACCGGCGGTTTATCGGCATCGTAGCGGATCGGCAAGCGGCTACCGGTCGGCACAGCATAATGAGTTGGCAGGGCATTATCCAGCCGTTGCTTTTGCTGCCAGTTTAACCGGCGGGCCAAGGCTTCAGCGATATTGACCTGCTTTAATCCACGCAGATCGCGTACGCCGCTCAATGACGGTAGCAACCAGCTGTCCAGGGTGTCGAGCAACGTATCGTCATCTACCGGCGGCCAGTCGGCCTCTGGCAACCAACGTTGGGCACAGTGTAAACGCAGGCGCAATTGTTCGGCAGCGGTGTCCCAATTAAGTACCGCCAATCCCTGGGCGCGGACCCAATTTATCAGTGCCTGTTGCAGTTCCTCTTCCGCCGGTTTGGTCAGCGGCTGAGCCCGCAGCGTTAAGCGGCCAATCTGTTGGCGCTTCCAGGCCCGCAGGGTGCCCTTTTCTTCATCCCACTCGACGGCGGTCTGGCTGCTGACAATCTCGGGCAACCGAGCGACCAACGCATCAATTTCAATCGGTAACGCCAGCAGGATACGGGCATCCGGGCTGTTATGGCCTTGCAACAGGCTGGGAATAATCAACCAGGGAGCCCTGGAGAGCGCTTCATCCTGAGCCATCGCTGCGCCCAAACCATTGGCCAACAGATAGCGTCCATCCTGCCCACGCCGTTGGGCGATACGATCGGCAAAAGCCTGCGCTAACAGAGGAGCGGCCAGATCGGCATCAGTCTGCCCACTTTTCTGCGGTAAGCGCTTACTCAGTTGCGCCGCCCGGCGTTGCCAATGCGGCTGTGGACGGCTTAGCCAATAACCGATATCCATCTGCCCGCTGCGTGGCGGTTCCTCCAGCAAAGCGGCCAACATCGCCGCCGTGGCTAATCCATCGGGTCCCATCTTGGCACCGGCACACAGCATAGCCGCCAGTCTGGGTTCACACCCCAACCCGGCCATTTGGCGACCAATGGTTGTGAGCTTCTCGCCGTCATCGATAGCTGCCAGTGTATGCAATAAACGGCGAGCGGCGGCTAATGCGGCCAACGGTGGCCGATCGAGCCAGGTAAGTTGATCCACATCCACACAGCCCCATTGCAACAGCTCCAGCCAGAAGCTGGCCAGATCGCTTTGCAGGATCTCCGCTTCAGCATGTTCTGCAGCGCGCTCCGCCTGCTCTTTGGCAAACAGATGCCAGCAAATTCCAGGTTCCAAACGCCCAGCACGCCCGGCGCGTTGGATCATCGAAGCCTGGCTGATGCGCTGGGTAACCAATCGCGTCAGGCCATTACGGACGTCATAACGCGCTACGCGCTCCAGCCCGCTGTCGACGACCAGGCGGATGCCTTCAATGGTCAAGCTGGTTTCCGCAATATTGGTCGCCAACACCACTTTGCGCCGCCCGTGCTGCGCCGGTTGGATCGCCTTTTGCTGCTGTGCCAACGGCAATGCGCCATACAGCGGGCAGAGATCGGTATCCGCTGGCACTTCGCCAATGAGCCGTTCCTGCACGCGATTAATCTCCGCCACGCCGGGTAAGAATAACAACAGCGAACCTGATTGCTCAGCCAACAGGCGCTTCACCGCCGAGGCAACGCCATCCTCCAGCCGTTGGTGACTAGGTAATGGCTGGTACTGCCGTTCAACCGGGTAGCTGCGCCCTTCCGACACCACCACCGGCGCTTGCGGCAGCAGTTGCGACAGCCGCGCATTATCCAGCGTCGCCGACATGATCAGCAGTTTCAGATCGTCACGCAGGCCCTGTTGCACATCCAGCAGCAGGGCCAAGGCCAGATCGGCCTGTAAACTGCGCTCATGGAATTCATCAAGAATAATCAGCGAGACACCCTGCAGTTCGGCGTCCTGCTGCAACATGCGGGTGAGAATGCCCTCGGTCACCACCTCCAGCCTTGTCTGTGGCCCGCTTTTGCTCTCGGCACGCATGCGATAGCCCACGGTCTGGCCCGGTTCTTCAGCCAGCTGTTGCGCCAAGCGATACGCGACGTTTTTTGCCGCCAGCCGCCGTGGCTCCAGCATGATGATACGCCCCGGCAACCCGGCTTTTGCCAGGATCTGCAACGGCAGCCAGGTGGATTTCCCAGCACCGGTGGGGGCATGCAACAACACCTGCGGGGCAGATTGCAGTGCGGCAAGCAGCTCATCAAGAACCGCGCTGACGGGCAGTGAGGACACAAAACTCTCCATGGGGTAGTTAATGGACAGCGCACATTGTAGCATTAGGCTCAGCATTTCATTCATTTACCGGGGTTCCATGTCCAGCTCGCGCCGCCTGTTCTTCGCCTTGTCGCTACCCGATGCCTTGCAGCAGCAGGTGATCCGCTGGCGGGCCGAAGCATTCAAACCCGAAGATGGCCGCCCGGTGGCCGCCGCCAATCTGCATCTGACGCTGGCCTTTCTCGGCGAAGTTAGCGCACAGAAAGAACAGGCACTAAAAACGCAGGCCGGGCGTATCACACAGGCGGGTTTTAGCCTCAATCTGGACGATCTTGGTCACTGGCCGCGCCCCGGAGTGGTATGGTTGGGCAGCAAACGCCCCCCACGCGCGCTGTTACAGTTGGCGGAATTGCTGCGTTCGCAAGCGGCTCGCAGCGGCTGTTATCAAAGCCCGATGCCGTTTCATCCCCATATCACGTTATTACGCGCCGCGACCCAGCCGGTCGCTATTCCTCCTGGCACGCCGGGTTGGCTGTTCAACGCCAGCCATTTCTCACTCTACCAATCGTCGTTTGAACAAGGCCGCACCCGCTATCACGAATTAGCGCAGTGGCCACTCGGCCCACAGGATAAATCATGATTTTTGACCCACCGCTAAAACCGGCCACGCTCATCAAGCGCTACAAACGTTTTCTGGCCGATGTGATCACCCCCGAAGGTGAAACCTTTACCCTGCACTGCGCCAACACCGGCGCCATGACCGGTTGTGCTACGCCAGGAGACACCGTTTGGTACTCCACTTCGGACAATGCCAAACGCAAATATGCCCACAGTTGGGAGCTGACGCATACCCAGGCTGGCGACTGGATCTGCGTCAACACCCTGCGGGCCAACACTCTGGTTCGTGAAGCCATTGAGCAGAATATAATCAGTGAATTATCCGGTTACAGTAAAATCACCGGCGAAGTGAAATATGGCGGCGAAAACAGCCGTATCGATTTGTTATTACAGGCAGAAAATCGGGTTGACTGCTATATTGAAGTGAAGTCAGTCACGCTATTGCAACATCAACAGGGCTACTTCCCCGATGCCGTAACGCTGAGAGGGCAGAAGCATCTGCGTGAGTTGCAAAACGTGGTTGAACAAGGGCAGCGGGCGGTGCTGTTCTTTGCCGTGTTACACAGCGGCATCGATCGGGTCACCCCAGCAAATCATATAGATGAGCATTATGCGGTGCTACTAGCGCAGGTTCAGCAGTTGGGAGTGGAAGTTGTTTGTTACGGGGCAAAATTATCACCTGACGGTATCTCGCTAAGCGCTAAGTTACCGTTTTTTATTGGCTAGCGGTGCCGGGCACAAATAAATCGACAACCGGATATTGCTTCGCCAAATACGCCTTCCTTCACACCATTGTCAAGCAGGCGACAGGAATAATTGCCATCCCTCTTCCCTTCTGTTATTTATAGCGGCCTGTTTTTCCCCCGTATTGGGGATTCGACATACCCTACTAGCATTAAAGGGTATAGTGCGTGTGTATGTAGGAGAAGCAATATGCAAGAAGGGCAAACCCGTAAAACCTCGTCCTTGAGCATTCTCGCCATCGCTGGGGTGGAGCCGTATCAAGAGAAACCGGGCGAAGAGTACATGAACGACGCCCAGTTGACGCATTTCAGGCGCATCCTTGAAGCATGGCGCAACCAACTCAGGGACGAAGTCGACCGTACCGTGTCGCATATGCAAGAAGAGGCAGCCAACTTCCCCGATCCGGCAGACCGTGCCACTCAGGAAGAAGAGTTCAGCCTCGAACTGCGTAACCGTGACCGCGAGCGCAAACTGATCAAAAAGATCGAGAAAACGCTGAAGAAAGTAGAAGACGATGATTTCGGCTTCTGCGAGTCTTGCGGCGTGGAGATTGGCATTCGTCGCCTTGAAGCGCGTCCGACTGCCGATTTGTGCATCGACTGCAAGACGTTGGCCGAAATCCGCGAAAAGCAGATGGCCGGCTAAGCAGTTGTTACCTCCTGCGGCGCGTGCCAATAGCGCGCGCCGCACAGAGTTAAGGGAAGCAATCCCTTCAGATATGCTAGCAAGTCACTATGTGGGGCGCTTTGCCCCATCGCCTTCCGGGGATCTGCATTTCGGTTCGCTGATTGCCGCTCTGGGAAGCTACCTCCAGGCTCGTGCTCAACGCGGGCAATGGCTGGTACGTATTGAAGATATCGACCCTCCGCGCGAAGTCGCCGGAGCTGCCGGGCGTATCTTATCCGCACTTGAACACTATGGTCTCCACTGGGACGGCCAGGTCATCTATCAATCCCAACGCTCTGAAGCTTACCGCGCAACTCTTGATTGGCTGCAACGCCAGGATCTCAGCTATTACTGCACCTGTACCCGCAGCCGCATCCAGCAGATTGGCGGTTTGTACGATGGCCATTGCCGCCAGTTACGGCTTGGCCCGCAGGGTGCCGCAATCCGCTTACGTCAATCAAACCCGGTATATGCCTTCCACGATCGGTTGCAGGGCGAGCTACGGGCCGATCCGGCGCTGGCACAGGAAGATTTCATCATCCGCCGCCGCGATGGCCTGTTTGCCTACAATCTGGCGGTGGTGATCGACGATCATTTTCAAGGCGTGACCGAAATCGTCCGCGGTGCCGATCTGATCGAACCCACGGTGCGCCAGATTGCGCTGTATCAGCAATTGCAGGCACCGGTTCCCGCCTATGTGCATTTGCCGCTGGCGCTGGGGAACAACGGCATTAAACTGTCGAAGCAAAATCATGCCCCCGCCCTGCCCACTGGCGATCCGCGGCCGGTCCTGGTTGCTGCCCTGAAATTTCTGCGTCAACCGCTGCCGGAAAACTGGCAAGATCTTGATCTGCCATTATTATTGAGCTGGGCGGTTGAGCATTGGCAGTTGGCAAATGTGCCACGTCAGCCAGCGATCCCGCCGTGTGAAAACACAACGGCATTCTCAAAACAGCTGGGGTAAGCTATGATTAGCCGCTATTTTTTTGTTAGCGCCATTTTTATCCGTCACTATCGAGGTGTACCATTTTTACCCGAGTAGCCAATTTCTGCCGTAAGGTACTAATCCGCGATGACAAGTTGACCCGCGAAGATGCGCCGGCCAGCGATAAAAACCAAGTCCGCGAAGAAAGCGCGCCTGCAGAACCGTTAGCCACAACGCCACCGCGCTCTACCGAGAGCGGCAGGGAGACACCTGCCCGCCGTCCAGCGCCGCGTAAACGCCCGCCATTTGTAGCCGCAGAGGGAACGCGCTCAATGACCGTTATCCCCCGCGATCAACATGCGATCTCGCGCAAAGATATCAGCGAAAATGCGCTGAAGGTGCTGTATCGTCTGAATAAATCCGGCTATGAAGCCTATCTGGTCGGCGGCGGTGTACGCGATCTGTTGCTCGGCAAAAAGCCGAAAGATTTCGACATCACCACCAACGCCACCCCAGAGCAGGTGCGCAAGTTGTTCCGCAACTGCCGCCTGGTAGGCCGCCGTTTCAGGCTGGCGCACGTGATGTTCGGGCCGGAAATCATCGAAGTCGCCACCTTCCGTGGCCACCACGAGCAGAGTCAGGAATCTGACAAGAACTCTTCCCAGCAGGCCCAGAACGGCATGCTGCTGCGCGATAACATCTTCGGCACCATCGAAGACGATGCCCAGCGCCGCGATTTTACCATCAACAGCCTGTATTACGGCGTAGCCGACTTTGCCCTGCGTGATTACGTTGGGGGCCTGCGCGATCTGCAACAGGGCGTGATACGCCTGATCGGCGATCCGGAAACCCGCTACCGCGAAGATCCTGTGCGCATGCTGCGCGCGGTGCGCTTTGCCGCCAAGCTGGATATGACCATCAGCGAAGAAACCGCCGAGCCTATCCCACGCCTGGCCTCCCTGCTGCACGAAATCCCACCGGCTCGCCTGTTTGAAGAGGCGCTGAAGCTGCTGCAAACGGGTTACGGCTACCAGACCTACCTGAAGCTGTGTGAATATCAGCTGTTCCAGCCGCTGTTCCCGTTGATTGCGCGCAACTTCACGCCAAATCACGACACGCCGATGGAGCGCATTCTGGAGCAGGTATTGAAAAATACCGATCACCGCCTGCAAAACGACAAGCGCGTCAACCCGGCGTTCCTGTTTGCCGCCATGCTGTGGTACCCACTGCTGGAGCACGCACAGAAACTGGCGCAGGAAAGCGGCCTGGCCTATTACGACGCCTTTGCCCTGGCCATGAACGATGTGCTGGACGAAGAGTGCCGTTCACTGGCAATCCCCAAACGAATCACTACACTGGTACGTGACATCTGGCAACTGCAGTTACGCCTGTCCCGTCGCCAGGGCAAGCGTGCACACAAGCTGATGGAACACCCTAAATTCCGTGCGGCGTATGATTTGCTGGCACTGCGTGCCGAAGTGGAAAACAACCCGGAGATGCTGCGTCTTGCCGAATGGTGGGATGAGTTCCAGGTGGCCACCGCGGCCCGCCAGAAAAACATGTTGAGCACGCTAGGCGAAGATCCGGCACCGCGTCGGGCTCGTCAGCGCCGCCCACGCCGCAGGACTCCGAATAACGAAGGAGCATAATGATCCGCGTTTATATCGCGCTGGGTAGCAATCTGGCGCAACCTTTGCAACAGGTGAATACCGCGCTGGAGGCGTTGGAGCATATTCCACGCACCCGCCTGATCGTTTGCTCACCGCTGTACCGCACCAAACCGCTGGGGCCACAGAACCAGCCGGATTATCTCAACGCGGTGGTGGCACTGGATACTCAGTTGCCACCGGAACAGCTGCTCGATCACACCCAGGCGATAGAACGTAATCAGGGCCGAGTGCGCAAAGATGAGCGCTGGGGCCCTCGTACGCTGGATCTGGATATGATGCTGTACGGCGATCTGGTGATCGACACCGAGCGTCTCACCGTGCCCCATTACGGCCTGAAACAACGTGAATTTATGCTCTACCCGTTGGCGGATATCGCTCCGGACCTGGTTTTCCCAGACGGTGAAACCCTGGCGGAGTGCCTGCAACGTGTGCCAAAAAACGGCATGACGCTGTGGCATCAGCCCAAGGCTTGAATACCGCCCCCAGACAAGGTTAACGTCGCGATAAACCCACCCTCCTGCCGATTGGCAAAGCTGATACGTAATCCATGCAGGCTGGCAATACGCTGCACAATAGACAAGCCCAGTCCGCTTCCCACCTGTTCCTGCCCCGGTGGGCGATAAAAGCGCTCACCCAGTCTTTCCAGATGCTCAGCCGTGACGCCAGGGCCGTCGTCCTCTACCGTCAGTTGCCGCTGGCTGAGCGTGACCGTGACCGTGCCACCGGCCGGAGTGTAACGTACCGCATTGTCTACCAGATTGCGCACCAACAGCGATAACAGCAGCGACTGGCCGGATAATGCGGGAGGTTCGCCCTGCTGCTGGTAACACAGCGTGATCCCGGAGGTATGAGCCTGTCGATCCAGCTCCGCCAAGGTCATCGGCACCAGTTGGCTCCAGTCGACCAAGGCCAGACCGTGCAAATCGGCGAGCGAGTCCAGCCGGGATAAGGTGAGCAGTTGATCCACCAGGCGCGTGGCTCGATCGATACCCACCGTCAGGTTATTCACCGCATGTTCACGCATGGGCACATCGTCGCCCGCCAGTTGCACCACCTCGGTCTGCACCCGCAATGCCGCCAATGGGCTACGCAACTCATGGGCTGCATCCGAAGTAAACCGCCGCTCACGCACCAGCAGGCTATTAATGCGCGTAAACAGCGTATTCAGCGCTTCCACCAGCGGACGCACCTCACTGGGTACCTGGTGTGCATTCAGCGGCGTAGCGTCGTCTGGGGCTCGTTTACGCAGGCTGGCGGCCACCTCACGTAACGGTCTTAGCTCGCGGCCAACCATCAGGGCGATCAACAACATCAGGATCGGCAACGTCACCAGCCAGGGCAGCAGCTGCCCCATCACCAATCCCAACGCCATATCCTGCCGATAATCCCATTCCTGGCCGACCACAATGCGGTAGCGTCCATCCGGGCTGGTGAGCCATAGCAAGCGCCAGCTGTCGCTATCTCCTTTGCGTTGGCCATCGACAAACCCTTGCCGATCGCCGTCAAACAGGAAATCCTCACCATTTTCACCGTCGTTGAGCAGCATGCGCCCATCGTGGGAAAAGATAGCGAACGCCAACGCATCATCGTCCTGCTCACCACGTTTGCCGTGGTTCAGCATCTTCTTGGTTTTTGGCAGGCTGCGCACTTGCTGATTAGCCAGCAAATCCCCCAGATCGGCGGTCGCCAGCCGTTTGGCAAACAGCATCTGTTGGGTGTCGAACACTTCGTTGATATTGTGGCGCGTCATCATCCACGCCACCACGCTGGCGGAACACCAGGTCAGCAATGCCAGCAGGCTGAAGATCAGGATCAACCGCAACCGCAAACTCAATGATTTCACGGCTCATCCCCCAGCGTGTAACCCACGCCATGTACGGTGCGGATAAAGCCGTTACCCAGCTTGCGCCGCAGATGATGGATGTGAACCTCAACCGCGTTACTGCTCACATCATCATCCCAGTTATACAGTTTTTCCTGGATCAGCGGCCGTGCCAGCACGCGCCCCTTGTTGTGCAGAAACAGTTCCAGCACCGCCAGTTCGCGCGGGGTCAGCGTCACGGGCTCACCGTTGCAGCTCACGCTGCGGGATGAGGCATCAAACACCAGCTTGCCGTGGACCAGTTGAGGCGTCAGTTGCCCATGGCGGCGGCGGATCAACGCCTGTAAACGCGCGGCAACCTCCGTCAGGGCAAACGGCTTGCACAGATAGTCATCGGCTCCGCTCTGCAACCCGTTGACACGCTGTTCCAACGCGTCACGCGCGGTCAGGATCAGTACCGGCACATCCTGCCCGGCCTGACGCCACTGGCGCAGCAAATCCAACCCGTCCAATCCCGGCAAGCTGAGATCGAGGATCACCGCATCATAAGGTGCACTGTCCAGGGCGTTCTTACCGACGATGCCATCAGTGAACCAGTCGAGGGTAAATCCCAGCTTGGTCAAGCCCGCCTTGATGCCATCACCGATCAGTTTATCGTCTTCAATCAACAGAATTCTCATGTGCTCTCCCTTTGGACAGACCATTACATCATAAGCTTCTTAAGAACATCTTAACCATCAGCATCGGAGCTACCCACCCCTGAAGGGTTACAGTAGAATGACAACACTTTTTACCACCGTGCTACAAATCCAGGCCGCGCGGTTACTGCAGGAGACGTTGTGATGAAACCTACCACCCTGAGCCATTTACGCCAGTGGAAGCAGGAGCAGCGCAAGTTTGCGACTATTACCGCCTACGATGCCAGCTTTGCCCAGCTGTTTGAAGAACAAGGTATTAAAGTATTGCTGGTCGGCGACTCGCTGGGGATGACGCTGCAAGGGCATGACTCAACGCTGCCGGTAACCGTGGCCGACGTGGCTTACCATACCCGCGCGGTACGCCGTGGGGCACCAGCCAGCCTGCTGTTGGCCGACCTGCCTTTCATGAGTTACGCCACGCCTGAGCTTGCCTGCCAAAGCGCGGCCGAGGTGATGCGCGCTGGGGCCAACATGGTCAAAATAGAAGGCGGCAGTTGGCTCTGCGAAACGGTGAAAATGCTCACGGAGCGCGCCGTCCCCGTCTGCGGCCATCTTGGCCTCACGCCGCAATCCGTCAATGTATTTGGCGGCTACAAGGTACAGGGGCGCGACGAGTTGGCGGCCAAGCAACTGCTGATCGACGCCCAGAATCTGGAGCTGGCCGGTATGCAGTTGCTGGTGCTGGAGTGCGTACCGACCGAACTGGCCCGCCAGGTTACTGAAGCCTTGTCGATCCCGGTGATCGGTATTGGTGCCGGCAATGCTACCGATGGCCAGATCCTGGTAATGCATGACGCCTTGGGGATCACCGGCGGCCATACCCCTAAATTTGCCAAAAACTTTCTGGCGCAGGGCGGCGATATTCGCGGCGCCGTGCAGCTGTATATTCGGGAAGTCGAGCAAGGTATTTATCCCGACGAAGCGCACTCGTTCAACTGAGTGACCGGCCACGATTGATAGCTAACTAGCTTATCCCTCGGTACTTCACACCGAGGGGGCACCGAGGAGTTATGGAATGGTAATTATCGAAACCCTGCCACTGCTGCGCCAACAGATCCGCCGCTGGCGGCAAGAGGGCAAACGCGTTGCGCTGGTGCCCACCATGGGCAATCTGCATGAAGGCCATATGACGCTGGTGGAAGAAGCCCGCGCCCGTGCCGACGTGGTAGTAGTGAGCATTTTCGTTAACCCGCTGCAGTTCGAACGTGCAGACGATCTGGAGCGCTATCCGCGCACCTTGCAGGAAGACTGTGAAAAGCTCAATCGCCGTAATGTCGAGCTGATCTTCGCCCCTGCCCCGGCCGAAATTTACCCCAAAGGGCTGGAAGAACATACCAGCGTTGACGTACCGGTGATCTCCACCATGTTGGAAGGCGCCAGCCGTCCGGGCCACTTCCGCGGTGTCTCCACCATCGTCAGCAAACTGTTCAATCTGATCCAGCCGGATCTGGCCTGCTTTGGCGAGAAGGATTATCAGCAGTTGGCGTTGATCCGCAAGATGGTGGCGGATATGGGCTATGACATTGATATCGTTGGCGTGCCGACGGTGCGAGCTAAAGACGGGCTGGCGCTAAGCTCCCGCAACGGCTATCTCACCGCAGAAGAACGCAAGATCGCGCCACAGTTGAGCAAAATCATGAACGCCCTGGCAGAACAACTCGGCAACGGCGAACGCCACATCGAAGAGTTGCTGGCGCAGACGGCCGAAAAGCTGCGCGCAGCAGGTTTCACCCCAGACGAGCTGTTTATTCGCGATGCAGACACGCTGCAACCGCTGGGCGTAGAAAGCCGCCGTGCCGTAGTGCTGATGGCCGCCTGGTTGGGCAAAGCCCGCCTGATCGATAATCAGCAGGTCGATCTGACGCAGTAAGCCCTTTATTGTACAGTCGTTGCCGTTTTTACCCGGTTGGCGGTAGACTGGCCGGGTTTTCGGTGACGAAAAATAGTGCAAGGAAGCAGTTCTTCTTCAGCCGCCTGAAAAGGCCGATATTCAGTTAGGTAACGCTATGATACGTACTATGTTGCAAGGCAAGCTGCATCGGGTAAAAGTGACTCAGGCTGACTTGCACTACGAAGGCTCCTGCGCCATTGACCAGGATTTTCTGGAAGCCGCCGGGATCCTGGAATATGAAGCGATCGATATTTACAACGTGGATAACGGCCAACGTTTCTCCACCTATGCCATCGCCGCCGAACGCGGTTCGCGCATTATTTCGGTCAACGGTGCGGCCGCCCGCTGTGCCTGCGTGGGTGACAAACTGATCATCTGTTCTTACGTGCAGATGAGCGATGCCGATGCCCGCCAACACCACCCTAAAGTCGCCTACTTCGAAGGTGACAACCACTTGCAACGCAAGGCGAAAGCCGTCCCCGTTCAGGTTGCCTAAAAAATCGGGCGCTTTAAGCGCCCGTCTTCTCTCTATTCTGCTACCGTCACGCCCGGTAACGCACCTGACTTGTTGGCTATCCGCTCCGCCATGGTGGGGATGGAGTCGGTACGCAGGATATACAGCCGTTTTAAAGTATAAGGATTATCACCCGGTTTCACTTTCCCCTGCACCGTGGTCACGGCTAAATGCAGCCCGGCATCTTTTGCCGCCTGGATCGCCTTTTGGTTATAACCACCAAAGGGATAGGAAAGGTACAGCACATGCGGATTAAACTGCTCTAACGCCCGTCTTGAACGCTCAAAGTCGAATTCGATATTGTGCAGTGAACGGCTGAGCAGGATCGGCCGACGGTTGCCATCGGTACGATGTAGGAAATGGGTGTGTGACTGGATATCAAACACATCCTGGATCGCTTTCAGCTCTGAAATGCTCATAAACTGCAGCGAATCCGGGTTCCATTTCTGCGGATGACGTTTAATACGTGAAGAAATGATAAACGCCGTAGCGCGGAAACCGTAATCCTTCAGTACCGGATACGCATAGCGATAAACCGACTTCAACCCGTCATCAAAGGTCAGCACCACCACTTTGCCCGGCAGGTTGATTTGATTATTCAGGTAGGCTTCCAGCTGATACATCGAGATGGTGTCATAACCCGTCTGCTTCAAATAGGTCATCTGGTTGCTGAAGGCCACGTCCGAGGTGGTGGTTGAGGTATTACGGAAACGTTTGTTCTCTTCATTTTTCAGCAGGTGGTGATAGGTCAGCACCGGAATGCCGTTGTCGACTTCGCAGTCCAACTCACTGACAAATCCCAGACGATCGCCGATATTGACCTCGTACCAGGTATTATTCAGCCGATCTTTCAGCTTGCCGATAATCGGATAGCGCAGGTTCTCTTCCAGTACGCCAAAAATTTCACTTTTGTTATCCGCCGCCGTGTAGACGTTAATTGCGCGCTGGGTGATCAGATTCTGATTGGTCAGCGGTTTGTTCAGATCCCCCAGGTCGTCCTTCACCTTACGGGTTTTGCTGATGGCGCGAACGTCGTTTTTATCAATAAAGCCGGTGCCATAGCCAAACTTAAGCTCGTAATATTCCGCATCCGCCGGGAACATCTGGATCAATTGCCCTTTTTTCACTTCACCGACCGGGATCACATGCTCACCGATCAACGAATAAACCTCGCTGTTACGCTGCACTTCCATGTATTGGGCTTGAACAGCGCTGTCTTCTGACAGTAAATCCGCCAACGCCGCCGGAGCCAACAACGACATAACAATGCCGAGTAGCCCTGCTGCTATCTTATGTTGAGGCTGCATGGTTTGTTCTGCTTACGAGTGCGTCATGAAAAAATGAAAAAAATGTGGAGCGCCAGCATAGCACGATTTAAATCGCCGGGAGAAAGGGCTTATTGCCTTAATTCTATAGATTTAGATGATGTATGTGCTAAATCAATAAACTCCCTCCCCCGGCAACGGAGGAGGGAAATGACATCAGGAACGCAAGCCGCGGCCACGCTCAATCAGATACCAGGCCAGCCCGTAGAACACCACAATGAACGCCACCAGCACCAGCATGGTCAGCGCTAACGGCACGTCGGAAATGCCCAGGAAACCGAAGCGGAAACCGCTGATCATGTAGACGATCGGATTCAGTTTGGAGACCGCCTGCCAGAACGGCGGTAACAGCGTCAACGAGTAAAATACCCCGCCCAGATAGGTCAGCGGCGTCAGCACAAAGGTCGGGATCAGGCTGATATCGTCAAAGGTGTTGGCAAAGACGGCATTAAGCAAACCGCCTAGCGAGAACAGGATCGCCGTCAATAGCAGCGTCACCGCGATCACCCACCAGGAATGGACCACCAGCGGAACGAAGAACAGCGAGATCACCGTCACCAGGATCCCCACACAGATACCACGCGCCACGCCACCGCCAACATAACCGGCAATCACCACGTGCGTCGGTACCGGTGCCACCAGCAGCTCTTCAATATTGCGCTGGAACTTGGCACTAAAGAATGATGCCGCCACGTTGGCGTAGGAGTTGGTAATCACCGCCATCATGATCAGGCCCGGCACGATAAACTGCATATAATCAAAACCGTGCATCTCACCAATACGCGACCCAATCAGGTTGCCAAAGATGATGAAATACAGGGTCATGGTGATCACAGGCGGTACCAGCGTCTGGATCCAGATGCGGGCGAAGCGGTTGATCTCTTTGGCCCAGATGCTTTTCAAGGCCACCCAATACAAATGCATCATGCTTGTTCTCCATTGCCGTTCACCAGGTTGACGAACAGCTCTTCCAGCCGATTGGCCTTGTTACGCATACTCAGGACCTGGATCCCCTGCGCGCTCAGTTGGGTGAACAGACCGTTCAGACCTTGCTCACGCATCACTTCCACTTCCAGCGTGGAGGTGTCCGTCAAACGGCTGTTGTAACCCTCAAGATGGGGCAATGGACTTTTCGCCGCCAGATCGAGGATAAAGGTTTCGGACTTCAGCTTGGCCAACAGCCCCTTCATCGAGGTGTTTTCTACCAGCTCACCGTTCTGGATGATGCCGATATTGCGGCACAGCATTTCTGCTTCCTCCAGATAGTGTGTGGTCAGGATAATGGTGGTGCCCTGGGCGTTCAGCTCTTTGAGGAAGCCCCACATCGAGCGACGCAACTCGATATCCACCCCGGCTGTCGGTTCGTCGAGGATCAGCAGTTTGGGCTGATGCATCAGCGCACGGGCAATCATCAGGCGGCGTTTCATCCCGCCAGACAGCATACGCGCCCGCTCGTTACGTTTACCCCAAAGATCGAGCTGATTGAGGTACTTTTCTGCCCGCGCCATCGCCTCGCGGCGTTCCACGCCATAATATCCCGCCTGGTTGACCACAATCTGCAGCACGGTTTCAAACGGGTTAAAGTTGAATTCCTGCGGCACCAGCCCGAGCTGGCGCTTGGCATTAACGATATCCTTATCGATATCGTAGCCAAACACTCGCACCGTGCCCGCCGTCTTGTTGACCAGTGAACTGATAATGCCGATGGTGGTGGATTTCCCGGCGCCGTTCGGCCCGAGCAGGGCATAAAAGTCCCCCGCCTCCACGTTCAGATTGATACCGCGCAATGCCTTGACGCCACCCGCATAGGTTTTGGTCAGCTGCGCTATTTCCAGTGCATAATTCATAAGTTATGAGAGTACCTTTTGATGGAGTTGGCTGCCGAACTTATCTAAGAGGGAGTTTATCATCAGCGGCCAGATTACCGAGTTGAATCCGTGCGAATACCAGAGGGCAGAAAATTGCTTAACTGTTCCGATTTCCAAATTGTGACGCTTGCCATATATTACATCAACGCAATTCGTTCATAACAGGCCAATAACCGCCATGCAAGAAATCGAAAGGCTTATCGCCAACAACCAAGCCTGGTCCGCTAACATCAACAAGGAAGATCCCGGCTTCTTTGAACGTTTGGCTCAAGCGCAAAAACCGCGATTCTTGTGGATCGGCTGCTCAGATAGCCGCGTGCCCGCCGAACGCCTGACCGGCCTGGAGCCGGGTGAGCTGTTCGTTCACCGTAACGTCGCCAATCTGGTGATCCATACCGATTTGAACTGCCTGTCAGTGGTGCAGTATGCCGTCGACGTGCTGGAGGTGGAACATATCATTATCTGTGGTCACCTGGGCTGCGGTGGGGTAGAAGCGGCTGTAGAGAACCCGGAACTGGGGTTGATCAACAACTGGCTGCTGCACATTCGCGATCTATGGTACAAGCACAGTTCCCTGCTCGGCGAGTTGGAACCGGAACAACGTCTGGATGTACTGTGCGAGATCAACGTCATTGAGCAGGTATATAACCTGGGCCACTCAACCATCATGCAGTCTGCCTGGAAACGCGGCCAGAAAGTGATGGTCCACGGGTGGGTATACGGGATCCAGGACGGTCGTCTGCACGATCTGGAAGTCACCGCCACCAGCCGTGAGAGCCTGGAGATGGGCTACCGCAAAGCGATAGCCACACTCAAACAGGAGAAAGGCCTGTTCTAGCGCCAGATCGGGGTTCCGCGCCTAGCTGAACCCCGGCCGGATTATTCGTCCAGCATCACCACTTTGCCGATGTAAGGCAGATGGCGATAACGCTGGGCGTAATCGATGCCATAACCTACCACGAACTCGTCTGGGATCGGGAAGCCGACATATTCCACTGGCACTTCAACCTCACGGCGCTCAGGCTTGTCCAGCAGCGTACAAATCGCCAAAGACTTCGGCCCACGCAGCGCCAGGATCTCACGTACCTTGTTCAGAGTGTTGCCGGAATCGATGATGTCTTCAACGATCAATACGTCTTTACCACGGATGTCTTCATCCAAATCTTTGAGGATTTTCACGTCACGGGTGGTGGACATGCCGCTGCCGTAGCTGGAAGCGGTCATAAAATCGACCTCATGCGGCACCTCAATGGTGCGGCACAGATCGGCCATAAACATGAAAGAACCTCGCAGCAGCCCGACCAGCACCATATCACTGCCGCTATCGCGGTAGTCTTCGGTGATCTGGCGGCCAAGTTCAGCAATACGGGTCTTAACTTCCTGCTCGGAAATCATTACTTCTACAGTGTGTTTCATAGTTTTCAGGTCAGTTGCCGGAAGAAGGGCGCAGAGTTTAGCATAGCTGGCGGGCGGTGGCGACGCGAGTGCGTCACCACTTTACAGGCTGCGGCGTGACAAGCCGCAGCCTCGGATAACTTAATCGGCTACGGTAAAGCCTAGCATCATCCCTGTATCTTCATGTTCCAGCAGGTGGCAGTGGGCCATATAGGCCTGATCGGCACTGGCCAGATGATTGAAACGTACCAGCACTTCGCTGCGCCAACCTTCTACCAGCACCGTATCTTTCCAGCCTGCCCGGTGGGCCGCCGGTGGCTTGCCGTTTTCCGACAGAATGCGGAACTGGGTGCCATGGATATGGAACGGGTGCAGCATCATGTCGCCTTCGCCGGAAATGGTCCATTTCTCGTATTTGCCACGCTTGGCCTCAAACGCGGGCTTGGTCATATCGAAGGCTTTGCCATTGATGGTGTTGGCATGGCTGAAATCAAACGGCTTGCTGCCATGATCCATCTTGCTGTGGTCCATTCCCGCCATGTTACCGTGATCCATGCCTTGCATCTTGCTATGGTCCATACCAGCCATGTTACCCGCGGCATTGCCGTGGTCCATGCTCATCCCGGCCATCGCCTGGTGACCATAACGATCCATCAAAGCCTGCATCCCCAGCATATCCAGCTTAGGATCCATCATCAGCTGCAACCAGCGTTCCTGCACTCCGGCCAGCGATGGTAACGCAGGCAATTTCACCAGGCTGTCCGGCATGGATTTCACGCCCAGTGCCAGCGATGGCTGAATATGCAATACCGGCAGCGGCTGGTCGAACGGAGCCAGCGTCATACCCATTTGCTTTACCGGCAGGGTAACGATATCGAACGGCTTGCCATCGGAGGCATCGACCAACACTTCAAAACGCTCGCCCATCAGCATCGGCAGTTCGGTCAGCTTAACCGGTTCGCCCAGGAAGCCACCGTCACTGGCAATCACGTATAATGGCCGATTGTCGCTGGTGGACAGGTTAAGCGAGCGGGCGTTACAGCCGTTCAGGAAACGCAGACGCAGCCAGCCGCGTGGCGCGATGTGTTGCGGATAGCTGGCACCGTTGGTGAACATACGGTCACCAAACCAGCCCACGGCCGCGCTCATGATATCCAACTGATATTCGATTTGGCCGCCTTTGCCCAGGCGCTTATCTTGCAGTATCACGGGAATATCATCTGTTCCCCAGGTTTTCGGCAAGGGCAACTGGCTGCTTTCGTCATCTTCCAGCAGCACCAATCCACCCAACCCCATCATTACCTGCTGGCCAGTCTTGCCATGCGTATGGGGATGGAACCAGCAGGTAGACGCTGGCTGATCGGCAGTGAAACTCACCGTTCGGGTGGTGCCAGGTTGGATCAAGGCTTGTGGACCACCGTCGACATTACCGGGGATCTCTAAACCGTGCCAGTGCACCGTGCTGGCCTCTGGCAGTTTATTACTGATATCCACCGTTACCGGCTTACCCCGTTGCAAACGGACCGCTGGGCCAAGCAACGCACCGTTAATCCCCCAGGTGCGGGTAGCCACGTTAGGCAGCCAGTTCATCTCACCGGTTTGCAGCGCCAACGCGATCTTTCCTTGCGCATCTGGCGTCAAAATCGGCGGGATCGGCAAGGCTGGACGATCGGCCGCCAAGGCGGCACGGCTCCATAATGGCAAGGCGCTTGCGGCACCTATTGCGGCGGTCAGTTTGATAAAATCACGGCGTAACATCGCTGGTTCCCTTTTCTCAGTGATCGAAAGCTTAAGATCCGCAGCCTAAACCCTCCCCTTAGTGGAAGGTCAAGAGCTACTATTAAGGAGTGTTAAGCCCACATAATTAATTTGGTGCCTTTACAGCCAAGTGTGGTAACGTCAGCAGATATTGAACAGGTCTATTTCATGATGAAAAAAACAACGTTGTTAATGCTATTGCTGACTATGCTGGGCTTTTCCAATGCCAGCCTGGCGCTAAATGAATCCGAAGCGGAAGATCTTGCCGATCTGACCGCGGTGTTTGTCTATCTCAAAAACGATTGCGGCTACAATGATTTGCCTAACGCGCAAATCAAACGCGCCATCGTGTACTTCGCCCAGCAAAACCGTTGGGATTTGACTAACTATAATAGCTTTAATATGAAATCCCTGGGTGAAGACAGCTACCGCGATCTCAGCGGCATTGCTATTCCTACCCCCAACAAGTGCAAATCTCTGGCGCGCGACTCCTTGAGCCTGCTGGCCTACGCCAACTAACTTCCCCTGCGTTCTCTCAGCCTTGCCAACGATAGCTGGCAGGGTTTGCTATCGCCTATCTGTTGCCCTGCCGACAATGCTGTAATTTGCCACACGTAGGGTTTATGATGTTGCGCTCATTTTTCATGGTTGTTATTACGGAGTAACCCGCACATGACCCAGAAAGAGATTTGGTATGAAACGCTGCATGCCAACTTTGGCCAGTACTTCTCAGTAGAGCAGGTACTTTACCGTGAGAAAACCGAGCATCAGGATCTGGTGATCTTTGAAAACCCGGTGCTGGGCCGCGTGATGGCTCTCGATGGCGTGGTACAGACTACCGAACGCGATGAGTTTATCTATCACGAAATGATGACCCACGTGCCGCTGCTGGCCCATGGCAAGGCCAGGAAAGTGCTGATTATCGGCGGTGGCGACGGCGCTATGCTGCGTGAAGTCTGCCGCCATCAGGGCGTTGAACAGATCACCATGGTTGAGATCGACGCGGGCGTGGTGGAGTTCTGCCGCCAATACTTACCGAATCACAACGCTGGTGCCTATGACGATCCTCGCTTCAAGCTGGTGATCGACGATGGTGTCAATTTCGTCAGCCAGAGCGACGAAAAATTCGACGTGATTATTTCTGACTGTACCGATCCGATCGGCCCCGGCGAAAGCCTGTTTACCTCGGCGTTTTATGAAGGTTGCGCACGCTGCCTCAACGAGGGTGGCATCTTCGTAGCTCAGAACGGCGTCTGCTTCCTACAGCAGGACGAAGCGGTCAACAGCCACACCAAGCTCAGCCAGTATTTTAACGATGTCAGCTTCTATCAGGCGGCGATCCCAACCTATTACGGCGGCATCATGACCTTTGCCTGGGCCAGCCAGAACCCGGCTTTGCGCCAGCTGGATGTCACCACGCTGCAACAGCGCTTTCATCAAAGTGGCTTAGACTGCCGCTACTACAATCCGGCAATTCACGCTGGCAGCTTTGCCCTGCCGCAGTATTTGCTCAATGCACTGAACGTTTCACGTTAAGCGAGAAGATAGGGGCTAAATCTAATTGCAAAAGATCAAACTGCACGGCTTCAATAACCTGACCAAGAGCCTGAGTTTTTGTATTTACGATATTTGTTATGCCAAAACCGCAGACGACCGCGACGGCTATATCGCCTACATTGACGAACAGTACAATGCCAACCGCCTGACCGAGATCCTCAGTGAAACCTGCTCGATCATTGGCGCCAATATTCTCAACGTCGCCCGCCAGGACTACGATCCGCAAGGCGCCAGCGTCACCATTCTGATGAGCGAAGAGCCGGTCGATCCGAAAGACGTGGATACCTCTGAACACCCAGGGCCGCTGCCAAAGACGGTGGTAGCACATCTGGATAAAAGCCATATCTGCGTCCACACCTACCCGGAAAGCCACCCAGAAGGCGGCCTGTGTACCTTCCGGGCCGATATTGAAGTCTCTACCTGCGGCGTGATCTCACCACTCAAAGCGCTGAACTATCTGATCCACCAGTTGGAATCCGATATCGTCACCATGGACTATCGCGTACGTGGTTTCACCCGCGATGTCGCCGGCGTAAAGCATTACATCGATCATGAGATTAATTCGATCCAGAACTTTATGTCCGAGGATATGAAGGCGCTGTACCACATGATGGATGTCAATGTGTATCAGGAGAACATCTTCCACACCAAGATGCTGCTGAAGGATTTCGATCTGAAGCACTATCTGTTTAACGCCAAGCCGGACGAACTGAGCGAGGCAGAGCGGAAAAGGATCACCGATCTGCTGTGGAAAGAGATGCAGGAGATCTACTACGGGCGCAATATTCCGCACCTGTGACTACCCCCGCCGTAAATTGGGCAAGGTTTACGGCGGACCTTGCTAAAGATACCTTATTAGCCTTGTGAAGCAAGTCAGGACAAATCCATGGCGTTTTGCTTCTTCGGTGACGATTTATCCACCCGCAACAACGCAAACCCATCCCAGCCCTTTTCGCCCACCGTTTGTAACGCGGTTGCTGTCAATTCTGGAAATTGTTTCACCGCTTCAAGCGTCTGGCAGATCCCGTCAGCATGAACATCACGTTCAGTATCAATAATCGCACCACCGCGGATCACATTGTCCATGATGATCACACTGCCCGTCCGGCCAAGCCTGATGGACCATTGCAGATATAACAGCGCATTCTGTTTATCAGCATCGATAAAAACCAGGTCGAACGGAGCTTGTTCTTGTAACTCAGGCAACAGCTCTGCCGCCTCGCCAACCTTGATCGTCACCTTGCCGGACAAGCCAGCACGCGCAATATTTTCACGAGCAACAGCAGCATTTCTCTCTTCTTTCTCCAACGAGATCAAGCAACCATCAGGGGGTAACGCCTGTGCCATGAGCTGAGTGCTGAATCCACCCAAGGTCCCGATCTCCAGCACTCGCTGCGCCGCGCTGATCTGCACCATCAACAGCAAGAACTGCCCCTGTAGGGGGGAAACATCGTGCGGCGGCAACCCGTGCGCCGCATTGGCCAGAAGCGTTTGCGCCAGATTCGGATCCTCGATGAGCAACTGTCGCTTAAGGTATTCATCCACTTGCTGCCATTTTTGCTGCATCCTGTTTCTCCAGTAAACATTCCGGTAACAGTATAACGCAAAGGAAAATACTAGCCGCTTAACCCCAGATGGTCTCGCAAGGTGCGCCCAGTGTAATGCTGACGAAACAGCCCACGCCGACGCAATTCCGGCACCACCAGGTTGATAAAATCGCTCATTCCCCCTGGCAGCCACGGTGCCATCACATTGAATCCATCGCTCGCGCCAGTACTGAACCACTCCTCCATTTCATCGACAATCTGCTGTGGCGTGCCAATCAGTTGCCAATGACCACGTGCGCCTGCCACATGCCGGTACAGTTGCCGTATAGAATAATTCTCCCGCGCAGCCAGTGAGACCAGTAACTCACGTCGGCTTTGGCTGGCATTACTGGGTGGAATAACCGGTAATGGCCCATCGAGATCGTGACCGGAAAGATCGATGCCCCCTAATTGAACCTGCAACAATGCCAACCCGACCCGATCATCAATCAACGCCTGGAGTTGCTCAAACTTGTCCTGTGCTTCCTGCTGGCTACGGCCGACGAAGGGGAACATCCCCGTCATCACCAAAGGTAGCTGGGCGCGCCCAGCTTGTTGTGCCCTTTGTTTAACATCCTGGTAAAACACTCTGGCGGTTTGTAATTCATGCTGTGCCGAAAATATGACCTCACTGGTACGCGCCGCCAAGCTACGCCCGGCCTCGGATGCGCCAGCCTGTACGATCACTGGAGCACCGCCAGGGCAAGCAGGTACGTTTAAAGGCCCCTTAACCTGGAAAAAATCCCCCTGGTGGTTCAGTGGGCGCATTTTTGCCACGTCAAAAAACACCCCACTTTGTTTGTCGCAACAAAAGGCATCACTGTCCCAGCTACGCCACAATCCGGCCACAACATCAACAAACTCTTCTGCACGCTGGTAACGACGATCGTGTTCTGGATGACTATCCAGACCAAAATTCGCGGCTTCAAATGGGTTTTGAGACGTCACCAGATTCCACCCCGCTCGTCCCTGGCTAAGATGGGCCAAAGAGGCAAATTGACGAGCCAGATTATAAGGATGGTGATAGGTGGTCGTTGCCGACGCAATCAAACCGATACGTTCCGTACACGCACTCAATGCTGACAGCAAGGTTAACGGTTCAAACTGCCCCACGTAGCGATGTGCCCCACGGCTCAATTCTGCCCAGTCATCCCCTTTTACAGCCAGACTATCGGCAAGAAAAATGAAATCAAATGCCGCACTTTCCGCCATACGGGCAAACTCGGCGCAGTGCTGAAAATTGATACCCGCATTAGCCTCAACACTGGCATGTCGCCAGGCTGCAATATGGTAGCCGGTGGGATACCAGAAAGCCCCCAGCTTCATCATCGTCTGCTGTTCAACCATCCTGCTTCTCCTCTAATATTCTGTCAGAACGCAACGCCTCCCCTGCCAGATAAGCCTGCAATTGTTCAACTTCTTCATCACTGAACAGGCCACAAACACCGAGCAGAAACGTGCCTGCCGGCGAGGTGAGCATCAGGAATTTTTTGTAACGTGTCAGGCCGATCGCCGCGCAACGTTGATCAATCAGTATCGCATTGACAGTCATGCCCCAACGTAATGCGCAGCGTATGGCCCAGGGACGATCCAGCAAACTGAGGACATTGAGTTGCCAACTCCCCTCTTCACAGGCCCGATCAATGGCCTCGCGAGCACGTTGCTGCCACAAGAGCGATGTCGCTCCACTATCGCCGTGAATATTTCGCGCCAGATGCTGCAACAGCAGTGGAGGGGATTGCTGGTAGCGGTGAAACCCTGCCAGCAGTTTTTTCACCTGCGGCAACAACTGTGCTTTCGCAAGCTCATCAAACAGTGCCTGCGGAGCTATGCCCGCCCCCATAAACAGGCAATGACCGTCATACAGATCGCGTAGCATGCACTCAGGACGTGTTGCCAATTCCATAAAGAAAACTTTCAGCATCGTGTTCACATCTGGCACACACAATGGTATCCCGGAAAATTGCTGTTGCACCGCATAAGGTTCCAGTTCATCCCAATCAATCAGGTGGTATTGGTCAACCGCAAACTGCCCAATGTGTAATTCCACTCCACCATCCTCCAGGCCTTGTTCGAAAATGAAACGAGCAATACCACACCATTGCGCAGTATCGGGGTGCTGATAGAAACGAGCCATAAAAGGGAGAGAAAAACCGCGGCGAAAGAGCTGCGTGGCAAAACGGCAAAACGCCGGGAAATCCCGGACGACAATGTCCAGATCCTTGGCAAAACGCTCGATGCGTTCCGGGTACAGTAGCTCGTGACCAAATCCTTTCATCAACATGGCACGAGGTTCATTGCTGTCAAACTGCAAAGCTCGGATTGCCTCTAGCCAGCTATTCCGTTCGCGACGATGCGCCGCAAGGATCTCCGATAGTGCTGGCGTCAATGGTTGAGCGCTGACATTGTGATAATAATCGGCCACCAGCGGCAGAATTTTGTGCCGTACCGCTGCCTCCAAGCATAGTTGCCACTGTTCTTGTGACAGCGTATTGCTCAGCACCTCCGCTTGAGAGCGATCAAATAAAAAAATCGTTAATAGCTTATCGGTATCCATCGGTTCCCTCGCTATCGGAATAAGATGTCATGCAATGTTGTAAACGAGCCATTCTTGCTGGTAATAATGGGACGCTCAGACGTAGCAAAGTGATCGCTGCATCTCCTCCCCGCCAGCAGAGATGATGCTTTCCTTTGACGCCTCTTGCTTCCAACGCTTCCCCCATTTCCGGCCCAAGAAACCAGTAAGGCAGGGCGCTACTGGCCGCGACCAAGGGCTGAGCATCAAATAGTTCGAGAACTTGCCGTTTATGGCGGGTAATCTGTGCTCGCAACTCGGCGGTGGAATCACCTAGCGCCAAAATGTTGGCGGCGATACGCAGCGACAATGAAGCATTGAGCAACGGTGGCAACGTCTGGCGCACCCGGGCCTGCAGCTCACTGGCGCACAGGCATAACCCCACGCGTAATCCCCCAAGCCCCCAGCCTTTTGACATCCCGCGCAGTACAATAAGATTGGGCATCTCACCAAGCAGAGTCACCGCGCTATAAGTCGGCGAACAATAATTGGCATTAGATTCATCGATCAACAGCAACATACCGCGCTGCGCCAATCTCTGGCACAGTTGCCGCAGTTTCACGAGATCGCCATAGTCATCATTCAGCAGCCCCGGACGCTCCAGAAACAACATATCAGCCCCAACGGCACACATTGCGGTACCAATGTCCTGCTCGCTTCCTGGCGCCATGTGATAAGGCTCCCGTCCTGCCTGACGCAGATACCAGGGATAATCCGGGTAAACATCACCGATAATCGCCACACGTCGCCCTTGCGATAAATATGCCAACGCGGCCAATAACGAAATGACCCCCGCACCACAAGACAGAGAAAAATCATCATGTGCCAGAGAAAAAAAATGTTTTACCGCCTGGCGTAACGTCATATCTCCCCAAGGATCGGTGACGGCATAGCGGTAGATCTCGGGTAGCCCTGTCTCAGTTTCCAAGTGCAAAGTCTGTTGGATGACAGCACTGATATCCGGCTGGATAAATGGCCGTTCATCCTGGGTCCAGGAGAGATTCAGTATTGTTGGCGTATCGTCCAGCGCGACCATGCTCTGATAGGAATCAATGGCTCTGGCAATCATAAGTCCTCCCATACCGCATAGGGGACTGACATTTCCTGAGCCTGCAGTGAGCCATGTTCATAGCGGTAGGAGGGGGGGAGATAAAACGGTTCTGTTGCGCAATCAATAACAGGTTACCCATACGCGATGAACCTGAAGTTGAAAACAGGGATGTTCGCGGCATGACCAAGGCGATATCGCCAATAGCGCTGGCCAAACGTTGCTGCATCGCAGCTTCATGTTCCTGCTCAACATAAAACCAGCGTGTGCGTCCAGCGCCCCCCATCGTTGCGCCAAATTCACCACAAATCTGCTCTATCGACCGGGCAATGTCAGAATCATGCTGTGTCGGCACCAAGCCATGATCGGCATAGGCAATCACATCACACCCCTGCGCCACCAAACGCTCAGCCAAGGATGCTAACCCACAGAGGAATGCCTCTACCCGGTCGTCATAACCGTTAAGGTGAATATATTGATCGACGTCGATAAAACACCATAACAGGGTCGGTGCCGCACCGTTCAGTCTCTGCCCGACCGCGCCTTCCAGGCGCGCGATCATCTGTGCTGGCGGCACCAACGGCTGGTCCGTATAAAAAGCATGATTATCAACATGTGCAACGCCCGTCAGCAGCGCTCGCGTCCAGCTTCCCTGGATGGGCAACAGATCGCCGGCTATCGCCTGTGGGGTGAACCCATAGCGGTAACAATCGGTAAACAGATTAGCCGTGGGAGGCGTGATGGCATCCCCCTGATAATCACAGATGTTGATCAACGTTGCCTGCGCCGGATCAGGCCGAAACACGACGCCGGGAACACCATGCTGTTCTATGCTCTGCCCCGTCAAACTACTCAACCAGCAGCTTGCCGAGGTTGAAGGAAATATCGCCTGCCATGGTTCCTGATGGGCATAACGCCAGCAACCCTGTGCAAACTCGGAATAAATACCGTCGACAGCGAAGATCACTTGATGGCGTGGCTGCTTTTGCCGCTGTTGATAAGCCATACGTGCCGCAATACGTTTGCGAAATTGACGCAAGCTATTTACACTGTTTTCAATTGGTAACGTCATACCAAGGCGTCCCCTCAGCTTGCTTCACCGACTCTCTCAACGCCTGCAGTATTTGAGCTGCCCACCGATGGGCCACATTTAGCACCGCGCTGTTGGCTCGAGGACGAGCCGCAATGTTCTGAAAGAAACAGACCCCTTCGACAGGAGCACCAAGAAATGTCAGACGGGTTTCAATAGTGTTATCCAGGGTTCGTGGATGGAATGCTTCAGTCAGCATCAACCCCCCCGGAATAAACCGCTCTCCCCCCGGATCACGGTTTTCCCATAGTTGGATCAGTCCTTCGCGCAACATTGAAGGATAGAGTGGACTCTGCTGATAACGAGCGTCAAACGGGTGCAGACGAGCACAAGCTAAATGATCGATCTTCAGCCGTTGCCCACGGCCATGCAGTATGAAACCCTTTCCGGAACGCGCAGAACTAATGTGTACACCAACTGGGGCCAGCACGACTAGCCCCTGGCGAATAAGGGCCGCCATTTTCTGCATCGCTTCAACACCCGCACCATTTGACAAACGGTTGTAATAAGACATCCATAACGTCGAAAATTCGCGTTGAGAGGCGGGTGTTAAGCCACCAAAATCGGTGACAGCAGAAAATACGGCGCGTAAATCACGCCAAACACCATCACAGGCAGCCTTCAATGGATTAAATCGGTTACCTTGACGTGCCGCCGCCAGATCTAACTCTAACCAGCGTAGTACCTGGTGCTGCCGTTGCGACACGCTCCCTGTTGGCTGGCCGGTGAAAGGTTCGAAAATACACAGCCAGTCAAACCGATGTTCAGCCAGGTAGGGCGAGTGCCCCCATTTCACCTGTTGCGGCGGTAACGCACGGAATGCCGTCACTACCTGCTCAGCAGGCAGCTCCTGGTCAGTCAATGTCCGGTAAAAAGCCGTGGCCAGGCGCATCAGTGCAGGATCGTCGCTGTCTTGCCTGGCGCAAAACCTCTGAAACTCTACAACTGCCTGGTCAAATAACTGCTGGGCGGGTTGTAGTAACCGCTCAATATCCCGTTCAACTTGATGGGGGACGGTGGACAGGAATGATAGATATGCAGGGGTCACGGCCTCGATCAACCTCTGGCCCCAATCTTCGCCTAATAAAGTGCGGTAATAAACCAACGCCATCTCCAGCACCACCAGTGGAAATACATCACGCCGGAAATCGAGTTGCCGCTGGCAAGAACCGTCAGACAAGGTAGCGCTGCGCCCATGGTTCTTGCGCAGTAGCGTAATCGCGGACTCACTAAAAAACTGGGGCTGATGAAAGTGTTCCGGCAAGACTTTGGCATTAACCGGGCGGACAGAATACATTTTTCCACTTGGGCTAATTGCCTGGATCTGGGCGGGTTCATTACCACTGTGTAGATAACGCAGCTCACCATCATCGCCAGCAACAAAGCGGCCGCCGCGTCCTTCGGTCAGGTACAAACAGATATCAATAGCCGTCAGCCCCATACCAAGCAGCCCTATTCGACTGCCAGCATCGACAGTTTGCAGGCTGAATCGCTGTTCCAGTGGATAGGGATAGGAAATATACCGACTGGTGCGTGCGTAGCGTGCTTCATCCGTCCCTGGCCTAGGACGGCAAGGAGTATGGCCAGTAACGAATAAAACATGATCGGCCAGCAAGGCGTCCTGGTTGCTGGCAAACGACATTTTGAAACCGGAATAGTGACGGCGTACATAAGTCACTTCGTCATGATGCGCGATAACCTCGACTCCGGGTAATTGATTGAGCAGTTCGGCGTAAAGATTAAAATGATCGCGTAATGCCAAGCCATGCAGATATCGGTGTGGCACATCATGTGCGGCAAGATTGAAACGCTCATCTCCCGTTTGCTGATAACGTTGTTGACACCATTGATGAAAAGTCAATCTTAGCGGCAGAGGCAGCAGTACCGAGGCAGCCTGGACGGACTCATCCGCCGCAAAGGCTATTTGATCAACGCACCGGTTGAGATAACTGCTCGATGGCTGCTCATCACTATGTGCGACGCCAGCGCCTGCCCTGCCATGCGACTCAAACACATGGATGTGCAATGAGCCTGAAACCGGTTCTCTGCGTAGCAAAGCCAATAAGCGTTCCAGGGCATAAACCGATCTCGGGCCACCACCCACTATCGCCACCACATAGTTATTCACCGGTTATCTCCTGCCTGCGCTATTCAGCTTTTCGGTTTTTTGTGCCAATGCAGACCTTGGATAGTCATGGCATCGTTATCGTTGGCAACATCGAGCAGAGATTGAGCCCAAAGACGCAGGCGTTTACGGTTATCCCCTTTCTTAAAGTTGAGCATGAAATCCATGTCTTGATAGTCTTTGAATTTCTCGCCAAAGAATGCCGGGAACGAAGAATAATGCACGGTAATAGCATCCATGCCGGTCTGTTTGGCTATGTCGAGGAACTCCGGTTTCATATAGCCGGCGATGCTGATACGACCATGACTCAACGTTTGGCGTAGCGATTTCAGCATACCAATCAGAGCAGGATGGTTGTGGCGATCGTAGCCGCTACCCCGGCTGGCACCAATGGTCAGACTGCTGAGATCGTTCATCCCCACCAGAAAATGTTCAATGCCAAGTTTCTCGATGTCCGATGCGTGCCAAAACGCCGCTGGTGTTTCCATCATGCAGGAAATTTTGTTAGGGAAAGCAAAGCGGCGGGCATAATCCATGCCGAACTCTATTTCAGCCATCTCACAAACGTAGGGAAAGATGATATGCAAATTCGGGTGTTGTTTTGCCAACTGGGTAATGACATCGAATTCAATTTCGAAAGTATTGGTCAATTCCATCGCCCTGCGCATACCGCGCAAACCAATGGTTGGAAACTCTTCCAACACATATTCGTCATATCCTTCCAGCATGTTGATTTCATTGGCTGGCGCATCAATAAAGCGATACCAAACGTCCTTGTCTGGAAACACCTTTAACACGTTCTCGATATAATCAATCATCAATTGGCGCCCATCCGGGGCGGTAAGATACTTGCCCGCGCGACGGAAAATATACTCGCCACGCAGCAACCCAATCGCAGAGACCTCCTGATAAATACGTGGATCAATCAGCTCGCCACTTAAAGAGACTTCAATCTCCATGACATTGTCCTCACTCAATAAAATTAGCTATTTTTAACCGGTAGAAAGGCGGCACCCGCCGATGGAGCGGCTAAATAACGCTCCACCCCGGCACATAGGGCTTGGAAAACCTGTTCAGGGGGCTGACGGCCATCAACCCTGGTCCAATCCTGTTCGCGAGCATGGCGTGACAAAATGGAATAAACCTTGTTCATCTGTTCGAGGAAACGTTCATCACTGCATTCAAGTTGGTTACCACACTCGTAAGGCGCGTGCGTATCACCGTTGTCACGCCGCCAAGCGATAATCACGTTAGGTTCAACATCGAGAAACAACGTAAGATCGGGGGACGGGAAAGGAGCAATCAGCTGCGATAGCCAAGTCTCGCTCAACCCCAGAGCCATTTCCGTCGCGACGTGTTTTTGCCAACCACCATCAAGCAACACGATTTCATCCGCGGCTGGCGGCTGGTGGCAAAGCTGGATGGCGAAAAGGTTAAACAGAAAAAGTGCCCGGCTCTCACCACGCATTTCAGGCAATATTTCATACATCAAGGTACGGTAGCTACACCCAAAATACCGAGCTTCAGGGTACTTTTCAGCTTGCAGGGCATCACGTTTGGCTAGTGTACGCACCGGCAATCCTGTCGTTTTCTCCAACCAGGGGATCAGCCATTTTAACTGCGTTGATTTTCCTGCCCCGTCACATCCGAGAAGATTGATCAGCATGGCGGATCCTGTACAAAGAGACGAAACTCCCCTACTGCAAGGCGGCAGGGGGCCATTGCATTACTCGACAGAACGTAATATTTCCTCAGATTGTTTATCCAGGCTTTGCCCACATGAATCCTTGAGCATTTTCTGGAATTTATGGCGCAATGCCAACGGCACCATACGCTCGACATAAAACCCCAGTTGTTCGTCAAGCTGGTATTCAACCGGATCCTTGGCGGCCAGTTCCGACAATCCGCGCGCCATCTGCTCAGGGAAACCCGGATAGCTGGATTGCAGGGTATAAATCACGCTGTAATAGAGATTACGGCCCAGAGAGAAACACGGATAACGTGCCTCATAGTTGTCTAAAGAGTATTTAGGGAAACAACCATCGATAATACGTTTCGGGCACATCCATAATGGCATGACCAACGTCATATCACCGATCTTGCGTGCCGGGCTGGAAGCAGGTTTCAAGCCTGTTGAAATACGGAACAGGTTCTCGCACAAGACATCTTCCAGATTAAGCCCCGTGCTAATGAAGCGGGTGCCCAGTTCGCGGGCATAACGTGTCAATGAGAGGCGAATCAATAACGTGCCAAGAAACTCGAAGTCATCCCCCGCAAAGGTGCGCTCAAAACGGTCGATCAGACTTTCGCCGTCTGCTGGAATACCGAGCAGAGATTTGACCTCGTCCTCTTTGATAATTTTCAAGTCCAACTGATAGTTACGGCACAGCTCCACGGCACGTGGCACACCTTTATCCCAATCAGGGATACCCATAATGATCACCGGGTGGACATTGACGTAGTCACGAATCAGGCTCAGGCCGTGCAATAGTGAGTTACTGTCGCCACCACCGCTAACCCCCACAACCAGATCGGCCCCTTGAGGCAAATGCTGTTTGATGGTTTCTGCCACCCGTGCAGCGATAATATCGCAGCACTCATCAGGTGATAGTTTTTTGAGGTAGCTCTGCGCGCTGGCATCGCTATTTTTCAGATTCTGATAGATATACTCTGTTGACTCTGAGTTCTGATCGGTACTGTTAACAATTTGGAATTTCTCTGGGGAGAATTTGAAGGGGTTTACATTACGGTTAAAATAAAGCAGAAGCTGGTCAGCATCAAACTCTGCCATGGTTTTTTCCAACCCGGAACATAAATGCATAGCCTCTTCGCCGTCACGGCGCTGATAAATAGAGACCGCAGACCAGGGCACGTTATTTCTGCCTAAAACATCAATCAGGCGCTCATCAGGGCGACTGGAAAGTAACTGACGGCCATGCGCGGTCACGACGGCAATTTCAGGGCCCACAGAATTTAACGTTGACTTTGCAGACATAGCTTCACCTTAGGATTCATCCTGATTTTTATAAATTATAAAATCTCACCGTTCATTGAGATAAGGCCACATCGGGTATGTGGCCCTAAAGTGGTTATTGCGCGCCAGTCTCGCAGCTCGCACCACAAATGGTTTCAATACCATGACGTGAAGCGGGAATAAATGCACGCTCAGCACGCATTGATTCCAGTTCACTAACAGAAATGTCAGCATACTTTACATCAGCGCTATTGCTGATTAGGTTAATGATTTCATTCTTCAAATTGAAGTTACTGCTTGGGTTTTGTTTAAGTGCATTTTTCATACTTACATCCTCAATAAAAATTGATATTCGCTAAGTATATTACATGTGAAAAACTCAAATAAAACGACATGCAACCAAGCCAGTTTTAAAGCACTTGGAATTTTTGTCAAACCACCCTCCATAATAAAAATCGCTTCACAAAGGCTTACCCCACTTAAAAACAAAAAAGATAAACACCTGTTATAAAAGGATAAAACACGCACAATAAAATGGACGAAATATAAAATAATTATTTTTCAATTAGATACAATCAAGAATGCAAAATGAGAACAAAAACCGTCGTATTAAGACAGGCAACCTATTGAATAAAAAGCATTAACTCTCGTTATATAGGTAAATTCCCGCATTATTTTTTAATTATGTAATGAATAAAAAATAAACTTTATATTCCAAAAAAGTATAAAAATAGTTAAGATAATGTTAAGTTTGGTTATTTGAATAATTTCAAACTTAAATTATTAACCTGAAAAATCATATCAAAACTTTAAGGTAATTATTTTTTATATCTTAAAATCAATATGTTATAAAAAAATCAATGCGCAATACTTTGTTTTTATTTAACTTTAACACTTAAGTTTATCAAAACAATTTCGCAACTTTTCATTGACAGAACATGACACTGTGATAAGACTCTATCCGTTGCCAATTTTTTATCCTGAAAGATTGCGCAGCAATCCCGAAAATAGATAATCACTTTAATGGAGAAATTTACATGAAAGCGAAAAAATTGAAGAAAGTACGCCGCGCCAACGCAGCTCTGTAATCGTGGTAGGTTCAATGGTGCATGCGCATGCACCATTGAACCTTACAACCTTGCTTCCATTAATCCTAACTCCATTCAAAGGTATCTTCGATGATTTCTTTACCTGACTATGTTCATATAAAAGAAAACAAAAGGGATCGAGTCCTTCAGCTGTCAGTTTTCTTGCAAACTCATGAGCTTATTTTCGACGATGATGAAAAGTATCGCAATGCAGTTACTCAACTGAATAAATTGATAACAGGACCTGTTCAACTAACTCAGGCTTGCAATCAAGAAAACGCTCAGTTCTATGAGTACCTACTCGAAAACAACCTGGCTTTTGAACTCCCTGAACAAGATATCACGACCAATGATACAGGTTGTTCTGGCAGTGAGTTCTACAACCGTTTATACAACTTGGTCAATAATCAATGGCTACTCCAACGGGGTGAAACACCACTGGCACAAGCCATGTTGGAACCCGAAAAACATCGTATCCTCTTGCTCGGTTGGACATTGGAATACTTTCACGTAACCCGACTAGCCGTCTCTTCTCTGATTGGTTTCCTAGCCGATCCACTGCCAGCTGCACTCCAGCAGTTAGCACAAGAATTTGTAAAGGAAGAATTGTTTCACGAACGTATTATGGCCAAGGCATTTAGCGATACGCCTTGGCAGGAGAAGCAACTGTATGCTTCATCTCCCCTGCCTTCTACTTTGGCCTATATGGATTTTCTGAAGGATATGGCACTTCGCAGACCTCATTCATTCTTCGCCAGCCTGTTCTTCTATGAAGGCGATGATGATGATCTGATGGCGTTCTCTGAGTGCATTCCCGATACTCCAGAGTTTCACAAAATCCGTGATAGTCATCTCAGCCATGCCCGCATCAATATGCAAGGAGAACATGCTGATTTCACTCAGCACTATTTCAATTTGATCCCCTTATTATCTCATCAGCAACAGCAGGAGATAGTGGACGATATGGCTTACCTCTGCTTCCTCTACTATGACATGCAAGATGAAATCTTTGCCTGCTATCAACATGAAGATGACTTGGAGAAGCGCCTATGTGCCAATCAATGATGTTTAAACTGGTCAGTATGGGCGTAGCCATCAGTGGGGAGCCTTTGGTTGATCTGCGCAACCTTTGGAAAAAAATGACGTTGCAGGAAGGCATTAAGGACGAACTCAGCCATCCACAGCGCGCCTTGGTCACTCGCGGACGTATTCTGATGCTGGAAGGGCAGGAACGCTTTTTTTCCTTTTTACTGTCATGTAGCAAGCATGTGCCAGCCACGCCGCTCAGCAGGGAACTCACTGAACTGCTCTGTACCACACCCTTGCCGATCTATCTGGAGGATCAAGCATTTATCCGTCATTTTTATCGGATGGAGCCGGCATAATGACGCTACTTTTACTCATTACCGCCCTCAAAGCCATCGCTGAGAAAATTATCTACTTCGTGCTGCCGCTTTGGGCGTTCCAATTAACACAGTCAAACGATCTGATGAGCCATGTACGGTTGTTTGAATATCTTCCCTTTCTGGTCCTGGGCTTTATTATTGGTACCCTCGTCGATCGTATTGGTAGCCGAAAAGGTTTTATCGGCGGAACCCTAGGGCAAATAGTCGTGGTCATGCTGTTGGCATTGAATGGTGTCAGCTCGCAACATCTGCTATTTTTATTGGTATTCATGCTCATGGGAATGACCTATTTTGCCAACAATTCTCTGATCGTCCAATCAAAAGTAGCGTTACCAGAAAACCGACTCATTATATATAACAAATACAATAACATGGTGACCAATGTCTTCGACAGTGCTGGTCCAGCCATTATCGGCGGTATGTTGTTATTACTCACTTACACGCAAACACTGAGTTTATCCTATGCCTTGCTGTTTATTGCCTTATTACTGAGCGTGTTCAGTTTTCGCCGCACCCCGCCAGCGGAAAACAAACCCTTTATTCCCGATATCATTTACGGTTTCAAGGCGCTGTATGGATTACGTAATTTATGGATCCTGTCTTGGTGGACATCGTTTGCCAACGCGATTGTCGTCGTTTCTGAAATTGCCGTGATGTATTACGCCAAATCGCAGCTCAACCTTTCTGATTTTCAAGTCGGCCTATTATTTGCCGCGGGGGGTATCGGCGCAATCATGGGTTCCTGGTGTTCCGATCGGGTTGAAAAACGCGTTGGCGTGATCCAGGTACTGGTCTATTCCATCCCACTCATTGGTCTGGCCTATGTACTGATCAGCATACATCTCAATATCGTAACGCTAGGCATCCTGCTGTTCTGCGAATCCTTTTTGTTCTCCATCTATATCGTCTGTGTCCGTACTTACAGACTGGTGGTGGCTCCAGCGAAAGATCTGGGCAAAATCAATGGCATTACTGGCAGTATTTTCAAAATGTTTATCCCTTTCTCTCTGGCCGCTTATGGAGCCTGGGGAAATACGATAACGACCAACGAAGTGCTGCGCATCATGGGAGGATTGTTCCTGATCGGCTCTATCCTGCTATCAGCATCCAATATGTTGAAAATGAAAGAAAAGCTTTCAGATAACTACTGATATTGGGGGATGCGTATGTTCACTGCCCAACAGGTGGCCTGGGTGCTGCAACACAGCAGCACCTCACGCCTTATGCAACCCATTGATGCTCTTGGAAAGTTTGACCGTTATCAAGCGTCACTAGGCATTGAACAAGCGGCAAAATGGGTCGCGGAGGCGGCACAGCAACGGGACTTGCGACAGGTAGAAACGCTACATTTTCCTGCTGATGGCAAACAACATTGGTGGCACTTTACTGCTCCACTGGCTTGGACCCCACTACAAGCCTGGTTGCACGTACCGGCAGCCGATAATTTGTTGATTGACCATCAACAGCACGCGTTTGCCATTGCCACATATTCCTGTGCCGTAAACCAGCAGCACTTCACACTGGCGACGCCCGAAGAAAGCGAATGGCAAGGCAAGGTCCTGGTCATTCCCAGCGAGCAATATCGCCAACAAGATTGGCCATTGCTCCTGGCTCAGGCGGGGGCTGCTGGTTTTATCACCGATGCCCCTGCCTGCCACGATCGGCAAACAAACGTTAGTTTCCGTGGCCGAATTGAACTACCTCCGGGCAGCTCCCTGTTTGCTTTTAGCGCTACGCCAGAAGAAATGAGGCATTTGGAAACAGCGGCCCGCCGCCATTGCTGCGCGCAAGCAGAAATCTGCCTGGATCACACCGCCGCCATGCCAGTGGTGACGGCTTGCCTGCCTGGGTGCGATACCACGCATGAAATATGGCTAACCGCCCACCTTTGCCATTCGCGAGCGGGTGCCAACGACAACGCATCAGGGATCAGTGCCCTGTTGGAAACGGCAGCACTCATCAGCCAACTACAAAAAAACGATGCCTCGCCACCTCTTCGTTACACTATTCGATTCATCTGGGGGCCTGAGTTCCTGGGTGTGGCTGCATTGCAACATCATTATCGTCACCGCCCTGCACCACTCGCGGTAATCAATCTCGATATGGTCGGAGAAAATCAAACTCTGTGCTGCTCACCACTTTGTATCGAACACCCTCCTCAGCGCCTGTCCTCATCTTTGGGCTTACTTGCTGAAGAGTGTGCCGCCGAGGCTTTTTTACAGACTGCGGATAGTGGCGGGAAATGGCTCAGTATTCCTTTCCACGGATTTTCCGACCATGCGCTGTTTATGAATCACAGCGATCACAGTCGCAATAGCCCAGCAATCCAAATCTGTCATATCGGCGATCGCTTCAACCACACTGCTGGCGATACTTCGGACAAGGTATCACCAGTAGAAATGAAACGTACTCTGGCCATCGTGGTACCGCTGTTGCTGAAACTGCAGCAACAGCGGCCGGAATATATTGCCCCTAAACCACCGGCCACATGGCCTATAGATGATGGCCTCTATGGTCATTGGCCTGGCCCATTGAATTTACGCGGATTGATTCAAGCTCTCCCCCCTGCACTAAGGTATCCATTAGAAAGACACCTGGCGCAAGATAAGCGTTATCTCGCCGCGCTTCATCATTGCGTCTTGAATGCAGATGGCCGTTCCTGGCCGCAAATTGTCGAGGCCACCAATAAAGAACTGGGGTTTATTTTGCCAGCAAACGTAGATGAGAGTTTTCGCAACGCACTGCTTGCATCTTCCTGGTTCACTACTAACGCCAAGCAAGCTGGCATCGATGAGGAGAGATAACCGATGGAAGACGCTGAAATCCTGTTCGAACGTTACATGACGCTGTTAGGGATCGCGGTACCAATACCGTATCGTGCGGGTGCCATACGCTGTACGCACGAAATCCGCGAGGCCGTCGCCCTGCTCGCCGTAGTGAAACATGCCGAGGCGGAACCCGCAAACGGCTTCGATGCGTTGAAAACCGTTGATTGTTATAAGGCGTGCCATGAGTGAATTTCTGCACACTTTGCCCCTGGCCGAGTTGGCCCGGCGCCTGCGCAATAGTCAAATCAGTGCGGTGCAATTAACTGACTATTTTCTGGAACGCATTGCGCGTTTTAACCCGCATATAAAAGCATTTATTCAGGTAGACCCGACGCGGGCACGCCGCGACGCACTGCGTGCCGACGACGAATTGGCTAACGGGCATGACCGGGGACCACTACACGGGATCCCTTACGCACTGAAAGATATTTTCGATGTTGCTGGTGTAGCAACGACCTGTCACTCGAAAATCATGCAGCACCACATTGCGCCACACAACTGTACAATAGAGAAGAAACTGAAAGCAGGTGGCGGGGTCTATCTCGGCAAACTGGCCACACACGAATTTGCCCTTGGCGGCCCCAGTCTTGAGCTCCCCTTTCCCCCAGCACGTAATCCGTGGAACCCTGCACATTTCACCGGAGCCTCATCATCAGGGGCTGGCGCAGCGATTGCTGCAGGACTGGTTCCAGTAGCCATAGGTTCAGATACTAGTGGTTCCATCCGAGGCCCAGCCTGCATGTGTGGCGTTACCGGTTTCAAACCGACCTTTGGCCTGGTATCCAGATATGGGGTATTTCCTCTCTCATGGTCGCTCGATCACTGTGGCCCACTAACACGCTATGCTGCCGACTGCGCATACGTCATGCAAGTCATCGCAGGTCAAGATCCCCATGACCCTACAGGTTGTAATGTCACCTTTGATTTTGTTAATCCACCCGCGATCAACTGGCGTAATTTCCGCGTCGCTTGGCCGCGCCACCTATTGACGGACAGCCCATATACACACCCGGAATTACTCGCAGCAATGGATAATAGCGTGGCGTTACTGCGCGATGCCGGTGCCACCGTTGAAGAAATTCAATTTAAGGATTACCACTTATTCAACGCCTGCGGCAGGATCATCATGACTGCCGAATCCTTTGCTATCCACCAGCAAAGTCTGCGCGAAAGGCCGGAGGATTTCGGGCGGTTCACCTATCAACGCGTGCTACCTGGCGCGACAATTTCAGCAGCAGAGCTATTGGATGCACAACGCTTACGCAGCGAACTGACAGGATGGCTGAACACCCGCATATTCCCACATTATCAGTTGCTGATATTCCCCAGTACGCTACGGCCGGCACCTGCCTTCAGCGAGTTTGGCACCGATTGGCCACCACCAGCCAACGTGGTACCCACGCAAACCATTCCGTTTAACGTCACCGGTAACCCTGCGTTAAATCTCCCGATTGGCCTGGCCTCTTGCGGTTTGCCCTTGGGAATGCAACTGGTTGGCCCGTTGTTTGATGATAGAACCCTGCTTGCTACCGGCAGTGCATTGGAAACATTACTCACCATGCCGATACTGGCGGAAAGCAGCTTGATCAACGATGCGGTCACTTATCATCCAGCATGAAGCGAGAATCGCGTTTCGCAACGCATTAGGCCCTGAGCCAACACGTCATCGTATGGACCGGTCTCCAATAAAAATCGCACAAGGCTAAGGAAATACTGTACGTAGGGGACACCACTCCACACAAATAGCGGCGATTTGCATAATAGCCAGTCCGCCTCTTTTCGCGTATAGCAATAGACAGGGTTTTGTTTCACCGCTTGATGAAGAGCGGCCTTACTCCCCATCACGGGGACCAGCAGGGGGAAAAGAGCAAACACTGACTGTTTGATCGCCTCAAGAGCCCAAGCTCGAGTACTGAGATTAGGAGTAAGCCGTGAACATAATGTCCATTCTTCACGGAAAGCGGGCAATTCCGTATCCCAGAAAGGCAGGCCATAATCACCGGCAGGATGTTCCGCGACCAAATGATGACGGCAATGCCCAAGTTCATGACTCAGCTCAAGAGCCTCATTGGCGGTCAAATGGCGCAGATCGTTCGCTCGAAGGCTGAGCGCGGCACTACGAGTGTCACCTTCCCACTGCAAATCGGCAAAGCTATCATCACCGACTTGCACCTCCACCTGCATTCCATCAATACTGACAATCGCTTGGTTTTTACTGCAACGAATGCATGCGACGGCCAGTACATCACAAACCTTCGCTAGCGAGGTTGCCCCCGTCAGGCAAGGCTGAAGAAACTCATGGCGCATAAAATGCGGCTGTGCGGGATCGAAATTCAGATCGTGCCACTCCAGCCCCATCGCAATATGCCTCGTCAACGAAATAATATCTGCTGCCAGCCCCTGCCGATCAACCCGAATACCAAAATAGGCAAGTCGGCGAGCGCTTTCGGCATACAGGGGGTCAATACATGGAGCTACCCGATCTCTTGACGCTGTATCGTAAGCATCTAGCGCATCCAGGTATCGATCCTCAAGCGGATCTTCCCGTACATTAGCCATAACATAAAGCCAGGAAAGACGCTGTGGCAGAGCAATATCTCCAGCCGTCGCCCTCAGTGTTTCCTCATCTATCGTTTCACTAAATAGTTGTTCAACCTGAGCTCTATTGATATCCATAACGTTCCATGCTGAGTGTCAAATGCCAAAATAAGGTCGTGCTCAACCGCCGCGTTCGGCTAACCGGCGCCGCACGATCACCTCTTTACAGCTTAGCACTACGGCTTGAAAGTGCATGGACCAACATGGGAATTGGCGAGGGTCCTGAATCAAACCACGTTACGCCAAATGCAAACCACAAGGTAGATCGGCTAGTTGCCGCTGAGCCGTCTCTGGCAAGGCCTTGTCGGTGACAATATCCGTCAGGCTGGCAAGCGGGGTCACACAGAGACATCGTATTTACTGCTATCTGCCAGCAGCACCCGCTGGCGGGCATTAGCCATCAGATCCTGCTTCAGGCCCGCCTTCTCTTCGGTGGACGTGGTAATACCTTTCTCAATGCTCCACGAGTTACAGCTGACAAACGCAATATCCGGGTAGATCCCACGCAGCATCCTGCGCCCGTCTGGATAATCAGTAGTTGAGCATAAACGAGCGGTAGGCTTTCAGCACCGTCAGAAAGTCTTCGATGCCACAGAAAGAGAGGCTCTCTTCGTCGTAGTAGTTCATCCCCTCTTCCATTTCGTCGCCTTCGAACTCCAACTGGTTGGCGCGGATCATCACCTCTTCACCGTCCATCAGCAACGTGTATTCGTGGCCTTCCAACTGCCATTGACGCTCACTGCCCTTGACACCTGCCGCACCGGCTTCGATACGGTCCAGCAGGTTAAAATCACCGTTGAGCTCTTCGTTAATCCAATGGCCGATGGCCTCATGCCCCATCGAAAATCTGACCACCACCTGACCGGTTACGTCACGCAGAAATTCGTAATCCATAGCATGCCCTCCTGAGCGGTGTATAAGACTGAGTTTAACCTTAAATTCGCAGCTAACTCAGTGAGCGCTCGCAAAGTTGTTCAATAATTCGTGGCGCAATATAACGGTCCGCCCTCCACTTGGGAAGCGGGAAGGCTCTTGGCGCCTGCTATGGACGGGCAATTGTTGTTATCATGACACTTCTTAGCCCTTACCCAAGCCTGAGCCGATGATCGACAGCGAAATCACCCTGAAAAAATTGGAAATCTTTCTGGCGTTTATGGAGAAGGAAAACATCGGCCGAGCCGCAGAACAGCTTGGCTTGAGCAGCGTTAGCGTGCATCGTGCGTTACATACCCTGGAAGAGGGCTTTCGCTGCCCGCTGTTTATTCATAAAGGGCGCAACCTGCTGCCCCTGCCCGCAGCACTTACGCTGGCAGAATACGCACGCGATATCGTGGATCTCACCTACAAAGGTATCGAAGAAACTCGGTTGAAGGCGGGGTTTGGCCAGCAACGCATGCGTATCGGCACGCTCTACTCACTGACGCTGGAAACCATTCCACGGTTGATCATGGGGCTGAAGGTGCGACGGCCGGCCATGGAGATCAGCCTGACTATGGGATCGAATGAAGATCTGCTGGCCCAGTTGGAAAACCAATTGCTGGACGCCATCCTGATTTCGGTTTCCGACAGCCAAATCGATCCGCTGCGCTTTGAGATCCTGCCGCTGTTTGAGGATGATATCTATCTTGCCGCACCGGCAGCCTCGGCGCTAAACAGCGATGGCACGGCAGACCTGCAAGACTTTCGCAGCCAGAAGTTTGTCTCCCTGACCGAAGGCTTCGCCACCTACCACGGCTTTAGCGAAGCGTTTCAGATTGCCGGTTTTGAACCGGAAATCGTCACCCGGGTGAATGATATTTTCTCCATGCTCAGCCTGGTGCAGGCCGGGGTGGGCTACACGCTGGTGCCTGGGCGGATGAAGAAGATGTATGAACACACGTTGAAATTACTGCCGCTGTGCGAACAGTACCAGATGCGCCAAACCATCGCGCTGGTGTTCAATCGTAACCAGCAGCAGGATCCGAACCTGCTGGCATTGACGGCGGAAGGCCGCATGTACGCTCGCGGTGAAGGGCCGGTTTAATCGCGCCGATATTTGGCGACAATGCCGCAGACCGCGTTCAGGCCCAGTTGGCAGCGGGACAGCGCTTCCCCCTGCTCCATCACTTTTTTGGTCAAGCCGGTTAATACCGCGCCCGGCGGCATTTCGATCGCCAGACGGACTTCCCGTTCGTAGGCCGCCACCATCGCCTCATGCCAGCGCACGGTGCGGGCCATATTGAAGGCCAGATCGTCAGCAATTCGCTCCGGTTGCCATAACACGCGCCCAGTACTGCCGCTGAGATACGCAACCTGCGGCCGATTGATGGTTACCTGCTTCATAGCCTGCGCCAGCTTTTCCGCCGGTTGTGCCAACAGGGCACAGTGGGAAGGGACACTCACCGCCAAACGCTGGGTTTTCGCTGCACCGGCGGTTTTTGCCAACGCCATGACCTGCGCCATAGCGGCTTCGCTACCCGCGATAACCAATTGGTCTTCGGCATTGATATTGGCCAGATAGGCCGGTAACTCCTCACTATCGACCTCTGCTATCAGCCTTTCCACCTGCCGCAAAGGCAAACCAACAATTGCCGCCAAGCCATATCCCGCAGGGTAAGCCTCCTCCATTAGCTGGCCGCGCAACGCCACCAGCCGGACGGCATCGGGAAATGCCAAGGCCCCGGCGATCACCGCGGCCGGAAAAGCGCCGATGGATAGCCCACTGACAAAATCAGCCTCGACCCCGTGTTGCTGTAATTCCCGCGCGTAGGCCACACCGGCTATCAGCAGGCACAGCTGCACTGCCCGGGTTTTCTGTAAGGCTTCGGCGCTGTCCAACGCCAGTACATCCTGGTCAAGAACAGCGCAGGCTTCGCTTAACAACCGCTGGGTTGTTTCATTGGCCGGCAGTTGGTGCAGCATTTGAGGCACCTGCGGCCCCTGACCGGGAAAGGTAAATAAAATCTTCATCAGATCTCCTGAGAGCTGGCCCAGGGATCCGTCGTCAACAACGGTCCCTCAGCGGTTTTCAGCATCGCTCGCCCATCCCGCAGCCATTCGCTCAGGGCAAAGCCGCCGAGCGGTGTTTCTATTTGGGCATCGGCGCGGCAAGGCAACGCCTGCAACCACTGTGCCAGCCTCTGCAACTCATCAAGGCTGGCAGGCTGCGGGCAGCGAACCAACAGATCCAGATCGCTGTCGGCATGCATCACCGGGATTTCAGTCGCCAACGCATAACCACAGCTGCCGGTCACGCCCCAGCCCCACGGCCAAGGCCGCTGAGCCAGCATAATGAGCGCCTGCACCGGAGGCTGGGAAACAAAGCTCGAGTGCAGCAACGCCAGCGGCTCACTCACTAAAGACTCCGGCGTCACTACGCGCCGGATAGCCTCTGCGCTAACCCAAGCTGCGGCGCGCTGGCTGCGTTTCATCCCCCGGATCCCCACCGGGATCCGCCCGCTATCCTGAACATCGCGCCGTACTACCAACGGTAATGAAATGCGCCACTGCTGGCCAACCCACTCCGGCAACGCCTGATCGGCACTGAGGGCAGCACGGTCACTAATCCAAATCAGGTCATGCGGGCGAATCATCGGCTTCTCCAGTTACATCCCTGAGGTCAGGGTGATAAACAGCGGTAAGGTAATGATACACAACACGGAACTGATCAGTAACGTGGCTTCGGCATCCGGCGACTGCACGCCAAAACGGTTACCAAAGACGATACCGAAGAAACCGGCAGAAAGGGCGATCATCAAAATAGCGGTAATGGCTACACTGCCGTGCAGGCCCAATGCCAGCACCAGCCCCCAGGCAATAAACGGTTGGATTAACAGTTTGGTCACGCTCGACAGCAGCACCGGGCCGTTGATCTGCAACTTACGGGCAGACAGGATCACCCCGGTCAGGAACAGAGCCGTCGCCGTGGCCGACAGGCCAAGCGGTTTGATCGCGGCCAGCACCATTTCAGGCATATGCACGCCTACCGCCGACAGCACCACCCCAAGCAGCGGCCCCCAGACGATCGGTTTTTTCACCGAGCGCCACATCAGCACCGGCAACATGCCCAGGCTGGACCCCTGAACCCCGCCGGCCGCACGGGCCTTTTCACGCTCGAGGATCAGCAGGCAGAACGGCGTCATCAGTACCGAACCACAGGCGATAGCCACCGCCACGGACAGCGAGGTTCCCGGCGTTTCCCCCAGCACGCTACCGAGGATCGGCAGGCCAAGCGCGGCATAGTTGGGCAATGCCACGGTGAGCGTCAGCACCGCGGCATCCTGCGGAGACTTATGGAAGATCCCGGTGCAGGTAAAATAGATCGCCGCATAGGTGATCCACATCGCCAGCACCAACACCACGATCAGCGGCGATTGCTCAACGATCCCCACCCAAGGCGTTTGTACGGTGGCACCGAACAGGGCCGCTGGCAGTGCAAAATCCATCACGAAGATGTTGAGTAATGAAACGTTCTGGTTATCGACCATTTTTGCCTTACCGGCAAAAAAGCCCAGCAGCATAATGACAAAAATCGGCGCCAAGGCATGAATAATTACGTATGTCATAAATCACCTGTTAAAAAGAAAAAATCAGTCAGATCAGGTGCGATGGTATTAGTTATATTGTTATATGCAGGTGAAGCTTTATGCCGGGTCGGAACGCATCATATGCGCCCTCCCGGCGGGTAGTATTTTGTTCCTGAACTCTGACGTAAAAATGGCTAGCGTGGCATTACCACTCTGCGCGCATACGTTCACGCACCAGCGAAGAGCTATGGCGGTTGTCTGCTCCCAGGCGGTTAGTTAATCCAACCCCTTCACGGCGAGTTTTGGCGATCGCCTGGATCAGTGCGTGGCGTACCAGATTAAGTTCCTGCTCACTGGCCTGCAGCGGGTCACGGATATCCAGTAACTGTTCCAACAGGCCCAGCGAGCTGTAATGCTCGATGTCATAAGCCATCGGTGGAATGGTTGCTGCCAGTTTCTCCAGCGCCTCTACGGAACGTAACGTGATGCGCGCCGCAGACTCTTTGCCCATCGCATGGATCATCACGCCTGCATCGTTGAAGGCGATCAAGCGGTTGGCCTGATAGCCGTGCGCCAGAAACGCGCCAGACATGGCTTTCCCGACGATCAAACCAATCACCGGATGGCCTGCCAGCCGAGCCTTGGCATAAGCCCCAGCTGCACCGGCCAAGGCTTGATGAATACCAAAGGCCTCTTCCCGGCGCCCGTAGGCCTGGCTCGGCACATCGATCACCGCCACGATGGCGCGCTTTTGTACTTTACCCACGTCAGCCGCGACTGCTTCACTGACTACCTGGGCTAACGTCCAACCTTCCAGCAATCCTACTTCGCCGCGTGCAGCGCGTGGGTAATGGTTATTTGCATCCGGCACCACGGCGATAAAACGCACCGGTTGGCCCTCTAGTTCAGCGTCCGCAACCCGGATCGAGGCGCACTGCCCCTGACGCTGCTCGGCCCCCGCCGTCAGCAAAGAGAACCAATATTCTCCACGGCTTGATGATGACGTACTCATACCCGATCCTCCGCAGCAAACAGTTGTGCAATGACCGCCGAATCCGCCTGCTGGCGGGTGTCGAACTGCGACAGTTTCGGCAAGTAGTAGTGATAATTGTCTGAGCGGTGCTGAACAGGCACGCCGCGTTGCAGACAACCTTTCATCGCCGCCTTGACCGCATGCAGCGCATCCGGGACTTCTTCATCGACAAAGCCGCTGCGATAGCGCACGTCGCCACCGGTCATGCTCCAGATAAAAGGCCGATCGCGGGAATCGTATTCTTCAATACCGGCTTCCTGTTCAATAACCTGTGGGCCGTTTAAGCCCAGGCGCGCTTCACGGGTGACGATCAGGTAGCTGCATAAGGCTGCCGCGATCGACATCCCGCCAAAGCAGCCCACGGTACCGGCAATTATACCCACCACCGGGGTGTAGCGGCGCAGATCGACAATCGCCGCATGAATATCCGCGATCGCTGCCAGCCCCAGGTTGGCCTCCTGCAAACGCACGCCACCGGTTTCCAGCAACAAGACTGCCTGAGTCGCAATGCCGTTGCGGTTATCTTCTGCTGCCAGTTCCAGGGCCGCGGCCATCTTGGCACCGGAAACCTCCCCCATGCTGCCGCCCTGGAACGCCCCTTCTACCGCCACCACCACTGCCGGTTTACCGTCAATGGTGCCTTTAGCAACCACCATGCCGTCATCGGCCTGGGTGACTATGCCCTGCGGCTCCAGCCAGGGAGAAGTAATTCGCTCAAATGGCCCCAACAGCTCACGGAAACTGCCACTGTCCAGCAAATTGCGGGCGCGCTCCCGGGCGCTGAGTTCGATAAAGCTGAGATCATCACGCATGGGCGGCCTCCTCAAATACCTGTTCAATACGCAGCCGAGCCACTCCCGGCGTAGCACCGAAATCGTTAATCTCTAACCGCCCGGCAGGTAAATCGCGCAATGACGCCAAGCGCTCAAACAGGTGCTGCCAGCGCTGCCGGCTACCGTCTACGGAGGTTTTGATTGCCACCGTCAGCGTGCCGTCAGCCGCAGGCTCAAACAGAGCCTCCATGTCACCGGAGCCCACGACGCCGGTTAGTGCCTTACCCGGCAGCGTAATGCTGGCCGGATAACTCAAATCGATATGTTCCATAACATCCTCTGGATTGATTATTCAGCGGGCCGTAGCCCGATCGAGGAACAGAGCCGCAGCCAGTAAATCGGCCGCGCCGCCGGGTGAAGCGTTGCTCGCCAATAGCCGTTGCTCCAATTTGGCCAACGCCGCCTGCCCTGCCGGATGTTGATACCCTCCGGCATGCAGTACCTCGGCTGCCCCTTGCTGCATCGCTTTTAGCGCCGTTAACCCACCGCGCGACAGCACGCAGGTATCGCTCAGGGTGGTCATGATGGCCATCAAGGCATCAATCTGCGCGGCTGGCTCACTGGCCCCCTGGTTCCTGCTGTACCACAGCTGCGGTAGCGCACGTTGCATCACATGCGGGAAACCTTGCTGGGCCTCCTCCCGCGCGCCGGGTACCTGATAACGTTGAGTGGCTCGCAAGCCTTTGCTGAACACCTTCGGGCTAGCATGATCCGGCAACTGCGCCAACTGAGCGGCTAATGTGCAACTGCTGGATGGCGTTGCGTTCCCCCCTTGCATGGCTACCGCCGTCACCAGCAGGCCCATCGCCCAGATTGCCCCGCGATGTGTATTAACACCGGCAGTGGCAGCCATCATCCGCTGTTCACCTTCCCGGCCAATCCGGCCCACTTCCTGACGCAACGCACTATCTGCCGGACGCTGCCAACCGGCAATCGCCAGCCGGTGGAAGACCGGTGTCAGGCTGTGGGCGGAACGCACCATCAACGCCAACGTCAAATCCTGATGCGCGCCGGAACCCCGGGCATCCACCAGCCCCGGTTTCGGGCTGAGGCGCGCCTCATCCACTAGCGCCTGCGTGGCAAGCTCCGCCAAGCGTGCGGCAACTCGGTCCGCATCAGAAGCGATTAAACAGGGGGAAAGTTTCATTACCAGCTCCGGAATTTCGCTGGCGGGTTATACAGGCCGCCGGACCACTCGACCAGATCCGCTACGCTGCCTGCGGCCAGCAAAGAACGCGTTGCATCGGTGCGACGAATGTCGAGGTCTTCCGGGAACACCACTTTGCCTTCACGGCGCAGCTCGGCCACGCGTTTAGCGTCCACACCCAGCCCGATATCGGTGATACCGGCCACCGCTGCCACCATGGCGCGGCGCTCTTCCAGCGAGCGTGCACGATACAGATAAGCGATGCCCTCTTCGGTCAGCACATGGGTGACGTCATCGCCGTAAATCATCACCGGTGCCAGCGGCATGCCAGACTCTTGCGCCACATCGACGGCATCGAGTTTTTCTACGAAGGTCGGTTTGGCCCCCGCCTGGAAGGTTTCCACCATTTGCACCACCAGCTTGCGGCCACGAGCCAACGGATCCGGCTCTTCGATCATATCCAGCCAGGCAGGCGTAGCGTGGCGACGACCGTGTGGATCGTGCCCCATGTTCGGTGCGCCGCCAAAACCGGATAGGCGACCACGTGTCACGGTAGAAGAGTGGGCCATACCGTCGATCTGTAAGGTTGAACCGATAAACATATCTACGGCGTACTGACCGGCCATCTGGCAGAACGCACGGTTGGAGCGCATGGAACCGTCGCTACCGGTAAAGAAAATATCCGGGCGGGCGGCGATATAATTCTCCATCCCCAGCTCACCGCCAAAACAGTGCACGGTCTCCACCCAGCCGCTTTCAATTGCCGGGATCAGGGTTGGATGCGGGTTCAGGGTCCAGTGTTTACAGATTTTGCCCTTCAGACCCAGTTGCTCGCCATAGGTAGGTAGCAGCAGTTCAATGGCGGCGGTGTTGAAACCGATACCGTGGTTCAGCGATTGCACCTGATGTTTGGCGTAGATGCCTTTGATTGCCATCATCCCCATCAACACGTGCACCGGTTTGATCAGGCGCGGATCGCGGGTAAACAGCGGCTCAATAAAGAACGGCTTGTCTGCCACCACGACAAAATCGATCCAGGAGCCGGGGATATCAACTCTTGGCAGGTCAGTTTCATCATCAACCAGTTCGTTGACCTGAGCGATGACGATGCCGTCTTTAAACGCTGTGGCCTCCACCAGTGCCGGGGTATCTTCGGTACTTGGCCCGGTGTACAGATTGCCGTGACGATCGGCCTTGAACCCGGCCACTAGCGCCACGTTCGGCACCAGATCCACATACAGGCGGGAATAGAGTTCTATATAGGTGTGGATGGCACCGATTTCGAGCTGCCCATCTTCCAACAGTTGGGAAATGCGCAGGCTCTGGGTACCAGAGAAAGCAAAATCGAGCTTGCGGGCGATGCCCTTTTCAAAAATATCCAGATGCTCGGCGCGGCCAACGCTTGGCATGATCATATGCAGATCGTGGACCTTGGCGGGGTTGACCTCGGCGAGCATACGGGAGAGAAAATCGGCCTGTTTCTGGTTATTGCCTTCCAGCACCACCCGATCGCCAGAAACCAGCAGTTTTTCCAGCACGCTGGTCAGATCGGCGGTGGGGATCACTTTGCCCTGCGACTGCTCTTGCACACTCGCGATACGGCGTTTTTTTTCCTGCCGCCGGGTATCCCAAACGCGCGTGGGGCTTTGATGAAGCGACATACCTCAACCTCCTGGGTTTACTTGGTTCTGTTCAGTACGGTTAGAGTAAGAGTCTAGGAGAACGCCATCAATCAAGCAGGGGGATGGTTTATTAGCCTGAGAGTAATAATTTCATCAAATCAAGATTAATCAATCAGTTAATATCAATAAAAGCCGGGGTCGATCACAAAAAAACGGGGAACCCAAAGGCTCCCCGTGATGATGCTAACTCAGTATTGAATTACACCGCGGTTTGGAAGATCACACCGTCGGCTTTTTCCGTGTACTGGGTCAACTGGTCGAAGTTCAGGTAGCGATAAGTATCCGCCGCCGTCTTGTCGACCTGTGCCATATAGGTCTGATACTCATCAGGCGCTGGCAGACGGCCCAGCAGTGATGCCACTGCCGCCAGCTCTGCGGAAGCCAGATAAACGTTGGCTCCAGTACCCAGACGGTTCGGGAAGTTACGGGTTGAGGTGGAAACCACGGTCGCACCGTCCGCTACGCGTGCCTGGTTACCCATGCACAGTGAACAGCCAGGGATCTCGATACGCGCCCCGCTCTTGCCAAAGACGCTGTAGTAGCCTTCTTCAGTCAATTGCGCTGCGTCCATCTTGGTTGGCGGAGCCACCCACAGACGGGTTGGCAGTTGGCCTTTATGCTGATCCAACAGTTTACCTGCCGCACGGAAGTGACCGATGTTGGTCATGCAGGAACCGATAAACACTTCGTCGATCTTGCTGTTGGCCACATCGGACAGCAGGCGCGCGTCGTCCGGATCGTTCGGCGCACACAGGATTGGCTCCTTGATATCAGCCAGATCGATTTCGATCACTGCGGCATATTCCGCATCCGCATCGCCTTCCAGCAACTGCGGATCCGCCAGCCATTTTTCCATCCCCTGAATACGGCGCTCCAGGGTACGGCGATCGCCATAACCTTCGGAGATCATCCACTTCAGCAGCACGATGTTGGAGCTCAGATATTCGGCAATCGGTGCCTTGTCCAGCTTGATGGTACAACCGGCAGCGGAACGTTCTGCAGAGGCATCGGTCAGCTCAAACGCCTGTTCGACCTTCAGTTCCGGCAGACCTTCGATCTCCAGAATGCGGCCAGAGAAAATGTTCTTCTTACCCTTCTTCTCTACGGTCAACAGGCCCTGCTGGATCGCGTAGTAAGGGATAGCATGCACCAAATCACGCAAGGTAATACCAGGCTGCATTTTGCCTTTGAAGCGCACCAGCACCGACTCAGGCATATCTAGCGGCATCACGCCGGTCGCGGCAGCAAAGGCTACCAGACCAGAACCGGCCGGGAAGGAAATGCCGATCGGGAAGCGGGTGTGGGAATCGCCACCGGTACCAACGGTATCCGGCAGCAACATACGGTTCAGCCAGGAGTGGATCACACCATCACCAGGGCGCAGCGAAACGCCGCCACGGTTCATGATGAAGTCCGGCAGCGTATGGTGAGTCGTGACGTCTACCGGTTTCGGGTACGCGGCAGTGTGACAGAACGACTGCATCACCAGATCGGCAGAGAAGCCCAGGCAAGCCAGATCTTTCAGCTCGTCACGGGTCATTGGGCCAGTGGTATCTTGTGAACCTACCGAGGTCATCTTAGGTTCGCAGTATTCGCCAGGGCGAACACCAGCAACGCCACAGGCACGGCCAACCATTTTCTGCGCCAGCGAGAAGCCCTTGCTGCTAGCCGCTACCGGCTTGGCAATGCGGAACACTTCGCTGTGCGGCAAGCCCAGCGCTTCACGCGCCTTGGTGGTCAGGCCACGGCCGATAATCAGTGGGATGCGGCCACCGGCACGCACTTCATCCAGCAACACATCGGTTTTCAGCTCGAAGCTGGCAACCAGTTCGCCGGTCTCATGGTTACGCACTTCGCCTTTATACGGGAAGATGTCGATCACATCGCCCATGTTCAGGTTGGAGACGTCCACTTCGATCGGCAACGCGCCTGCATCTTCCATGGTGTTAAAGAAGATTGGCGCAATCTTGCCGCCCAGCACCACACCGCCGCCACGCTTGTTCGGCACGTAGGGGATATCGTCGCCCATAAACCACAGCACCGAGTTGGTGGCAGATTTACGGGAAGACCCCGTACCGACCACGTCACCGACGTAGGCCAGCGGGAAACCTTTCTTGTTCAGCTCTTCAATCTGCTTGATTGGGCCAACGCTACCCGGCTGATCAGGGAAAATGCCTTCACGTTCGCTCTTGAGCATTGCCAACGCATGCAGTGGGATATCTGGACGTGACCAGGCATCTGGAGCGGGTGACAGATCGTCGGTGTTGGTTTCGCCAGTCACTTTGAACACGGTCACGGTGATCTTTTCCGCCAACGGTGAACGGGACAGATACCATTCGGCATCGGCCCAGGACTGCATGATTTGCTTGGCGTGTGGGTTACCGGCTTTGGCTTTCTCTTCTACGTCGTAGAAGTTATCAAACATCAGCAGCGTATGGGAAAGCGCCTTGGCAGCAATCGGTGCCAGCTTTTCGTTATCCAACGCCTCGATCAGCGGATGAATGTTGTAACCGCCCTGCATGGTGCCTAGCAGTTCAATGGCTTTTTCGGGGGTAACCAGGGGGGAAGTGGCTTCGCCTTTGGCAACGGCTGCCAGAAAACCTGCTTTGACATAGGCGGCTTCGTCGACGCCCGGTGGTACACGGTTAATCAGCAGGTCTAACAGAAATTCTTCTTCGCCTTTTGGCGGATTTTTTAATGATTCAACCAGCGCTGCCATTTGTGTCGCATCTAATGGCTTAGGGACGATGCCCTCTGCAGCACGCTCGGCCACGTGCTTACGGTATTCTTCTAGCACGACTTTCTCCTCGCTCTCATTGTCATTTATTGTGCCTGGCGTTTTATATTCAAACCGGGTTTAGCGCACGGCGATATTTGACGGGGCACTGCTGTCGATATCCTGGACTGTAAGTAAGGTACAGTGCCCGGTTCCGCCCAGCCAGCATATCAGGATTTGAATCGGTTGTTAATTCGTTCACATAAAAGCAACATTAAATCTTTGCTGAATCGTTGACCGCAGCGTAATCGGCTGCAAAGCAGGCGGGACGGGCTCGGGTTCGATACGGCACAACAGCAATCTCAGCCCAATGAGCACAACATAACGTCCATAGTTTTACAATGGTTATCGATAGAGTTGGGAGAAATTGGCGGGCGTTGGGCACAAAAAAACCGCCATAAAGACGGTTCTTTTGTATCCGTGCAGTGTTAGCAGGCACCGAACGGATTTCTTACATCGTTAAGAACGATACAAGCGCTATCGAGCAAGGCCATTGTGCGTAAATTTGGTTAAAAAATCAACCGATCTGATGCAAAAAAACGCTGTTTTATGTACTCTGATTTTGGGTCTGTTCTGCCGGTTTAGCAGCCGGTCATCGGGCTTGAGAACAGTGCTGCAACTACTGCGATACAGGCGCTATCGAGCGCTTGTTCCACTGGGGCTTTCCCAGTGAAGTCGCGGTGGTCGTGGTTCCACAAGGAACGCGCAATGAAAGGGAGAACACTCATTATCCTGCTCATTGTACTGGGTTCGGTGTTTGGCGTCAGCAAAGGCGGCTGGTCAGTTTCCAGCAACCAACTGATTTTCAACGTCGTATTCCAGAACAAGTAAGCTACTGGCCGCTCTTTTGAGCGGCCTTTTATTGGCATTTATTCCAAAAAAACGGCCCCTTTACAGGAGCCGCTTATCAACCTTACCAACCGCTGAAATTACTTCTTCTTGGCTTTCGGGTTTGGCAGATCGGTGATGCTGCCTTCGTAGATCTCTGCTGCCAGACCTACGGATTCGTGCAGGGTTGGGTGAGCATGGATAGTCAACGCGATATCTTCTGCGTCACAACCCATCTCGATCGCCAGACCGATTTCACCCAACAGCTCGCCGCCGTTGGTGCCGACAATCGCGCCACCAATGATACGGTGCGTTTCTTTGTCGAAGATCAGTTTGGTCATACCGTCTGCACAGTCAGAAGCGATAGCACGGCCTGAAGCTGCCCACGGGAAGGTGGACGTTTCGTAGCTGATGCCTTTCTCTTTGGCTTCTTTCTCGGTCATCCCTACCCATGCCACTTCTGGCTCGGTGTAAGCGATCGATGGGATCACTTTCGGGTCGAAGTAGTGCTTCATACCAGCGATAACTTCAGCAGCTACGTGGCCTTCATGCACGCCTTTGTGCGCCAGCATCGGTTGACCGACGATGTCACCAATCGCGAAGATGTGCGGCACGTTGGTACGCAGCTGTTTGTCGACGTGGATAAAGCCACGGTCGTCAACTTCTACACCGGCTTGGCCAGCGTCCAGCAGTTTACCGTTCGGCACACGGCCGATCGCTACCAGCACCGCGTCGTAACGCTGTGGTTCTGCAGGGGCTTTTTTACCTTCCATCGTGACATAGATGCCGTCTTCTTTGGCTTCTACCGCAGTCACTTTGGTTTCCAGCATCAGGTTGAACTGCTTGCTGATACGCTTGGTAAAGACTTTAACCACGTCTTTATCTGCAGCCGGGATCACCTGGTCGAACATTTCAACCACGTCGATCTGTGAACCCAGAGCATGGTATACGGTGCCCATTTCCAGGCCGATGATACCGCCGCCCATCACCAGCATGCGCTCTGGAACGGTTTTCAGCGCCAGTGCATCGGTGGAATCCCACACGCGTGGATCTTCATGAGGAATAAATGGCAGTTGGATCGGACGGGAGCCTGCGGCGATGATGGCATTGTCGAAGTTGATGGTGGTAGCACCATTCTCGCCTTCAACCACTAGCGTGTTGGCGCCGGTGAATTTACCCAGGCCGTTGACCACTTTCACTTTGCGGCCTTTAGCCATGCCAGCCAGACCACCGGTCAGCTGATTGATGACTTTCTCTTTCCAGACGCGCACTTTGTCGATGTCGGTTTTCGGCTCGCCGAAAACGATGCCGTGTTCGGCCAACGCTTTGGCTTCTTCGATCACTTTGGCAACGTGCAACAGTGCTTTGGAAGGAATACAGCCCACGTTCAGGCAAACACCGCCCAGAGTGGAGTAACGCTCAACCAGAATGGTTTCCAGACCTAAGTCAGCGCAACGAAAAGCAGCAGAGTAACCCGCAGGGCCCGCCCCAAGTACCACGACCTGAGTTTTAATTTCAGTACTCATCATGACCTCTTAATTGTTTGTCCGGCGGGTCAGACGTCATTTTTATTGCTAGTCGATCTCATAACGCCCTTCATCCACCGGGACGCATACACCGCGAGCAGTTTACAGAATTGTTAATAATCTGCAAAGCGTGTTCGAGTGACCCGTGTCCCAACAATTCTGTCGAGTCATGCAAAACCCGACAAAACTGCTACTGAATTACTAAGGGCGCAGCATGCTGCGCCCTTTTTTCATTACATCACCAGACGGCGAATGTCGGCCAGCATGTTGTTGATGATGGTGATAAAGCGCGCACCGTCAGCACCGTCAATCACACGGTGGTCGAAGGAGAGCGACATTGGCATCATCAGGCGCGGCGTGAACTCTTTACCGTTCCAGACCGGCTCCATCGCAGACTTGGAGACACCCAGGATAGCCACTTCCGGCGCGTTAACAATCGGCGCGAAGTGAGTAGTCCCGATACCGCCCAGGCTGGAGATGGTGAAGCAACCGCCCTGCATTTCGCCTGCGGTCAACTTACCGTCACGCGCTTTTTTGGAGATCGCCATCAGTTCACGGGACAGCTCAGTGATGCTCTTCTTGTTCACATCCTTGAATACCGGAACCACCAGGCCATTTGGCGTATCTACCGCCACGCCGATGTTGATGTATTTCTTCAGCGTCAGCTTCTGGCCATCTTCGGACAGTGAGCTGTTGAAGCGTGGCATCTGCTCCAGGGCAGCGGCAACGGCTTTCATGATGAACACCACCGGGGTGAACTTCACGTCCAGCTTACGCTTGGCAGCTTCGTCGTTCTGCTGCTTGCGGAACGCTTCCAGATCGGTGATATCGGTTTTGTCGAAGTGAGTCACGTGCGGGATCATCACCCAGTTGCGGCTCAGGTTGGCACCAGAGATTTTCTGGATGCGGCCCAGTTCAACTTCTTCGATCTCACCAAACTTGCTGAAGTCCACTTTCGGCCAAGGCAACATGCCTGGCAGGCCACCACCGGTAGCGGCAGGAGCGGCTTCGGCGCGTTTGACCGCGTCTTTCACGTAAGCCTGAACGTCTTCGCGCAGGATACGGCCTTTACGACCTGTGCCCTTCACTTTTGCCAGGTTAACACCGAACTCACGCGCCAAGCGGCGGATGACTGGGGTCGCGTGAACGTAGGCGTCGTTTTCAGCGAACTCGCCTTTACCGGCGGCGGCGGCAGGTGCAGCCGCTTTGGCTTCCTGCCTGGCCGGAGCCGGAGCAGCTTCTGCTTTCTGGGCCGGAGCAGCGGCAGGTGCTGGTGCAGCGCCTTCCACTTCGAACACCATGATCAGAGAACCGGTTTTCACTTTGTCGCCGGTAGCGATTTTGATTTCTTTCACAGTGCCCGCGAACGGAGCCGGAACTTCCATAGAAGCCTTGTCACCTTCAACGGTGATCAGTGACTGCTCAGCGGCAACTTTATCGCCCACTTTCACCATCACTTCGGTCACTTCTACTTCGTCGCCGCCAATGTCTGGCACTTCGACGTTTTTCGCCGCGCTTGCCGCAGGGGCAGCAGCCGGAGCCGCCTGGGTAGCCGCAACAGCAGGGGCAGCAGAAGCCGCGCCAGCCACTTCGAAGACCATAATCAGGGAACCGGTTTTCACTTTGTCACCGGTGTTGATTTTGATCTCTTTCACGGTACCAGCGAACGGTGCAGGCACTTCCATAGAGGCCTTGTCGCCTTCTACGGTGATCAGAGACTGCTCGGCAGTCACGGTATCGCCAACCTTCACCAGGATCTCGGTGACTTCAACTTCATCAGCCCCGATGTCCGGTACTTCAACGTCTTTGGCTGCGGCAGCAGCAGGAGCCGCGGCCGGTTTTTCTTCTGCCTTGGCGGCTGGTGCGGCAGCGGCTGCACCTTCTGCTTCAAAGATCATCAGCAGTTTGCCAGTCTCGGTTTTATCACCGACGGCCACTTTGATCTCTTTGACCACGCCAGCCTGCGGCGAAGGCACTTCCATGGAGGCTTTGTCGCCTTCCACGGTGATCAGCGATTGTTCAACTTCAACCTTATCGCCAACCTTCACCAGGATCTCGGTGATTTCAACTTCATCTGCACCGATGTCCGGCACTTTGATTTCGATAGACATTGTTCAGTACCTCTTATGCCAGACGCGGGTTAACTTTTTCTGGGTTGATGTCGAATTTCTTAATCGCATCAGCGACCACAGAAGCTTCAATGTCACCGCGTTTAGCCAGTTCACCCAGAGCAGCAACCACCACGTAGGAAGCATCAACTTCGAAGTGGTGACGCAGGTTTTCGCGGCTGTCTGAACGACCGAAGCCGTCAGTACCCAGTACGCGATAATCGCTGGCTGGTACGAAAGTACGAACCTGCTCTGCGAACAGCTTCATGTAGTCGGTAGACGCTACCGCTGGCGCCTCGTTCATCACCTGAGCGATGTAAGGCACACGTGGGGTTTCGGTTGGGTGCAGCATGTTCCAACGCTCACAGTCCTGACCATCACGCGCCAGTTCGGTGAAGGAAGTTACGCTGTAGGTGTCAGAACCCACGCCGTAGTCTTTCGCCAGGATCTGCGCAGCTTCACGCACATGACGCAGGATCGCACCGGAGCCCAACAGCTGTACTTTACCTTTGCTACCTTCCAGAGTTTCCAGCTTGTAGATACCTTTACGGATACCCTCTTCTGCGCCCTGTGGCATGGCTGGCATGTGGTAGTTTTCGTTCAGCGTGGTCAGGTAGTAGTAGACGTTTTCTTGCGCGTCACCGTACATACGCACCAGGCCGTCATGCATGATCACTGCCACTTCATACGCGTAAGCCGGATCGTAGGAGATACAGTTAGGGATGGTCAGAGACTGAATATGGCTGTGGCCATCTTCGTGCTGCAGACCTTCACCGTTCAGGGTAGTACGCCCTGAAGTCCCGCCGATCAGGAAGCCACGCGCCTGTTGGTCACCCGCTGCCCAGCACAGGTCGCCGATACGTTGGAAACCGAACATGGAGTAGTAGATGTAGAACGGGATCATTGGCAGATCGTTGGTGCTGTAGGAAGTCGCTGCGGCCAACCAGGAAGAGGCTGCGCCCAGTTCGTTGATACCTTCCTGCAGGATCTGGCCTTTCTCGTCTTCTTTGTAGTACGCCACCTGCTCACGGTCCTGCGGGGTGTACTGCTGGCCGTTCGGGCTGTAGATACCGATCTGACGGAACAGACCTTCCATACCGAAGGTACGAGCTTCGTCGGCGATGATTGGCACCAGGCGATCTTTGATCGACTTGTTCTTCAGCATCACGTTCAAGGCACGCACAAAGGCGATGGTGGTAGAAATCTCTTTGTTCTGCTCTTCCAGCAGTGAGCTGAAATCTTCCAGAGCTGGCATTTCCAGCTTCTCGGTGAAGTTAGGCAGACGAGTTGGTACATAGCCTTGCAGCGCCTGACGGCGTTCGTGCAGATACTTGTACTCTTCGGAGTCTTTCTCGAAGGTGATGTATGGCAGTTTTTCGATGTCAGCATCGGCCACTGGCACGTTGAAACGATCGCGGAAGTGGTGAACCCCTTCCATGTTCATTTTCTTCACCTGGTGAGCGATGTTTTTACCTTCCGCGGTTTCACCCATGCCGTAACCTTTGATGGTATGGGCCAGGATCACGGTTGGTTTGCCTTGGGTATCCTGCGCTTTTTTCAGTGCAGCAAAGACTTTCTTCGGATCGTGACCACCACGGTTCAGCGCCCAGATTTCGTCGTCGGTCATATCTTTGACCAGCGCGGCGGTTTCCGGGAAGCGGCCGAAGAAGTGCTCACGCACGTAAGCACCGTCTTTGGATTTGAAGGTCTGGTAGTCGCCGTCCAGGGTTTCGTTCATCAGTTGGATCAGCTTGCCGCTGGTGTCTTTACGCAGCAGTTCATCCCAACGACCGCCCCAGATCACTTTCAGCACCTGCCAGCCAGCACCTGCGAAGATACCTTCCAGCTCGTTGATGATCTTGCCGTTACCGGTAACCGGGCCATCCAGACGCTGCAGGTTGCAGTTGATGACGAAGACCAGGTTGTCCAGCTTCTCACGGGTTGCGATGGTGATCGCACCTTTGGATTCTGGTTCGTCCATCTCGCCGTCGCCCAGGAAGGCATAAACGGTCTGGCCAGAGGTGTCTTTCAGACCACGGTGTTCCAGATACTTGAGGAACTTGGCCTGATAGATGGCGCTGATTGGGCCCAGACCCATGGAGACGGTCGGGAACTGCCAGAATTCAGGCATCAGTTTTGGATGCGGGTAAGAGGACAGGCCTTTACCGTGCACTTCCTGACGGAAGTTGTTCATTTGATCTTCGGTCAGGCGGCCTTCAAGGAAGGCACGTGCATAAACGCCCGGAGAGATGTGGCCCTGGAAGTAAACCAGATCGCCGCCGTCTTTCTCGTTGCGAGCACGGAAGAAGTGGTTAAAGCAGACTTCATAGAAGGTCGCAGAAGATTGGAAGGAAGCCATGTGGCCGCCCAGATCCAGATCTTTCTTGGAAGCACGCAACACGGTCATCACGGCGTTCCAACGGATGGCAGAACGAATACGACGCTCCAGATCCAGGTTGCCCGGGTATGCCGGTTCGTCTTCTACCGCGATGGTGTTGACGTAGTTGTTAGCCGCAGCACCCGCTGCAACGCTAACACCGCCCTTGCGGGCTTCTCCCAGCACCTGATCAATCAGGAACTGAGCGCGTTCAACACCCTCTTCACGGATGACCGATTCGATCGCCTGCAGCCAGTCGCGGGTTTCGATCGGATCCACGTCATTGTTTAAACGTTCTGACATGGTGGTATTCCTTATCTGTCTAATGGTTTGTTTGGAGCCTGTCTTCGTGCGTTCTGTCATAAAACGCACGAAGACAGGCTCATCAGTTTGGTTGCCGCTTAAGTACTTAATTAAGCACTCCGAGCTTTATCTCTACAAGCTGGTGTGCCTTGAAGAGAACCACTCTTAATCCTTGCGTTGCTGGAGACGCCGCAGCGATCGATCACGCCGGGTGTGTTCTCTGCTGAGATCCAGCAAAATTTCCTCGATAAACGCCAAATGGCGGTGCGAGGCTTCACGGGCCTTTTCAGGTTCGCGTGCCACAATCGCCTCAAAGATCCCGGCGCGATGGCTACTCACTGTTGCCAACATCTCACGGCGCGAGTAGAGCAATTCAAAGTTCTGACGAACGTTCTGTTCCAGCATCGGGCCCATACAGCGCAGCAGATGGAGTAACACAACGTTGTGGGCAGCCTCGGTCACGGCAATTTGGTATTGCATGACCGCGTCGGCTTCGGCGTCTAGATCGCCACTGTCCTGAGCTTGCTGGATCACATGATGGCAGTCGCGGATGCGCGCCAGATCTTCGTCAGTCCCACGCAACGCCGCATAATAGGCAGCGATACCTTCGAGAGCATGACGGGTTTCGAGCAGATCGAATTGTGATTCAGGATGATCGGCCAGCAGCTCAGCCAGCGGATCGCTGAAGCTCTGCCACAGATTAGTTTGTACAAAGGTGCCGCCTCCCTGGCGACGCAGGAGCAGCCCTTTAGCTTCCAGACGCTGAATTGCCTCTCTCAGAGAAGGACGGGAAACATCAAACTGTTTCGCCAACTCGCGCTCTGGAGGCAGCTTTTCGCCTGGACGTAGCGTACCCTCGAGGATCAGGTATTCGAGCTGCTGCTCGATAACATCTGACAACTTGGGTTGGCGGATTTTGCTGTAGGCCATGGGTGATTTCTTCTCTGCGAAGTGCCCGGAGTCAATTGGTAATACCAATTTCAAAAACGTGACGGTAAAGTAACAAAGTATTCACCTGCTGTCCATATGGGCCTTGATCGAAATCATGAATGCCGCACATTTTAACACTTCAATCCATAAGCCTTTGCAAACCGGCAACTCAGCGTTGGTAATACCATTTACGAGGTAGCCGCCGAATTTAACTTTTGTGAAACCTCTGGTTAGAACAATGCCCGGGTTATATGGCAAGGAGATTAAGGGTTATTTTCGCTTTACAACCGCTTACCGAGCCCCGCATCGTTAACAAAAAAATAACAACAATGGCGATTATTTTTGCCAATTCTGTGAGTTATTGCTTATTTCGTGCACGCAATCCCCCCGCTCGTCACACAACCCGCATTTTGTTGCCTAAACTGCTGCAATCTTAATCATTCAAACAACAAAGCAGGTGCAAACTTTCGCACATACCATTATTCTCTGCCAAACGGTAGCGACGCCGTGGAATTTATAGCTATAACGTCGTAAACAAAAAACAACACACATCGTAATCATTACTTTACGGTAATGAGCATTATGTCAGCACAGAGGGTTTCATTGATGGATGGTCAACAGCATGGCGACCAGCTGAAGCGCGGCCTGAAAAACCGCCATATCCAGCTGATCGCCTTAGGTGGCGCAATAGGTACCGGCCTGTTCCTCGGTATCGCTCAAACAATAAAAATGGCCGGCCCGTCGGTCATCCTTGGTTATGCAATTGGCGGTTTTATTGCCTTCCTGATCATGCGTCAACTGGGTGAAATGGTGGTAGAGGAGCCGGTGGCCGGATCGTTTAGCCACTTCGCCTATAAATACTGGGGGAACTTCGCCGGTTTCGCCTCCGGCTGGAACTACTGGGTGCTGTACGTGCTGGTTGCCATGGCAGAACTGACCGCGGTAGGTATTTACGTGCAGTACTGGTGGCCGGGTATCCCAACCTGGATCTCCGCTGCCGTGTTCTTCCTGGCCATCAACGCCATCAACCTGTCGAGTGTGAAGGTCTATGGTGAAATGGAGTTCTGGTTCGCCATCATCAAAGTGGTCGCTATCATTGGCATGATCGCCTTTGGTGCCTACCTGCTGTTCAGCGGCCTGGGCGGCCCGGAAGCCAGCGTCACCAACCTGTGGGCGCAGGGCGGTTTCTTCCCGAATGGCACCATGGGGCTGCTCATGGCGATGGCGGTGATCATGTTCTCCTTCGGTGGATTGGAACTGGTGGGTATTACCGCCGCCGAAGCCGATAACCCGGAAAAAAGCATCCCGAAAGCCACCAACCAGGTGATCTACCGCATCCTGCTGTTCTATATCGGCTCGCTGACTATTCTGCTGTCACTCTATCCGTGGGGAAAAGTAGTCGAAGGTGGCAGCCCGTTCGTGCTGATCTTCCATGCGCTGAACAGCAATATGGTCGCAACGGTGCTTAATATCGTGGTCCTGACGGCTGCGCTGTCGGTCTACAACAGCTGCGTCTATTGCAACAGCCGCATGCTGTACGGCTTGGCCAAACAAGGTAATGGCCCGAAAGCCCTGCTGAAAGTGGATAGCCGCGGTGTGCCGGTAGTTGCCATCGGTTTCTCTGCGTTGGCAACTGCGCTGTGCGTGTTGATCAACTACCTGATCCCAGGCCGTGCCTTTGAATTACTGATGGCGCTGGTGGTGTCTGCCCTGGTGATCAACTGGGCGATGATCAGCCTGGCACACCTGAAATTCCGCAAGGCGAAAAACCATGAAGGCGTCGAGCCGAAGTTCAAGGCCTTCTGGTATCCGTTCAGCAACTATCTGTGCCTGGCCTTTTTGGCCGGTATTCTGGTGATCATGTATCTGACACCAGGGATCCAGATTTCCGTGCTGCTGATCCCGGTATGGCTCGTCATTCTCGGCATCGGTTACTTCATCAAGCAGCGTGGCCAACGTGCTGTAAGCGCCACCAATACCCACTGATATCATTGTTGACGCTCAATAGGCCCGCACGCGGGCCTATTGTTTTTCTTCATCATTAATGGGCTTTACGCAGTGCCTTCACCTGCTCGGCGGTGATATCCGCCGGCAGCCCGCCCCAGGTGACACGCAGGTAATTCACCAGTTCGGCAATTTGCGCATCGTCCAGACGATCGGCAAAGCCCGGCATGCTCTGCATACTTTCGTTACCGGGGAACTGCTGTGCTGGTAGCCCATCCAGCACCGATACGATCAGGTTCTTGCCGTCCGGTTGGCGCAGCGTGGCGTTATCACGCATCGCTACCGCAACATGCGGTATACCTGCACCATCACGCTCATGGCAGGCGGAACACTGGTCGAGATAGGTGATACGCCCGGCATCACTGCCCTGCCCGATTTTAACGGCAACAGGCTGCGGTGGCTTATCGCCCATCAGGTAGGTCACCAACGCCCGATGATCTTCCGGCGTCAGATGACGAGTGCTGAGATCGACCACCATGTGCATTTCGCTAAACGCCGAGCCCTGCGGCGCTAACCCGGTGCTGAGGAAACGGCTCAGATCCTCTGGCGTCCAACCGCGCTGAGCCAAAGCCTGTGGCGTAATATCCGGCGCGATAAACCGCCCCAGATCGCCACCCTGCATCGGCTTGTTCACTTCCATCTGCCCCAGCATGCCCCGTGGCGTATGACATTCGCCACAGTGGCCAAGCACGTCAGACAGGTAACGCCCACGCTGCCATTCGGCGGAGCTCCCCTGCGAGCTGGCCGGTAACGGATCGCTGTTGCGGAACAGCAAATTCCAACCGATCAGCGCCATCCGCTGGTTGAACGGGAACGGCATATCGTTGGCTGGAATGGCTACGTCCACCGCAGGGCGCGACATCAGATAGGCATAAATAGCATCCGCATCTTCGCGCGAAATGCCTTTGTAGGAGGTATAAGGCATCGCCGGATACAGATGGCGGCCACCCGGAGCCACCCCCTGCGTCAACGCCAGGAAGAAATCATCCTTGGTCCAGCGGCCAATACCCTGATCGGCAGAAGGCGTCAGGTTGCTACCATAAATGGTGCCGAATGGAGTATCCAGCGGATAGCCTCCCGCCAGCGGTGCCCCACCAGCGGCAGTATGGCAGGCAGCACAGTCGGCAGCCTGCGTCAGATAACGCCCACGGGCAATTTGTTCGCTGCTGGCGGTAACCTGCTGGACTGGGCCGTCGTAGCTGCGGTTTTCTCGCCACCACAGCACGGCGATGACAATCGCCGCTATCAGCACAATCAACAATGCGAGACGTTTTTTCATTACGCCGTCTCCTTCAGCAGGCCTGGGGTTTTCAACACCACGTCACGCACCGCCTCGTAATAACGGACATAGCCGGTGCAACGGCAGATATGGTTTTCCAACGCCTGCTCAATCGCGCCTTCCAACCGATCGCGCGGAATTGGCTCACGCTTGAGCTTCTCGACAAAGATGGTGGCCGCATTGACAAAGCCCGGCGTGCAATAGCCACACTGGAAGCTGTAGTGATCGAGGAACGACTGCTGGATCGGCGAGAGTTCAACCACTTCGCTCTGATTATCCACCTGCGCAACGCCTTCGATGGTGCGTACCTGTTTGCCATTGAAAAAGTGAGCGCCGGTGATACAGGTACGGATTTCTTCGCTGGTGCCGCTTGGATGGTCGAGGATCGCCACGCAGGCGTGGCAGATACCCTGCCCGCAGCCGAGACGTGAGCCGGTCAGATCGAGATATTCATGCAGAAAATCGATCATCATCAGCCCTTCAGGTACCTCGATGGGACCATATTGTTTGCCGTTAATGGTCAGGGTAATGGGTTGGGTTTTAATGCTCATGGTAACACCTCAAGAATATTTTCGGCACGAACAGGCAAATCACGGAACCGATGACCGGTGGCGTGGGCAATGGCGTTAACCAATGCGGCAACCACAGGGATCATGACCACTTCCGCCATCCCTTTCGGCGGATCGGTTTCCGAGAGCGCAGGAAGGATGTCACCGGTCTGTTTCCAGACAGCCACATCGCTGGCACGCGGCAAATGGTAACGGTTAAAGTTCCAGGTGCCGTTACCCGGCCCATCTTCGTACAGCGGTAAATACTCATGCAGCGCATGGCCGATCCCCATCGCCAAACCGCCCTGTAGCTGGCCGGAAACCAGCTCAGGCACGATCAGGTTGCCACACTCCATAATCGAATGATGATTTAGCAGTTCAACCTTGCCGGTAGCGATATCTACCGCCACTTCTACCAGCGTACCCACGGCGCTGTAATAGGTCACAGCTGCGTTATTACGTTGGGTTGGCGGGTAATAAACCTGCTCACGTGCCAGAGTGCTGAATTCGCCGTTGCCAATGCGTAGCGACAAACCGTCGACAGGCAGGCGCTCGCTGCGATTATTCAGCTTGAAGTCCGCTTCAGCCCACTGCCAGCGGTTGAAGACGTGCACCACTGCGCCAGTCAGGTTGCCCATCTGATAGGCTTTCTTCGCCAACAGCTCAAACGGCAATATCTGCATACCGGCCGCTGTCAGCCCCCCCTCGACCCAGCGAGCATCTTCTTTACGCACCACCAGCGGTGCCGCCTGGCCGCCACCAATGCCAGACTGCCAGATAGATAGCGCGGCAGGCCACAGCCCCTGTTCAAACACCAACCGGGCCGCTTCGCGCGTGCTGTGCGAGAAATAGTAAGCGGAGTTGCTGGCGCTGGAAGGTGAGCAGTAGCTTGGCGTCCAGTTCGGATTGGTTTGCAGCTTGTCCTGCTCATCCTGCGACATCGTGTAGGGATCGCCGCTGGTCACCATCGGCAACAGGGACCAATCGGTCACCGAGAAATGAGCCTCATCCGCCGGTTTACCCAGCCATTGTGCACATAGCACCGACTGCGACGTTGACATGCCGGTGCCCATTTCTGCCCCGCTGTGATACAGCGAGATACGCCCGTCCTCGCTGAACTCCACACGAGCAAAGGAAGTTTCGGCTCCAGTGCCAAAGTCTTTCTGCACGCACCCAAAACCCACGCCATAACGCTTACCGGGATATTGGCTCTCAAACTCGGCCTTGCGTTCGGCGCGTTTGCGCCACATCTCATGCTGTGAGGCTTTTACCAGCACTTCATCGGCGCGAATGGCTCCTGCCGGGATCGCCCCCTGGGTATTTTTCATGCCGGACTTAAGCACGTTGCGCAAACGAAATTCGATCGGATCGAGCTTCAGCTCTTGTGCCAATTCATCCATCATCATCTCGGTAGCGGCCATGCTTTGCAATGTGCCGTAGCCACGTGCGGAACCCGCATCAATGGCACGAGAGGCCAACCCGACAGAGGAAAGATCGCTTTTCGGGAAGTAGTAAATCGACTGTGCCGCCGTCGCGCCAACCATCACCACCGATGGCGTAAAGTTACAGCGCCCACCACCGTCGGCGGTCATCGCCCCTTGGAAGGCCTGCAATATGCCCGTCTGCTTGTCTACCGCAATGCGGTAATCCATATCGAAGGCATGGCGCTTGATCGAGGTCTGGAACTGCTCATAGCGGTCATTAGCCAGCCGTACCGGTAGCCCGTCACCGTACAGCGCGGCAACCGCACCGTAATACGGGAAGTTATAGTGATCTTTTGAGCCGTAGCCCACGGTGTAACAAGGGTGCAGGATCAGCTGTTTGACCGGCTGATGACGTTTGGCCAACATGCGTGGCATTTCGTCCGCCACCTCCTGTGGGGACTGGGTCGGGATCACCAGATGCAAGGTCTGGCTGGCGGTATCAAACCAGCCGTTGGCGTTGTCTGGCTCCAAGGCCGAAGTATCAACAGATTGTGTGGTATAGCGGCGTGACATTACCAACCAGTCCTGGGGTGGGGTTTGCAGCTGATCGGCAATCATCCCGGCGTAATACATGCCTTCCTGATCCAGCTTGCCGCCCTCACGCCCTTCCGGCCACACCGGCAAATGTCTGCGCATTGACAGCGGGAAGATAGGGGTGTCTTTCAGGCTGGAGAAGCGATCGTCATCGAATGGCTGTTCGCCCCCGACGCGCACGTAGCGGAAGCTGCCCCAAGGATCGCGCTGTAACGGGCCGGTTTCAGTACCATACTGGATCACTTCGTCGTGGAATTTCAGCTTGTCTTTGGCAAAGCGGAAACGAGCAAAATCATGATAAATCAGGATTGCCACCGCATGGCCGAGATAGGCTGGGGTTTTCCCTGTAGGCAGCAGCATGTCATCGCCATAAAACGCCGGGAAGGCCAAACCGTCACGCTCAAGATCTTCCGCCGTTACTATCCGATCCGGTTGCAGATCGTCACCCAGCAAGGAGAGATCGATGCCAGTAAACAGACGATCGGCTTTAGTGGCGCGCAGAATAAAGGCATGAGCCTGCTGCTGCGGCCAATGCGGCATATCAACGGCACGAATATCACGGGCAAACACTTTCTGGCCCATGACCTTGGAGCGACCATCTATACGGTAGCGAATGCGTTTAGTCTGCGCATCCCAGTTGGGCGATTGCAGGATCTTTTGCTCAAACAACGCGGCATAGGCGCGGCTGTAAAGAGGCGCGAGGTAGACAGACACCCCCGCTATCACGGCACCTTTGATAAAGCGGCGTCGTGACGGGTTGAAATTGCTCATAAAATATCCTTTACGTTCTTATTTACCCCTGGTATCCAGATGCAGGCATTAGCGCCGTACCCAGAAGGATGGAGGTAAGTCGTTTTTTATCGGTTTTGTTGCGCAACCGCGGGTAACCTTGCCGAAGACGTTATAATCATAAGCTTATAACCAAAATTATGTGAGCATTAACATTTTGTTTTCATAAAATGAAACACTTGGAAATATATAATGCCTCTATAGTGTGGCTGATTTGCGCAAACGCGGGCAGAAAAGATGACGACAGGTATCGTAATTACCGCCGCCGGGCGGGGTGAGCGTTTTATTCAGGCCGGTGGCAGTGGCAACAAACTGAATGCCCTATTGCAGGGTAAAACGGTGTTTGAACATACGCTGCAACAGGCGCTAGCCTCCGGCTTACCGGTGCAGGTCGTCACCCGGCCAGAAAACCTGCCGGTGCAACAGGTGTGTGCCGCGCATCAGGTTCCCTGCACCTTACTGGCCAGCGGTGGTCTGGGTGAGTCAATTGCTGCCGGAGTAGCCGCAACGGCAGACTGGGACGGCTGGCTGATCCATTTGGCGGATATGCCTTTTGTTTCAACGCAGATCTTTGTACAGGTTGCCGCAGCCCTTAGCCAACACGACATCGTACGCCCCTGTTTCCAACAACAGCCCGGGCACCCGGTGGGTTTCACCGCCATTTTGCGCAAACAACTGTGTGCGTTACGTGGCGATAATGGTGCGCGGGAACTGCTAAGCAGTCACGGGCAGGTCTACCTGCTCCATCTCGATAAACCGAGCATCGTGCAAGATATCGATCTCCCTTCTCAGCTAGTGGCCAACGAGTCCGTTAATTAATGCAGCATCTTGATATCACCGTAGTCAGCCAAGCCATCAACTGGCTGGAACAGCAGCCGGTATGGCTGTGTACCGTATTGAACACTTATGGCTCATCACCACGTTCACCTGGCGCGTTGATGGTGGCGACCCGCGACGGACACTATTGTGGATCGTTATCCGGTGGCTGCGTGGAAGAGGACTTTTTGCGCCGTCTGGCGGAGGGAGAATATCAAGCCGCCAGCCAGGTGATCCGCTACGGCGCTGGCGGGCTAACCCCCAGCGTGGCGCTGCCCTGCGGTGGCGTGCTGGACGTATTGATCGAGCATCTGCCCGCAGGCCCTGCCAGCATTAGCTACTTGCGCAATATCGCCGAGGCATTGGCTGGCCATCATGCCCTGATCAAACACCTGACCTTGCCCAATGCCTGTAGCGCACTGGAAACCACCAGCTTTGCCAGCGCAACCCAGGTCGTGCGCAACCAACAGGAGATCCAGTTGCACATCGCCGCCGCTCCTCGGTTGCTGATTGCCGGGCTTTCCAGCGTGGCGCTGTATTGCGCCGACTTTGCCAGCGCACTCGGCTTTGAAGTGTTGGTATGCGAAAACCGCCCGGAAGCGTTGGAAAACTTCGCCACGCAGCTCAAACCGCATATCACCTTGCTGCGCCAGTTCCCGGCCAAATTCATTGAGGCAGGCGGTTGCCACGCCAACACCGCGATTGTGGCGCTGACCCACGATCCGCGTATGGATGATTTAACCCTGATGGAGGCGATCTACACCCCGGCGTTTTACATCGGCGCGATGGGTTCCCAACGGAACAGCGATCGCCGCCGCCAGCGACTGCAACAGATCGCCGAATTCAGCCCGCAGGAACTCGGCCGCATCCATGCGCCGATCGGCCTGCCGCTCGGCAGTAAAACCCCGGCGGAGATCGCACTGGCTGTGATGGCCGATATCGTGCAGCAGAAGAACCAGCTCCGCCAACCCATTTGAGTACCTGGCGCGATCCCTCCGGCTATGACAAATCATTAGCCACCCAAAAATGAAAGCGATTACACAAATAGACATAAAAAGCCCAACAGACAACCTTAAACCATGGTTTAACATGTCATATTCATGATGTTAAATGTGAACCAATAAACTAATTCAAGTGTAATCGATTACACCGAGTGTGATCGATAGCACGTTAAATCATCACCCAGACCAATAACATAGCCTACTAACGAATCATCTCTTTGGTTAACCGAGGCCGTTATGAGTACATCATCAACAAGTAAAGGCAGATCGAATGCCCAAATGACCTTCTTTGTCTGTTTTCTGGCAGCACTGGCAGGCTTATTGTTTGGACTGGATATCGGCGTGATCGCCGGAGCATTACCTTTTATTGCTCATGAGTTCCAAATCACTTCCCAGCAACAAGAATGGGTGGTGAGCTCAATGATGTTCGGCGCAGCGGTTGGCGCTGTCGGCAGTGGCTGGCTCTCTTACCGGCTGGGGCGCAAATACAGCCTGATGATTGGCGCCGTGCTGTTTGTCATTGGCTCGCTTTGCTCTGCTTTCGCCCCTAACAACGAGGTGCTGCTGGTTTCCCGCGTTCTGCTCGGCCTGGCAGTGGGCATCGCATCCTTCACTGCTCCGCTGTACCTTTCTGAAATCGCGCCTGAGCGCATTCGCGGTAGCATGATTTCCATGTACCAGTTAATGATTACGATAGGGATCCTGGGGGCTTATCTGTCCGATACGGCTTTCAGCTACAGCGGTTCATGGCGCTGGATGCTGGGTATTATCACCCTTCCGGCTTTGTTGCTGTTCGTTGGCGTGTTCTTCCTGCCCCGCAGCCCCCGCTGGTTAGCATCACGTGGCCGTGATGCAGAAGCCAGGAAAGTGCTGGAAATGCTGCGAGATACTACTGATCAGGCGAAGGCCGAACTCGATGAGATCCGTGAAAGCCTGAAAATAAAGCAAAGCGGCTGGGCACTATTCAAAGACAACAAGAATTTCCGCCGCGCAGTCTATCTTGGCGTATTACTTCAGGTCATGCAGCAGTTTACCGGCATGAATGTCATTATGTATTACGCGCCGAAAATTTTCGATCTGGCCGGTTTTGCCAGTACTGCGCAACAAATGTGGGGAACGGTGATCGTCGGTTTAGTCAACGTGCTGGCAACCTTTATAGCCATCGGCCTGGTGGACCGTTGGGGCCGTAAACCTACGCTGAAGCTGGGCTTCCTGGTGATGGCCATCGGCATGGGGACATTGGGTACCATGATGAATATCGGCATGGATACGCCTGCGGCTCAATACTTCGCGATACTGATGTTGCTGATGTTTATTGTCGGTTTTGCCATGAGTGCCGGCCCGCTGATTTGGGTATTGTGTTCAGAGATCCAACCGCTTAAAGGCCGTGATTTCGGTATCACCTGCTCAACGACGGTAAACTGGATCGCCAACATGATCGTGGGGGCCACCTTCCTGACGATGCTCAACAACCTGGGCAGCGCAAATACCTTCTGGATCTATGCCGGACTGAACCTGATATTTATCTTCATTACTATTGCCCTGATACCTGAAACCAAAAATATCTCTCTGGAACATATCGAGCGAAATTTGATGACTGGGAAACCGCTACGGGAGATTGGTTCACACTGATCGAGGTCTTTGATTACCGCCCGTTTCGGGCGGTATTTACATCCGCAACGGCAATCAGGAGCTTGGGCTGGTTTTCTCTGCGAAGGCTTTGTCTGGCACAATCGGGATTAGATACTCATATTCCAGGTACAGCTCTTCATCGCTATCGAGCGAGTAGCTATGCTGCGCGATATCGTACCCTTCCCGGCGTACCAGATTAAACTGCGGCAGAAGTTTGGTATAAACGCTGGCGATATGCTCGTGAAGGGCCACCGGTTTGCCAGCATAGTGGAAGCGGCAATAACCGCCGCTGATTTCCGGTAGTTCCAGCAACGATTTACCCTGGGCGATAGCTTTATCAACCGCCACAAAATAGTCGACCTTCACCCGCTCACCATCGGGCGTAAAATTGGTTAGCGCATAAAGTTTGTCTGGATTTAATTTAAACTCATCACAAAAACGATCCTTTATTCCATCACGAATTGCCGCGTGGGATTCGCCCAACTGTTCAATCTCGATGTGATAAGAATAATACTGACCGACTAGCGAGTAGCTGTCTGGTTTAACCTCAACATAGTCAATAGAGATATCGCTAGGTTGATTTAGCGACAGCGATTGCACCAGATGGCTGAAGTCACAATTTTGGGCCTTACGGTAGGCGCTAGGTGTGACAGAGAAATGTTTTTTGAAACAGCGTGAGAATGTCTGTTGGGAATCGAACTGATACTCCAACGAAATATCCAGAATGCTTTTCTGCGTAAAGCGTAATGAGAAGGCCGCCAGATAGAGGCGACGGGCGCGGATATAAGCAGCAAGTGGCAGGTTGGTCTGTTTGCGAAACATGCGCTGCAGATACCATTTCGAGTAGCCGGATTTTTCGCAAACAATATCCAGTGATAGTGGGTTGCGTAGGTTGTTTTCTATCCAGACCAGTAACTCTTTGATATGCGTTTCCTGCGTCACCATTACTTTTCCTAGCCAAAATTGTCCACGGCAATGGTATACAGATTTATTTAGAGCGTCCAAAGCGACGACACTATTTTACAAAGGCTGACGAATTCATAACAAACATCGCAGCTTGTTACTCACAGAAAAGCCGCCCACCAGGGGCGGCTATCAATCAGATTACTTCACACAGCGCGTACATTGAGATTCCTGGATCTTCTGGAAGAAATCATTCCCTTTGTCATCCACCAGAATAAAGGCCGGGAAATCTTCCACTTCGATTTTCCAGATCGCTTCCATACCCAGTTCAGGATATTCCACGCACTCCAGGCTCTTGATACTCTGCTGTGCCAGCACCGCAGCCGGGCCACCAATGCTGCCAAGATAGAATCCGCCGTGCTTATGGCAGGCATCCGTCACCTGCTGGCTGCGGTTACCTTTGGCCAGCATGATCATGCTGCCGCCGTGTGACTGCAGCAGATCGACATAGGAGTCCATGCGCCCTGCCGTGGTTGGCCCCAGAGAACCCGAAGCATAACCTTCTGGCGTTTTGGCCGGGCCCGCGTAATAGATCGGGTGATCTTTCACGTACTGCGGCAAACCTTCTCCACGATCCAGGCGCTCTTTCAGCTTGGCATGGGCAATATCACGCCCAACGATGATGGTGCCGCTCAGGGAAAGGCGGGTAGAGACCGGATACTGTGACAGCTGCTTGAGGATTTCGGCCATCGGGCGGTTCAGGTCCACCTTGATCGCTTCCCCTTCACCCGCGCGGCGCAGTTCCTGTGGGATAAATTTACCTGGGTTATGTTCCAGTTTCTCCAGCCAGATCCCCTCACGGTTGATCTTACCTTTGATATTACGGTCGGCGGAGCAGGAAACCCCCATCCCCACCGGGCAAGAAGCGCCATGGCGTGGCAAACGCACTACGCGCACATCGTGGGCAAAGTATTTGCCGCCAAACTGTGCACCCAGCCCCAAATTCTGGGCTTCTTTCAGCAGTTCCTCTTCCAGCGCCACATCGCGGAACGCCTGGCCGTGTTCGTTGCCTTCGGTTGGCAGCTCATCATAATATTTGGTTGAAGCCAGCTTCACGGTCTTCAGCGTAGCTTCCGCCGAAGTGCCGCCAATCACAAAGGCCACGTGGTATGGTGGACAGGCCGCGGTGCCCAGAGTACGCATCTTGTCGACCAGATAGTCTTTCAACTTACCTGGGGACAGCAGCGCTTTGGTTTCCTGATACAGATAGGTTTTGTTGGCCGAACCACCGCCCTTGGCGATGCACAGGAATTTATACTCGTCACCATCCACGCTGTAGAGATCGATCTGCGCAGGTAAGTTGCTGCCGGTATTGACCTCCCGATACATATCCAGCGCGGCGTTTTGCGAATAGCGCAGGTTGTCTTCGATAAAGGTGTTGTATACCCCACGCGACAAGGCTTCTTCGTCCCCGCCTCCGGTCCAGACGCGCTGGCCTTTTTTACCCATGATGATCGCCGTGCCGGTATCCTGGCAGGTTGGCAAAATACCCTTGGCGGCGATTTCTGAGTTACGCAAAAATTGCAGCGCAACGTACTTGTCGTTCTCACTGGCATCGGGGTCATTGAGGATATCCGCCACCTGCTGCTGATGCGCAGGGCGCAACATGAACGAGGCGTCGTGGAAGGCGTGCTGGGCGAGCAGAGTCAGGGCTTGTGGGTCAACCTTGAGGACTTCCTGGCCGGCAAATTCGCCGACGGAAACGTGGTCACGGCTTAGCAGATAGTATTCGGTATCGTCTTTCTTCAGCGGGAACGGATCTTGATAATGGAACGGTTTATTCGACATTGATCTCTCACTTGCAACATCAGCTGCGTTAAATTCACACTTACCCAGCGTGCTCGGGGCGCGCTGCGTCAAAAAAACTCCCCACACCTTACGTATTTTTAGGTAGTCAGTTATTGCGCCAAATCGCAAAATAACCTCTATTAACGTAGGGACTTAACGCTGGCGTTGTTTTTCTGACCTCATCCGGTGAGAACTGCGGGTACAGACTCATCATGCACGGATTATTATCCCGCAGTTAACACAATGATTACAATCAATGTGAGTCGATCGGCTTATCATTGTAGGAAAATAGCATTGCAACGATTTCCTTACGGCCCCGTTTCCACACCAAGCCGTTTTCATTCATCACCTAGGCTATTTTTTCTTCCCTGGTAACGTCGCCATTAGCTCCTCTACCGAGATCCCCCCTGCCACACTCCCCGGCACCGGCATCCGCAAAATATGATTTTTGATCTTCCCAATCACATGCATCTCACACGGCTTGCAGTCAAACTTCAACGTCAACGCCTCACCCTGATGCACCAACTGCATCGGCGATGCCCGCCCCTTCACACCCTGTACACCCTTGGCCTGTTTAGGGCAGAGGTTGAAGGCGAAGCGCAGGCAGTGCTTAGTGATCATCACCGGCACATCCCCTTTTTCTTGGTGTGCCTCGTAGGCGGCATCAATCAACGTGACACCATAACGCTGGTAAAACTCGCGCGCCTTGTGGTTATAAACATTGGCAAGAAACGTCAGGTGCGTTTCCGGATAAACCGGCGGCGGCACGGAAACCGGTTTGCGGCCACCGCGTTCGTTTAGCGCCAGGCGTGCGGCGTCCAGCGCTTCCACCGCATCGCGGCGCAGTTGGTTGACCTGGCTGTTGGGTATGAAGCAAGGCACCGGCAGATCAAGATGAACGTCACGCGGGTAATAAAGGGTTTGTCCCAGTTTGCTCAATCCGTCACGCAGTGTGACAAGCGCTTTTTCCGGCTGGTTGGCGGCGGCGAATTCGCCCTGCAGCGTATGGCTGACGCTGATGCCCTCTTCGCTGATCAGGGTCAGCGTCACTCCGTCGCTGCTTTGTGTCAGCAGAATATCGACGGCGATGCGGCGTTCCGCCGAAGTTTTTAGCAACGCCTGTTGCCAGTTGTGATCGAGGTTGCGATTAAGCGGATGCTGTGGACGCAGCTTATGCAGATCTGCCGGCATTTCGTTAGGCCAAACCCGGTAGCGCCCTTTGGCAATTTTCTCTGTCTTATTGGCACGGAAGCCGACGATATCGCGCTTGATCAGCACGTTAAGTCCATCGCCATTGGTCAGCGATTCTTTTACTTCCACGTCCAGATGATCTTTACCCACCTTTAGCACCTCTCCTATAGGCAGGCCAATGAACTTGGGTGAGTCAAAGGCACCAATATCCATCTGGCGTTGGTTGACGAAGTAATCGGTACTGCCACGGTGGAAGGTTTTATCCGGCGACGGAATAAAGAAGTGTTCCGTGCGGCCTGACGATGCTGTCACCAGATCGGAACGATCGTTGAGAATGGCATCCAGGTGCTGACGATAGTACGCAGTGATGTTTTTCACATAGCTCATGTCCTTATAGCGCCCTTCAATCTTGAATGAGCGAACACCGGCGTCGATCAGCGCCGTCAGGTTGCGGCTTTGATCGTTATCTTTCATCGACAGCAGATGCTTTTCATACGCTACTACTCGCCCCTGATCATCTTTCAGGGTGTAGGGAAGCCGGCACGCCTGCGAACAATCGCCACGGTTGGCACTGCGTCCGGTCTGAGCATGGGAAATGTAACACTGGCCGGAGAAGGCCACGCACAACGCACCATGGATGAAAAATTCGACGGCAGCGTCGACGTTGTCACTGATAGCTTTTATCTGACTGAGATTCAGCTCACGCGCCAATACCAGCTGGGAGAAACCGGCATCGGACAGGAAACGAGCCTTCTCTACGCTACGAATGTCGGTCTGGGTGCTGGCATGCAGCTCAATTGGCGGAATATCCAGTTCCAGGATCCCCATATCTTGCACGATAAGCGCATCAACTCCGGCGTCATACAGTTGATGGATCAAGCGGCGTGCCGGCTCCAGCTCGTCGTCATGCAAAATGGTGTTGAGGGCGATGAACACTTTGGCCCGGTAACGGCGGGCAAATTCAACCAGCCCGGCGATATCGCTCAAGCTGTTGCCAGCATTGTGACGGGCGCCGAAGCCTGGGCCACCGATATAGACCGCATCAGCCCCGTGCAAAATAGCCTCACGGGCAATACCTGCATCGCGGGCGGGACTGAGTAATTCAATCTGGTTAGATAAAAGCATGAGTATCGCCGTTAGGGTAAGTGTGAAATCGCCGCTATTTTAGACACAAACATCGTACATACAAGCTTTGCATAACGGTAGACCATATACTTTTCCCTACTGCCCCCGTTGCCAGCCGACACGCCATTGCTTAAGCTAGCGTCACTATGAACAGAGTAAGAATCCCCATTGCGCTGCAACAGGCGGTCATGCGCTGCCTGCGAGACAAATTGCAGCTGGCGCGGCAGCATTTTGCCGTCGAGTTCCCAGAGCCCAAGATTTTGTATCAGCAACGCGGCACCAGCGCGGGCACCGCCTGGCTGCAAGCCTGGGAAATCCGCCTCAATCCGGTGCTGCTGATGGAAAACCAGCAGCCGTTTATCGACGAAGTGGTCCCCCATGAGTTGGCTCATCTGCTGGTCTTCCGCCAGTTTGGCCGCGTGCCGCCGCATGGCCGGGAATGGCGCTGGATGATGGAAAACGTATTGCAGGTTCCCGCCAGCCGTACCCACCAGTTTGAGACCCGCTCGGTACAAAGCAAAACCTTTCCCTACCGCTGCGATTGCCAGCAGCATCAGCTGACCCTGCGCCGCCATAATCGGGTGATGCGCGGCGAGAGCGAATACCGCTGCCGCCAGTGTGGTGAAAAGCTGACATTTTCCGGTTAATCAAAGCCGTTAACAATCATATTTATAAGTTAAAACAATCCATTATCTCGATTTGCACCTGTCGGTGACTTCCGTTACCCTGCCTGCCTTTCCAATTTTGAGCTGTTTTGGAATATGCATCGCAAAATTTTATTTTTAGTCGTATTGACGGCCTCTAGCGGCACGCTAGCCAAGGGGATTAATAACTTTAACCAGGCCAAGGCTGCCGCCGCCAAAATCAACCAGGATGCCCCAGGCAGCTTTTATTGTGGCTGCAAGATCGACTGGCAAGGTAAGAAAGGTGTTCCCGATCTTGATAGCTGCGGCTATCAGGTGCGTAAAAATGCCCAACGCGCCGAGCGTATCGAGTGGGAACATGTGGTTCCGGCCTGGCAGTTCGGCCATCAGTTGCAGTGCTGGCAACAGGGTGGGCGTAAAAACTGCAACAAGGATCCGGTTTATCGCCAGATAGAGATCGACTTGCACAACCTGCAACCCGCCATCGGTGAAGTGAATGGTGACCGCAATAACTTTATGTACAGCCAGTGGCGGGGTGGCGAAGGGCAATACGGACAGTGTCAAATGAAGGTAGACTTCAAGAACAAGCAGGCCGAGCCACCTGCCCGTGCGCGAGGTGCCATTGCCCGCACCTACTTCTACATGCGCGATCGCTACCAGTTGCCGCTTTCACGCCAGCAAACCCAGCTGTTTGAAGCCTGGAACCGCCTGTATCCGGTCAGCGCCTGGGAATGTCGACGTGAAGCACGCATCGCCATGGTACAAGGGAATCACAACCCTTATATTCAACAGGCTTGTCAGCAGCAAAAAGGCTGACCTACTATAGTGCTTTCGCGCTGCCCTCCGGCAGCGCCGTATCATTGAGCCAGGATCTGACAATCATTATGCGTAAACCCCGCATTTACCATCCAGAGCCCTTGAGCGCCAGTGCAGAAATTGCATTGAGCGAGGATGCCGCCAATCATGTCGGCCGCGTGCTGCGGATGAGCGCCGGGCAGGCACTGCAACTGTTCGATGGCAGCAACCAGGTGTTTGAGGCAGAAATCACCCGGGTGGATAAAAAGAACGTGCTGGTTCAGATCAACGCCGGGCAACGGGAAGATCGCGAATCACCGCTCAACTTACATCTTGGCCAGGTGATCTCCCGTGGCGAAAAGATGGAATTCACCATCCAGAAATCCATTGAGTTGGGGGTGAACGTGATCACTCCGCTATTTTCCGAGCGCTGCGGCGTTAAACTCGACGGTGAGCGCCTGGAGAAAAAACTCCAGCAGTGGCAAAAAATCGCCATCGCGGCCTGCGAACAATGCGGCCGCAACCGCATTCCGGAAATCCGCCCAGCGATGTCTCTGGAACACTGGTGCGCCGAGCAGGACGATAGCCTCAAGCTGAACCTGCATCCACGCGCCAGCCAAAGTATCAATACCCTGCCGTTGCCGGTAGTGAGCGTACGTCTGCTCATTGGGCCGGAGGGCGGATTATCCGCCGAAGAAATTGCCATGACCACAGACTATGGATTTACTGATATCCTGCTGGGGCCACGCGTTTTGCGTACAGAAACCACCGCGCTCACCGCAATTACCGCTTTGCAGGTCCGTTTCGGCGACCTGGGCTAAGAACCTGTCTCACAGGTTCGTAAGGAGAAGAGATGATCAAGCTCGGCATCGTGATGGACCCTATCGCATCCATCAATATCAAAAAAGACACCAGCTTTGCCATGCTGCTCGAAGCGCAGCGCCGCGGCTGGGAACTGCATTATATGGAGATGAACGATCTCTATCTGCATGCCGGTGATGGCCGTGCCCGCACGCGCCTGCTGAACGTGAAAGAAGACAAAGAGAGCTGGTTCAGCTTTGGCAGCGAGCAGGATCTGGCGTTGCAGGATCTGGACGTGATCCTGATGCGTAAAGATCCGCCGTTCGACACTGAATACATCTATGCGACCTACATCCTGGAACGTGCCGAAGTGAAAGGCACGCTGGTGGTCAACAAGCCACAGAGCCTGCGTGACTGTAACGAAAAGCTGTTCACCGCCTGGTTCCCGGAGCTGACGCCAGACACCTTGGTCAGCCGCAGCGCTGCCCATATCCGCAAATTCCACCAGCAGCATGGCGATATCATCCTCAAGCCGCTGGACGGCATGGGCGGGGCCTCGATCTTCCGCGTGAAGCAGGACGACCCCAACCTGTCGGTGATTATCGAAACCCTGACCGAGCACGGCAGCCGCTTCTGCATGGCGCAAAACTTCCTGCCAGCCATCAAGGATGGGGACAAACGCATCCTGGTGGTGGATGGCGAACCGGTGCCTTACTGCTTGGCGCGTATCCCTGCCCAAGGCGAAACCCGTGGTAACCTGGCCGCAGGTGGCCGTGGTGAAGCGCGCCCACTGAGCGAAAGCGACTGGAAAATTGCCCGCGCGGTTGCCCCAACGCTAAAAGAGAAAGGGCTGATCTTTGTTGGCCTGGACGTGATTGGCGATCGCCTCACCGAGATCAACGTCACCAGCCCAACCTGCGCCCGTGAGATCGAAGCCGCATTCCCGGTTTCCGTCACCGGCATGCTGATGGACGCCATTGAAAAACGTCTGGCCGCGAAGTAGGCCGACGACGCGCCCTCTCTCATTGGGAGAGGGCATGCATTTTACTTCCGAATTGAATTAACGCCATGAATTTACAGCACCATTTCCTGATTGCCATGCCCGCAATGCAAGATCCGCGCTTCAAACGTTCGGTGATATACGTTTGCGAACATAATGACGACGGAGCCATGGGATTAGTGATCAACAAGCCCGTGGAACATTTCACCGTGGAGACGGTGCTGGAAAAACTCGATATCAAGCCTTCACCACGCGATCTGGCGATCAGCCTGGACAAACCAGTGTTCGCTGGCGGCCCGCTGGCTGACGATCGCGGCTTTATTCTGCATACCCCACGCAAAGGCTTTGGCTCCAGCATTCAGATCTCACCGGCCACCATGATCACCACCTCGAAAGACGTGCTGGAAACGCTTGGCACGCCAGATCAGCCCACCGATGTGCTGGTGGCGCTTGGCTATGCGGGCTGGGAAAAGGGCCAGTTGGAACAGGAACTGCTGGAAAATGCCTGGCTGACCGCCGAGGCCGATACCGACATTCTGTTCCACACGCCGATCGCCAACCGCTGGCGCGAAGCCGCCAACCGCCTTGGCATCGATATTCGCAGCATTGCCAGCCACGCAGGACACGCCTGATGACTAACCGCACCATTATCGCCTTCGACTTCGGGACCAAAAGCATCGGCGCAGCGATCGGCCAGGAAATTACTGGCACCGCTCGAGCGCTGGCGGCCTTTAAAGCCCAGGACGGCGTACCTGACTGGCAGAAGATCGAGCGCCTGCTGAAAGAGTGGCAGCCAGACCTGGTGGTGGTTGGCTTACCGTTGAATATGGATGGCACCGAACAGCCGCTGACCGAACGAGCGCGTAAATTTGCCAACCGGCTGCATGGCCGCTTTGGTGTACAGATTGCCCTGCATGATGAGCGCCTGAGCACCGTGGAGGCACGGGCCAATCTGTTTGACCATGGGGGATTCCGCGCATTGGATAAAGGCAGCGTCGATTCTGCCTCCGCCGTGGTTATTCTGGAGAGCTGGTTTGAGCAGCATCCGGGCTGATTTTCCGTGCTGGAGCAAAGCGGCTGAACATGATCGCACCAGCGGTAGGCACCACTTCCTGATCAGATTCAGGCAATTCAAGCGTATCCGGTAGTTCAAGGCTGTCCAGCGTCAGACTGTTGATACGGTACGGCGTCAGATTGCCTATCAGCGCATAGCCCCGCCAGTCGGTGGTGACGCCATACTGATTATCGATGCCAATCCCCGGCGTCCCAGGCACACTGACGATGGCCACGGTTTCGCCTAACGTCTGCCCAAGCGTGAGTCCTTCCTGATGCGCCATCAGGCTGCCAGCAAGCTCCAGATTCTGCTGGCGATAGCCTGCCCCTTGCGAATGACCTACCCGCAGGTCACCTGCGTTATATTGATAATTGGCGCTCAGATCCTGGCTACTGCCATTGCGTTGACTTTGGCTAGTGCTGGCGTTGTAGCTCAGGCTATAGTCGTCAAGCAGTGTACCACTGACGCCTATCCGCCGGCTGTCGGTCCGATCGTTAGCCAACGTATGATCATAATTCAGCTTCATACGTGGTGCGCCGATCGCGTTCAACGGCAGCGAGACAGAGAGCCCCAACTGTGCCTGCTCTTTGCCATACGAAGGGCGGTTATATTCCGCATACAGCGCAACGTCTACCTTACCCAGGCTGGCGCTGAAGCCCATCTCGACGCTGGTTTCACCTCTTTGATTACCCCGCGTGGCCTCTCGAGCCAACGTCAGGTAAAGGCTGTCTGAATCGGACAGATACTGGTTATAGCGCGCTTCCAGGCGATACTTTTTTTCCTCGTCAAAGTCACCGACAAAAATGCCGTCTTCCCAGTCCCACCAATAGGTGCTCTGCTGCTCTATCGCCGTGCCAAACGTACGATAGCGCTGCCGCGGATAATATTGCGCCATCAGGCTGAGGGAAGACTCCCAGGCCGGGAAAGCCTTGGCGTAACGCATACGCGCCATGCCGCCGGTGTCCGGCGCTGAACGTCTTGGCTGACGGGCAGATGAAAACGTGTAATCCGCCGAAATCGCTCCCCAGTGGTTAAGACTCTTGCCAATCCCGACCGCCACGCTGCGATAAATATCTGCCCCCTGGAAACCACCATACAGCGTAACCTTCCCCGGGAGCCCATAACTGAGCGAGGCCTGAGCAAAGCCTGGCTGCTCCTCTTCCATACCGTAATAGGGTTGGTATTTACCCACCGAGGCGTCATAGCGCCACTGGCCGGCGTAAACCAGGTTGGGCATGGAGGAGTAGGGGATCTTTCGTTCGGTTTCGGTACTGTCGCTTTCGCGTATCGTGACGGTAAGATCCCCCTCAAGCGCGGGCGGATAGACATCTTTCAACACGAATGCTCCCGGGGAAACAAATGTCTGATAGATAACTTCACCGTTCTGGCGCACCCTCACTTCCGCATTACTCCGTGCGAAGCCACGTATCCAGGGGGAAAACTGCCGCAGGCCATCCGGTAGCATTCGGCTATCCGATACCAGGCTGATGCCACGGAATCGGACGTTATCGAATAAAACTGATGGCGTCACGCTGTCGCCCAAAGTCAGCGTGGCGCGCCAGGCTTTGAGATCCCGATAGGCTAGCGCCCTTTCGGTGTGCCAGGTCGGGTTGCCCCAGATCTCTTTCTGATAGACGGGCTGATAACGCAGCCGCCAAGGGCCCACGTTTACCCCGGTGGTAATATCGGCATACAGGCTTTCGTGCCGCTGCGTATCGCGATAGTTTTCGCCCGCATAATGGCCGTAATTGAACTGATAGTTAACAAATGCCGCATTAATACCGTCATTCCAGCGGCCTGCCAGCTTGCTGTCACCCAGCATGCCAGCCGGGATATCTACCGTCAGCAATTGTGCTATCGGCTCATAGAACACCCCAATTTTTCGGGCACTCAATGCGTCGGGCAGAATACAGCCCTCAGGGGTCGTTTCCATCACTATCGCGGCATCACGTATCCCCCACTCACGTAGCAAGGGGGCATTAATACACGGCTGCTCATCCAGCCCCAGGTTAACGGCCACCTCGCCCTTAAAGTTATCGTTAATAATGAGATAGACGTTATTTATTTCAGCCCTGGCACCGTTAACCAACAGGCCTAACGACATAATGGCAATATGAAAAGTGGGTTTCATTCGTTCCCTGAGTGCAAACCACAATATTTATCCGACACAAAAAGAGGCGCATCTGCGCCCCTTAATTACCAAATCATGACTGCTTATTTCTGTGCAGCGGCCAGCTCAGCACGAGCCTGCTTCAGCTCTTGCTTGATTTCTTTTACGTCAGCCTGCTTTTCTTGCAGTTTTTTCTGGTACTTGGCCACTTTCTTGGCGTCACCTTTAGCCTGAGCTTCGCGCAGGTCGGCTTTGATTTCCTGGACGTCTTGCTGCTTGTCGGCCAGTTTCTGTTCCGGCTTGGTGACTTTCTTCTGCGCATCCTGCAGCACGCTACCGTTGGTGCAATGGGCATTAACTTCGCTCAGAGCACGCTTCAGACCCGCGACGCGGTTGTAGTTACCGTACTTCTCTGCCTGCTGGATCTGATATTCGATCGCAGCACGCTTGGCGTTACAGTCGTAAGCCGCATTAGCCATGGTAGAGAAGCTGGCGCCCAGAACCAGAACCAGTGGCAGAATCGCTAATTTAGTGGTGTTTTTCATCATTTTATCCTTAAACGTTATTACACATGAGGAGCCCAAAAGCCCCCCTTCCTGTGCAACAAAGAATAAAATGATCGCCCTTACCTTAATATCTGCAGAAGGCTTAATCACTCTGTAGGAAGGGACTATTCTCCTGTAGTCCGTTGTACCTTCTTTAAGCTACTGAGCAGCCGTTGCGCTTCCCCCAGCACCGCCGTTGCGGTGGCCTGAGCGGGGTTGTCATGCAATGACTGACAAGCTTGATTCAGTTTTTCAGCATTCACCAACCGCGCCGCACCAGCCAATTTATGGGCCAACGCCCGTATGCTTATCAGGTCCATCGGTTGTTGCTTCATGTCCATGGCAAGTTGCGTACAGTCTTCATGCAAGCAATCCAGCAGGGTTTGGATGAACTCTTGCAATACCTTTGGCTGGCGCAATTCCGCTGGTAAATCTTCCACGACAAACGCAGGCTCCTCTTCACTGTTCCCCACATCAGCCAGTGGCAACGTAGACAATTTCGCTTTTAATATGCTCAGGTTAACCGGCTTGAACAGGCAGTCATCCATTCCCGCCTGCAGACAGGCCTCCCGTGCACTTTCTTGCGCATTGGCCGTCAGCCCCCAGATCACCGTAGGAACGGACTGCTGTTCACGCTCGAGGTGCCTGATTTGGCGGCTCAGGCTGTAACCATCGCGTTCAGGCATCTGGCAGTCGGTGATAATCAGGTTGAAGCTGTCCTGCTCGAACAGCTGCAGCGCCTGCTCCCCATCCCCCACCGCACTGGGCTGATGGCCAAGAAACTGCAACTGTTGGGTCAACAACATTCTGCCCGCCGGATGATCTTCAACGATCAGTACCCGCAGCTGGGATGATGCCACCGGGGCGGGTTCCTCCAGAGGTGTTTGAGGGGGGAATTTCAGCAATCTCGGCACCGAAAGCAGCACGGTGACCTCGCTGCCAATACCCACTTCACTGTTCAATGCGATGGTCCCTCCCATCATCTCTACCAGCTTGCGGCAAATATACAGCCCTAGCCCCGTCCCGCCAGCCTCCCCATTGCCCTGAGTAAAGGGTTGGAAAAGACGCGCTTGAGTAACAGCATCAATTCCCTTGCCAGTATCAGAGACACGTAGCCGCAGATCCGCTCGTTCTTCGCTAATCTGATCGACCACGACGCTGAGTGTGACCTGCCCTTGCTCGGTAAACTTGATGGCGTTACTCACCAGATTGGATAGCACCTGCTTGAAACGCATAGGATCTACTAACACATCGCCAGTGATCTCCGCGTCAATATCCAACCTGAACGCTAACCCTTTTTGGCGTGCCACACCGTCAAATAACATCGCCACGGCTTCAATCAGGCGACGGATATCGGCACGCTGTGGATGCAGGATCAAACGGTCCGCCTCAATGCGTGAGATATCAAGAATGTCACCAATCAAGGCCAGCAGAGAATGGGCGGACTCATGTGCAACACTCAGCAGTTCTCGATCTAAAGCTTCCTCCCGTTGCGGGCGGTTCAGCAACAGTTCCAACATGCCGATAATGGCATTGAGCGGGGTACGGATCTCATGGCTCATGGTGGCCAGGAAGGTGGTTTTAGCCCGGTTGGCACTGTCTGCGCGCTCTTTCGCCTGCTGTAACTGCGCAATCAGGCGATCGCGTTCGGTCACGTCAAACCACCCGCCGATTTTTCCTTCAGCACGCTGATCCTCAGTAATTAACAATTGGCCCCACTGCTGCAAAGTACGCGACTGGCCCCCCAACTGCATAACTGATAAAACCTGTTCCTGCTCACCACCCCGGCCAATATCCAGCGTAACAGGCAGTTGCAGTGGGTAATTTTCCAGTGAGCTATCGACAACTTTCTCTGCGGGAGCATTGATGGCATTAAAAAACGGCGTGTTCGCCATCACTATCTGGTCTTTCAGATTGGTGATGTAAATCGGCAAGGGCACGCTATCGATGATCGCCTGGCAACGCTGCACCAGGCGGCGCTTACTGCGCAACCGGCTGATAACCAAGACTATCACCAGCATTGCCAGCAACAGAACGATCAGTAACCACGCTGTGGAATAACAGTGGGCAAGCAATTCTCCATCACCCGGGGTACCTTCAAGCAGATAGGTGTTGTTATACCAATTGCTGGTCATCGCATGGATATCCTCTGGGGGGATATTCAGCAATGCCTTGTCGAGGATCGTTGCCAGGGGATATTCATTACCAGAGACACCAATCACAAAACGCGCCGGTTCAATATCCAGAGCACTCAGAATACTAAGCCCCGATGTGGGCTCCCGAGCCAGGAAATAATCGGCGCTAATCATCGGCAACACGAGTGCTTCAGCCTTTCCTGCTTTTAACGCCTCAATACCGGCTTGGGGTGAAGGCACGGTAATGATCCGGCTCTCGGGGTACTGTTCCCGCAAGATAACCTGCAGAGGGTGCCCTGCGACCAGGGCAATCAACTGCGGAGGATCTTGGCTAATCTGCTCCTGGATCCCCAGCAATACCCAAGAGTTGAATAAATAAGAACGAGTGGTCAGCAACCCGTTAGGCCAGATTGCATCTAGCGTCACGCCAGCGACAATGTCAGCCCTGCCGGTTTTCACCGCATCCAGGGAGTCTTGCAGTGATTGCGCGCGGATAATGTCAAACTTGAGCCCTATACGGCTAGAGATAGCCTCCATCACATCGGCTGTCAGACCACGGAACTCCCCCTGAACGTCGAAGAAGCCCAGAGGGGCAAAATCGCCATTAACGGCCAAGCGCACCCTGGGATGTTCTTCCACCCACTTTCTTTCCAGTGAGGTCAGCAGCAGGTGTTCATCGCTTTGTGACATGGGGATCCCGCCATTCCAGCGGCTTTGGATCTCTGCATGGGTGCTTTCCGGAATGCTCGCTAAAACAGCGTTCAATATTCGCTGTAAACGCACATTCCCCTTGGCCATGCCAAAGGAGAAGCCTTTGATGTCCTGTTGTGGCAGCAATTGCAAACGCAGATTGTTCAGGTTGCCCTGATTGATTAAATAGCGAGCCACCGTGGCATCACCAATAAAAGCGTCCAGCTTCTTGAACGACAACGCCTCCAGCGCACGGCGCGGTATGTCAAAGACCTGATAATCTGCCGGAAAGCGTGCTATCAAGCTCTGATTACCGCTGTATAGGCGTTCGATAGCAATGCGCTTGGGGGGATTCTGTTGCAGCAGGCTATCGGTGCGCACCACCAATGCCGGTGAGGCAGAGACATAAGGTGTAGAAAGCAGCATGTCGGGATCGGCTACGCTTTTTGCAGCGACATTGCCGATCAGATCGACTTCTCCCTTATCCAGACTCCTCCGTAAGGCTGAGGCATCTTCGTAGTAACGCACCTTTATCTGTACGTTAAGGTTATAGCCGACGATCCCCAGGTAATCAGCATTGATACCACCATAATCCCGGGTGCCACTGATGATATCAAAAGGAGAATAATTGGGGGCCGCAATGCCGAAAACCAGCACACGTTTACGGCGCAACCATTGCCAATCATCACTGGTCAGCTCGGGCTCGGATAATTGAACCTGGCTACGGCTAAGCAAATTAGTTTCACGAAAAGCTGGAACTTCCCCAGCGGAAACACCACAGCAAAAAAACAAAAGTATCAAGAGCAATTTATTCATCGTCAGGTCGTTCGCTCTGATGATGAAAAAAAGCCACCAAATCTTCTGTACTGCTAACTTTTAGTTTTTCCATCAGACGTGTCTTATAAGTGCTGATGGTTTTATTGCTCAAAATCAGACGATCGGCTATTTCCTTATTGCTAAGACCCTCTGACAAATACCGCAACACGGTCAATTCACGATCGGAAAGGCGAGTAAGATCATTCTCACTTTTTTGCGGTGAATTTAGCAAAGGCATCAGAGTAATCTGTGGAAAACAGGCATAGCCTTGCAGCACCAGTTGGCACAATGGTGCCAATTGACTGATATCCTGATCCTTGTTGAAAAACCCGCTAGCCCCGGCACGCAACGCTCTTTCTGCATAGCTCCCCGTGGGCAGGCTAGTATAGACCACCACTTTAATAGCGCTGTCCACCTGGCGAATATGCTGTAGGATCTGCAGCCCATCCATTTTGTTCAGCATGATATCAAGTATCACCAGCTGCGGCGTATTTTCCCTTATTCGCGCCATGGCATCCAGACCGTTAGTTGCGGTCTGGATCGAGTTATTACCTAATGAAGATAAAATTGCTTTCACAGCGAAACAAATTGCGGGGTGATCGTCAACAATCAGCCAGGAACCCATAAGAATATCCTTATCCTAATACTAGTCCTAAAAATAAAAACCCATAGAGAGTTGCTTATACTGCAACACAATTCGCTCTTGAGTTACCAATATACTTCGCTCTTGCACGCAACCTCTGTGCTATTGATTGCAATTAAATATAAGGTATAAGGGGGAAATAGCTAATCGATTGTGGCATTATAATATTCCCTGCGCAACACGCTGTTGCAAACCCTGTTCAAAAGTTTGCATGCCTGACTGCGCACCGGTTTGCAATACGCTGACCAACTGATGGGTTTTCCCTTCTCGGATCATGCTGCTCACTGCCGCCGTGGCCGTGAGGATCTCGTAAATGGCAACACGCCCTCCTCCGGGTTTGCTCAGCAGCTTTTGCGCGATCACCGCCTGCAGGCTACTGGCCAACTGAGCCCGAACATAGGCTTTCTCTTCCGCCGGGAAGACATCCACCAGCCTTTCCACCGCCTGTGGTGCGCTTCGGGTATGCAAAGTAGCTAGAACTAGATGGCCAGTTTCTGCCGCGGTCAACGCCAGCCGAACGGTGGTGGTATCACGCAGCTCCCCCAGCAGGATCACGTCTGGATCTTCACGCAGTGCGGCCCGCAGCGCATCGTCAAAACTGTGGGTATCCCGCCCTAACTCGCGCTGCTGGATTAGGGAACGCTGGCTACGATGGATAAACTCGATCGGATCTTCCAGCGTGAGGATATGGCGGCGCTGATGCCGATTAATAAAGTCGATCATCGCCGCCAACGTGGTCGACTTGCCGCTGCCGGTAGCACCGGTGACAAGTATCAAGCCATCTTCGCGTTGCAGCAGCGCCGGAATAATTTCCGGGGTAGTCAGTTCGGCCAACGTTGGGCACTGGCTGGCGATCCGGCGTAACGCCACGGAGACCCCGGCATTTTGCAAAAAGAAATTGGCACGCAGCCGGGTACCATCAGCCAGAGATAGCGCCAGATCGAGCTGCCCCACCTGCTGGAGTTGCTGCCACATCGTTTGCGATAACTGCGTTTGACACCATGCCACCATCTGCTGTTGGGTAAGGATTTCCCCACGTTCCACGGCCTGGAGTTCACCATCGATACGTAACATTGGCAGATGACCGGTACAAAGGTGCAGATCGGAGGCATTATGCTTTACACTAAGAGCCACAAATTCATCGATATCCATATCAATCTCCCGGGTTAATCATGAGCACTATCCAACAGAATCTGCAGGATGTCAGGAGCCGTATTGCCGCGGCCGCTCAAGGCTGCGCACGCATTCCAGAAGAAGTGACATTGCTTGCAGTCAGCAAAACCAAACCTGCGGAGGCGATCGCACAAGCCATCGCCGCAGGCCAGCACGCGTTTGGCGAGAATTACGTGCAGGAAGGGGTAGACAAGATCCAGTATTTTGCCCAGTTGCCGGAAGGGGCAGGATTGGAATGGCACTTTATCGGCCCGCTGCAATCCAATAAAAGCAGGCTGGTGGCAGAGCACTTTGCCTGGTGCCACACCGTTGACCGCTTGCGTATTGCCCTGCGCCTGAGCGATCAGCGCCCCGCAGAAATGCCGCCACTAAACGTGCTGATCCAGATAAATATCAGTGACGAGCAGAGTAAATCTGGCATTGTATTGAGTGAGCTGCCAGCGCTGGCCGAGGCGGTCGCCGCATTGCCTAACCTGTGCTTGCGTGGGCTGATGGCCATCCCGGCCCCGGAACACGACTATCAGCGCCAGTTGGCGACATTCGGCCAGATGAACGACGCTTTCCAGGAGCTCAAGCAGCGCTATCCGCAGGTGGATACGTTGTCGATGGGCATGACAGATGATATGCAGGCAGCGATCGCCGCTGGCAGCACGATGGTTCGTATCGGCACCGCCATTTTTGGTGCCCGCGACTACTCGCACACCACCGTATAACGAGGATTGGATGCAACATCGCAAAATTACCTTTATTGGTGCCGGTAATATGGCTCGCGCTATCATTGCTGGCCTGGTCGCCGGTGGCTATCCGGCAGCCGCCATCAGCGTTTGTGCGCCGTCAGCAAAAAACCGTGACGCCCTGGCCGCCGAATATGGCATCCACAGCAGCGCAGACAACATCACCTGTGCACAACAGGCCGACGTCGTGGTCCTGGCGGTGAAACCGCAAATGATGGCGCAGGTTTGCTTACCTTTACAGGAACAGGTCGATTTCTCCGGTAAACTGGTGCTGTCGATCGCCGCCGGTATTCTGGTGAGCCGTTTCTATCAAATGCTCGGCGAAGGCTTGAATATCGTGCGCATCATGCCCAATACCCCTTCACTGGTCGGTAAAGGAATGAGCGGGCTGTATGCTCCCGAGCAGGTTAGCCAACAGGATCGTGATTACACCAGCGATCTGATGAGCTCGGTGGGTAAAGTCTGCTGGGTCGATGACGAAAACGGCATCAATAGCGTGATCGCCGCCGCAGGCAGCGCACCAGCCTATTTCTTCCTGTTTATGGATGCCATGCAGCAGGAAGCCGAACGTATGGGATTCAGCAGCCAGGCCGCTCGCGATCTGGTGCAGCAGGCCGCTATCGGTGCTGCGGCATTGGCCGCCGCCAACCCGGAAATTTCACTGGCTACGCTGCGTGAGCAGGTGACCTCCAAAGGGGGCACCACCGCCGAGGCAATACGGGTGTTCAACGAACATCAGTTGCCAGAGACCGTTGCCAAAGCCATGCAGGCCGCCGTTTCCCGTGCGCAGGAAATGGAAAAATCATTTTAACTATGCCCGATGAGTTTCAGGCCGCCACGGTGGTCTGAAAACCAAGGGGATAACCCAGAAGTTAAGGAGAAGGGTAACTTACATGCTAACGCTGACTTTTCTGGTCAAAACCGTCGTTGATATTTACGTGATGGTGCTGCTGTTGCGCATCTGGATGCAACTGACGCGCACTGACTTTTATAACCCGTTTTCACAGTTTGTGGTGAAAATCACCCAGCCGATCGTCGGCCCTCTGCGCCGCATCGTTCCTTCGATGGGGCCGGTAGATAGCGCCTCATTGCTGTTGGCGTTCCTGCTGATGACCATTAAATATCCGCTACTGCTGCTGATCCAGAGCGGTACCCTGTCACTCAGCCTGTACAACTTGCTGTTTGGCCTGATCTCCCTGATCAAATCCGTCGGCTACCTGATCTTCTGGGTGATGATCATTCGCGCCTTGATGAGTTGGATCAGCCAGGGCCGCAGCCCGATTGATTATGTAATGTTCCAGCTTACCGAGCCATTGATGGCCCCTATCCGCCGCGTGATCCCGGCAATGGGCGGCATTGATTTCTCCGCGATGGTGGTGATCCTGATCCTGTATCTGATCAACTACCTGGGGATGGATCTGTTCGGCGAGCTCTGGTTCCTGCTGTGAGTGCAGTTACCCCGCTGCTGGACGGGCTGGTAGTCAGGCTATATATTCAGCCCAAAGCCAGCCGCGATCAGATTATTGGCCTGCATGGCGACGAGATAAAAGTCGCCATCACCGCACCGCCGGTTGATGGCCAGGCCAATGCCCATCTCATCAAGTTTATCGCCAAGCAGTTCAAGGTGGCGAAAAGCAACGTGATCATCGAGAAAGGCGAGCTGGGGCGGCACAAGCAATTGCGCATCCTCAACCCGCAACAGATCCCTGAGGCCATCGCGGCGCTCATCGAATAATTTCAAGGTATCTATTATGCAAAAAATCGTTCTTGCCACCGGCAACCCCGGCAAAGTGCGTGAACTCGCCGAACTGCTGGCCGATTTCGGCTTTGACGTGGTAGCGCAAACCGAGCTTGGCGTAGATTCCGCCGAAGAAACCGGCCTGACGTTTATTGAAAACGCCATTCTCAAGGCCCGCCATGCCGCGCAGATCACCGGTCTGCCAGCGATTGCCGACGACTCAGGCCTGGCAGTCGATGCCTTGGGCGGCGCTCCGGGTATTTATTCTGCCCGCTACGCCGGTTTAGAGGCCAGCGACCAGCAGAATCTGGACAAGCTGCTGGTGACGCTGAAAGACGTGCCTGCGGGCAAGCGCGGTGCTCAATTCCATTGCGTGCTGGTGTATATGCGCCATGCGGAAGATCCAACTCCGCTGGTATTCCACGGTTGCTGGAACGGTGAAATCACTTTTGAAGCGGCCGGCGTTGGCGGCTTCGGTTACGATCCGATCTTCTATGTGCCAGAGTTGGGCTGCACCGCAGCAGAGCTGACGCGGGAAGAGAAAATTGCCATTTCCCACCGTGGCAAGGCGTTGAAGTTGATGTTGGAAGCGATGCGTAATGCCAGCTAACAGCGTACAACTGCCACCGCTCAGCCTGTACATCCATATTCCCTGGTGCGTACAAAAGTGCCCATACTGTGATTTCAACTCGCATGCCTTGAAAGGCGAAGTGCCGCACCAGGAATATGTCGATCATCTACTGGCGGATCTGGATGCTGATTTGCCGCTCGCCAGCGGTCGTGCAATCAGCACTATCTTTATCGGTGGCGGTACGCCGAGCCTGTTGAGTGCCGAAGCCATGCAGGCACTGCTGGATGGCGTGCGGGCGCGCATTCATGTCGCGGATGACGCCGAGATCACCATGGAAGCCAACCCAGGCACCGTGGAGGCCGATCGCTTCAGTGGCTACCAGCGCGCCGGGGTGAACCGCATCTCGATTGGCGTACAAAGCTTCAGCGCCGAGAAGTTAACCCGCCTGGGGCGTATTCATGGCCCGGATGAGGCCAAACGCGCGGCGCATCTGGCAACCGGCCTGGGCCTGCGCAGTTTCAATCTGGATTTGATGCATGGCCTACCGGATCAGTCACTGGAAGAAGCGCTGGACGATCTACGCCAGGCTATCGCCCTCAATCCGCCGCATCTGTCGTGGTATCAACTCACCATCGAGCCAAATACCCTCTTCAGCTCACGCCCGCCGGTATTGCCGGACGATGACGCGTTGTGGAATATCTTTGAACAAGGGCATGAGCTGTTAAGCGCCGCCGGATATCAGCAGTACGAAACCTCGGCCTACGCCAAACCGGGTTATCAGTGTCAGCACAACCTCAACTACTGGCGCTTTGGCGACTATCTGGGGATTGGTTGTGGCGCACACGGCAAGCTGACCTTTGCCGATGGCCGCATTCTGCGCACCGCCAAAACCAAGCATCCACGCGGCTTTATGCGGGGTGACTATCGGGACAAGCTGCATGAAGTCGAGGCGCACGATCGGCCATTCGAGTTCTTTATGAACCGTTTCCGCCTGCTGGAAGCTGCGCCACGCGCCGAGTTCGCCCAATATACCGGGCTGGATGAGAGTGTGATCCGCGCGCCATTGGACGAAGCACTGGCTAAAGGCTATCTGCTAGAGACGCCAGAGTATTGGCAGATCACCGAGCATGGCAAACTGTTCCTTAATTCGCTGTTGGAACTGTTCTTGCCGGAAGAATAACTTAGGTAGAATTGCAGGCTCACCTGTATGGGCGCAGCATGTGAGCTGCGCCCATTGAGATCATCAATGCGGTTCAAGCCCTAAAAACTCAGCAACACTGCCCTGGCAACAAAAAAGGTTCCGTCGAGTTAAGAGTGCAATTCTTAAAACAACGGAACCTGTTAACGTAAAACCTTAGTTCAACGCCTTAACCAGATCCTTACGCTGGGTTTCCAGTGCCGTTACGCGCTTACACACGTCGCGACCGAAGTTCTGGAAGTCCTGCTCCTGATTGTTCCATTCGTTCTTGATGGCCTGCTGTAGCCCACCCAGATTGCCCATGATCGCCTGCAACGGGTTGCCATTGCTGTTGGCAACCTGCTTGACACCCATTTCGTTCAGGCTGTCCTGCAACACGCCGCCCATGCTCTGCTGCACGATATTGCGGCCATCCTGCTCCACCTGTGCGATCGCCTTGTGGTGGAACGTGAGGCCGTCGCTGCGGTGTTCAATGATGCGGTTCATCTGCTGCTTCAACTGATCGTTGAGCGTGGTCAGACGGTTACGCACATTGCTGTCAGTACCCAACTGCTGAACGATGACTTTATCCAGCGCTACCCGTGCCTTCTCCAGATGCTGCTGCGCACCCTGATCGATCCAGGGTAAATCTTTACGCAATGCGCTCTGGTAGCTGAACGCCTTCTGGCGCTGGTTATCGTTCAGGTTCAATGCTTTGCCATCACGAGTGACATCGCCGTCGGCGGTAATTTGCAGGTTACCGCTGGCACCTACCACCTGCACGGTCTGCGGGCTGATAATCACGTCGTCCTGTGGCCTGACGCTGCACTGATACTCGGCATGCGCCTGTGAAGCCGTTAACAACAGCAAGGCCAATCCGGTTCTCTTTAACATAGTTTCTCCTGACACCCTTCCAACCGCATGTGTGATGGAGTTAAAAAATCGAACGGCTAATGCGTTGAGACAACAGTTCTAGTGCAGCAGTTCCCGCCAATGAGTTACCGGATGCATCCAGCTCCGGCGACCAGACGACAATCGACAGTTCATCAGGGACGATGGCGATGATACCGCCGCCCACGCCAGACTTGCCCGGCATGCCAACCCGATAGGCGAATTCACCTGCGCCGTCATACATACCGCTGGTCATCATCAAGGCGTTAATCTGCCGGGCCTGCAACGGGCTGATCACTTCTTCGCCATCAAGCGTCCGGCCCTGGTTAGCCAGGTAGACAAAGCTGCGTGCCAACTCAACGCAGCTCATCCGTAACGCGCAGTAGTGAAAATAGGTTTGCAGCACGGTCAGTACGTCATTGTCGAAGTTACCGAACGACTTCATCAGATAGGCGATGGCGGCATTGCGGTCGGAATGCTCAAATTCGGAGCGCGCCACGCGGATGTCATAGGATAGGTCATCAACACCTGCCAGTTGGCGCACCACTTCCAACATCCGCTGCTTGGGAGCACTAAGCCGGGTTTGCAGCATATCGCATACCACCAGCGCTCCTGGGTTGATAAACGGGTTGCGCGGTTTGCCCTGTTCCATCTCCAACTGCAGCAACGAATTAAACGGCAGGCCAGAGGGCTCTTTCCCCACCCGCTGCCAGATTTCACCTTCCTGATAACGCGTTAGCGCCAGCGTCAGGCTCAATACCTTGGAGATCGACTGGATCGAAAAGCGCTCCGCCGCGTCGCCGGCCTGAAACAGCTCACCGTCAACAGTACAGACGGCGATCGCCAGCCGATCGGCGGCGACTTCTGCCAACGCAGGAATATAGTCTGCAACCTTGCCTTGCCCAATCAACGGGCGAACCTGTTGCAGGATCTCTTCCAGCAACGCGTTATCTAATGTTGTTACCACCGCGCTCACTACTCCAGAAAGGACACCAGATAAAACAAAGGTGCCATTAAGGCACCTTCGGCAATGCTAATCGGACGGGATCAATCCCACCAGATGTCGAACAGATCGCTGGTTTTCACATCGTTCAGCTTGCGTGCTTCCAGCCAGTTTTTGATCAGCTCACGGTGTTCGTCGGTGCAATGACCAATCGTCTGCAGGCAGATCAAACCTTCCCACTGCAGATAGCCACTACCGTCAAACGCCAGGCCGTTCGGCTCGATCACTTCCTCGATAAACGCGTCCAGGGTGCTGTCGATATCTTCAACGGCAGTCCCTTCAGCAAAACGCCAGGCGACGGAGAAGCCCAGTTCCTGGAACTCTTCGATATGCAACTTTTTACGTAAACGACGACTACGGTTCTTAGCCATTATTCCATCCTCTCAAACATCAAATCCCAAACGCCATGTCCCAGACGCTGGCCACGTAATTCAAATTTTGTCAGCGGACGCGAGTCCGGGCGCGGTACGTAATCATTACTCTCGGAGAGATTACGATAGCCTGCGCTGCTGCTCATAACTTCCAGCATGTGTTCCACATAGGGTTGCCAATCGGTGGCCATATGGAATACGCCACCGACTTTTAATTTGCGCTGCACCAGCTCAACAAACGGCGTCTGTACGATGCGGCGTTTGTTGTGGCGCGCCTTGTGCCACGGATCCGGGAAGAACAGCTGCACCATATCCAGTGAAGCGTCCGGGATCATATTCTGCAACACTTCTACCGCATCGTGGCACATCACCCGCAGGTTGGCCAACTCCGCCTCATGGGCATCGGCCAGGCAGGCACCCACGCCCGGCGAGTGAACCTCGATCCCCAGGAAATTCTGCTGCGGGTTGTTGCCCGCCATGGTGACCAAGGATGCCCCCATGCCAAAACCAATCTCCAGCACGGTTGGCGCTTCACGGCCAAACAGCGCGGCGATATCGACAGGTTCAGCCTGATATTCCACGCCCATCACCGGCCAATAGTTGTCCAGCGCCTGCTGCTGGCCTTTGGTCAACCGCCCCTGGCGGCGAACAAAACTGCGGATACGGCGCATCGCGCGGCCGTTCTCATCAAATTCTGGGGAGATGACGTCATTAATCATAGTGCTTTCTGTCTATTTGGCTGCCAATTAGGGGAACGCGCATTATGCAAAGATACCTTGCTTTAGCAAGCGTTCATCATCATACCGGATGTGCTACTGCGGAAAGTTCCGGTTTACAGCACCATCACTCTATGCTGCAATCGCGCATCATTATTTATCTGCCGGATAGCGAACTCGCTCATGATGCAAGCACAACAGTTCTCGCACGTAGTGCTTGACTGGTACCAACGCTATGGCCGCAAAACGCTGCCGTGGCAACTCGATAAAACGCCTTATCAAGTATGGCTCTCTGAGGTGATGCTGCAACAAACTCAGGTTGCCACCGTTATTCCTTATTTTCAGCGCTTTATGGCACGCTTTCCGAACGTGCGAGCCTTGGCCGAAGCGCCGCAGGATGAAGTCCTGCATCTGTGGACCGGGCTTGGTTATTATGCCCGCGCCAGAAACCTGCATAAAGCGGCGCAGACCATTGTCGCACAGCACGGCGGTGAGTTCCCGACAACCTTTGAAGAAATTGTCGCGCTGCCTGGCGTAGGCCGTTCAACCGCCGGTGCCATTCTCTCTCTGTCCCAGGGGCAGCACTACCCGATCCTCGACGGCAACGTCAAGCGTGTACTGGCCCGTTGCTATGCCATAGCTGGCTGGCCGGGTAAGAAAGAGGTGGAAAATCGCCTGTGGGAAATCAGCGGAGAGGTCACACCGGCAAAAGGGGTTGGCCAGTTCAATCAGGCGATGATGGATCTGGGAGCGATGGTCTGCACCCGTAGCAAACCAAAATGTGAGCTATGCCCACTCAATGTCGGCTGCATCGCCAACGGCAACAGCAGTTGGGCCAACTACCCAGGCAAAAAGCCCAAGCAAACCCTGCCGGAAAAAACCGCCTACTTCCTGATGCTGCAACAGGGCGATGGCGTCTGGCTGGAACAGCGCCCAGGAACTGGCCTGTGGGGCGGGCTATTCTGCTTCCCACAGTTTAGCGCGCGGATCGATCTTGAACTCTGGCTGCAACAACGCGGCCTGCAAGGCAGCCGTTTAGAGCAAATGACCGCCTTCCGCCATACCTTCAGCCATTTCCATCTGGATATTGTGCCTATGTGGCTGAACATCGACAAAGCGGGTAGCGCCATGGATGAGGGTGCCGGTCTCTGGTATAACTTAACGCAGCCCCCTTCGGTCGGGCTGGCCGCGCCGGTTGAGCGCCTGCTACAGCAGTTGGCCAAACAGTCCCCGACCCAACCCGGTTTATTTGGCAACAGCGCCATTGACGAGGAATTAGCATGAGCAGAACCATTTTTTGTACCTTCCTGCAGCGTGACGCCGATGGGCAAGACTTCCAGCTCTATCCTGGGGAAGTCGGTAAGCGCATCTACAACGAAATCTCCAAGGAAGCCTGGGGAGAATGGATGAAGAAGCAGACCATGCTGATCAACGAGAAAAAGCTCAACATGATGAACGTGGATGACCGCAAACTGCTGGAACAAGAGATGATCCGCTTCCTGTTCGAAGGGCATGAGGTCCACATCGAAGGCTATACGCCACCGAGCGAATAAGATTTCCCGGGCCAGTCACTGGCCCTTTCCCCCTGTTTAATTCTTCGCGTATACGGCTTTAACAAGATGAAGAAAATGTTAGCTTTGCTAGTGATAGCGCCTTTGCTGATCTCCTGTTCCGGCAAAAAAAACGACGTGGTCACGGAAGCCTATGTCAAAGACACCAATGCCTTTGATATTTTGATGGGCCAATTTGCCCACAATATTGAGAACATCTGGGGGCTGAGCGAAGTTCTGATCGCAGGACCAAAAGACTACGTCAAATATACCGACCAATATCAGACTCGTAGCCACATCAACTTTGATTCGGGCACCATCACTATCGAAACCATCGCCACTACCGATCCTGCGGCTCATCTTCGCCAGGCGGTGATCAGCACCCTGTTGATGGGTGACGATCCAGGCTCGATCGACCTCTATTCCGACGCCAATGATATCCAGATCAGCAAAGAGCCGTTCCTGTACGGCCAGGTGCTGGATAACAAGGGCCAACCCATCCGCTGGGAATGGCGGGCGGCGCACTTCGCCGATTACCTGCTGCAAAACAAACTAAAGAGGCGCACCTCGGGCCTGCACGTGATCTACTCGGTGACTATGCAACTGGTGCCTAACCACCTGGACAAACGTGCACACAAATATCTGCCGATGGTTCGCCAGGCGTCTGAGAAATACGGCGTCGAAGAGTCGCTGATCCTGGCGATTATGCAGACCGAATCCAGCTTTAACCCGTATGCGGTAAGCGGTTCAGACGCGCTGGGCCTGATGCAGGTGGTGCAGCATACTGCCGGTAAAGACGTGTTCCAGAGCAAAGGTAAATGGGGCACGCCAAGCCGCAGCTACCTGTTTGATCCGGAGAACAACATCGATACCGGTACCGCCTATCTGGCCATCTTGCAGAATAACTACCTGGGCGGCATTCAGAACCCGACCTCACGCCGTTATGCGGTGATCACCGCATACAACGGAGGAGCTGGCAGCGTGCTGCGGGTGTTCAATAGTGACAAGGCCAAAGCGGTAACCATCATCAACAGCATGCAGCCTGGTGATATTTATCAGACTCTGACCACCAAGCATCCTGCGGGTGAATCACGCCGTTATCTGGTGAAAGTGAATAACGCACAGAAAAACTATCGGCGGAAGTAATCGCTGATAAGAAAGGCAGGACAGGGGGAAAGCCATTCCCCCTGCCTCCTACTCAGCCAACGTATAGCCGTTGCGCCCATTAGCCTTGGTTTGATACAGAGCCTTATCGGCTATCTCGACCAATTGCTCACGCCCCACTCCGGCGCGCCATAATGCAATCCCCTGACTCACCGTGACCCATTGCCCAACATCGGAACCTTCGTGAGGGATCGCGATCGCCGCAACCAAGGTCTTGATCCTTTCGGCCACCGCTATCGCCTCGGCACGATCGGATTTTGGCAGTAGAATAATGAATTCCTCACCACCGTAACGTGCCACCAGATCCTGTGAACGACGCACGCTATTTTCAAAGCACTCGGCCAGACGGATCAGACACTCATCCCCCATTTGATGGCCATAATGGTCGTTATATTTTTTAAACAAATCCACGTCCAGCAGGATGATGGCGAAAGGCTCCCGACTCTCCACCTCCCGAGAAAACACCTCGTCAAAGTAGTTGCTGAAATAACGCCGATTGGCCAGCCCAGTCAGCGGATCGCGGTTGGCCTGTTTACCCAGACGCTCGATCAGCTGCTTGTTCTCCCTTTCCCGCTCGATAGCCAACATAAACCATTTCTCCAACATACGTTTGGCCGAGTAGATCAAAAACAGCATCAGTAAATAAGAGAACACGTTCGCCAGTGAGGCTGCACCGCGCAGGAAAATATTCTCGCTGATGGACATCGCCAGTATCGGTACCGTAAACAGGCACAGCAGCAAGGGAGAGAGGTAAAAGGGGATCAGTGAGGCAAACACCAAGCCAATCAGCAAGGGGTAGACTATGGTCACATTGCCCATGACGATCAGGTGATGAAAGGTAGCACACCAGCATAGCGACAAAACCGTCACACTGACTATCAGCCCCCACCAGCGAGCTTTCTCACCGTATGGCCGTAACACCCTCAACACCATATAGGTGACGAAGGCGACCAGCATCACGCCAGTGATCGCCGGAGCTGAACGTAGCAAATGGCTTAACGACTCGTAAAGTCCTGACCCCAGACGCTGTAGGAACAGGTAGAAAGAGAACAAGGCGTTAACCAGCAAAAACCAGTCAAAACTGTGAAACGTGGACTTCCTTTTTTCTTTGGCGACCCAGGCGGCGTATTTTCGATCTTTCATTATTGGACTCATTGTCATACCACTCTACTCAATGTAGTGGTGACATCCGCCTTTGTCATGCAAGATAGACGGGCGCAGCATGCCGCACCCATACAATTCGGTTAGTCAGATGAGGTTTTACGGCTTGATCATATAGCCAAAAATCCGTTTCCAGCCGTGATCTTTTTTCTCGATATACACGCCCTGCAACTCCGGTGAGAAGCCAGGCAAGCGGTTGATGCCCTCCTCCAGCGCCAGGAAGTAACGCTGTACCGCGCCGCCCCACACTTCGCCTGGCACCACGCACAGCACGCCCGGTGGATAAGGTAAGGCCCCCTCTGCCGCGATGCGCCCAGCAGCCTGAGCGATCGGCACCAGCTCAACGTTGTCGCGGATAAACTCGACGTTGGCATCCTGCGGATTCATCATCACCGGCGGGAAATGATCCTGACGGAACATCTCTTTTTGTAACTGCTTCACGTCGAAGCTGACGTACAGATCGTGCATCTCCTGGCACAGCTGACGAATGGTGTAGCCTGCATAACGCTGCTGATTCTTGCGATATACCGTCGGCAAGACCTCACTCAGTGGCGCATCTGCCTCGACGTAACGCTCGAACTGCACCAGCATATCCACCAGATGCTCCATTTTCGCCGGGTTCTCCGCCGGGGTGAGCAGGAACAGGATCGAGTTGAGATCGCACTTCTCTGGCACGATGCCGTTCTCACGCAGGAAGTTGGCCAGAATGGTCGCCGGGATACCGAACTCGGTGTATTGACCGGTGGCCGCATCAATCCCCGGCGTGGTCAGCAGCAACTTGCAGGGATCGACCAGATACTGCCCCTGTGCATAGCCTGCAAAACCATGCCATTGCTCGCCCGGTACAAAGTTGAAGAAGCGTGCATCGTTGGCGATCAGGTCGGTATCGTAGTCCTGCCAGTCCTTGCCTGCCACCTGCGGCGGAATAAAGGGCCGCAACTGCGAGCAGCGTGCCAGCAACTGTTTACGCGTGTCGATCCCCAGCTTGACGCACTCCATCCACATGCGGCGGCCAGCGGCACCGGCATGCATCTTGGCGTTGACGTCCAGCGCGGCGAACAGCGGATAAAACGGGCTGGTTGAAGCATGCAGCATAAACGCATTGTTGAGATGCTTATGGTTGCAGTGGCGTTTCTGGCCTTTGATGTGATCGTCTTTCTTATGGATCTGCGAAGTCTGCGAGAATCCTGCCTGCTGCTTATGCACCGATTGCGTGACGAAAATACCCGGATCGTGCTCATCCAGTTCCAACAGCAGTGGCGAGCACTCTTTCAGCATCGGGATAAAACCTTCATACCCCACCCAGGCCGAATCAAACAGGATGTAATCGCACAGATGGCCGATGGTATCGATCACCTGACGGGCGTTGTAAATGGTGCCGTCATAGGTGCCGAGCTGAATGATCGCCAGGCGGAAAGGCCGTGCCGCAGCGGCTTTTTCCGGGGCAACATGGCGGATCTGCTCGCGCAGGTAAGCCTCATCAAAGCATTTAGAATCGATGCCGCCGATAAAACCAAACGGGTTACGCGCGGTTTCCAGATACACCGGAGTCGCTCCGGCCTGGATCAACGCGCCGTGGTGATTGGATTTATGGTTATTGCGATCGAACAGCACCAGATCGCCACGCGTCAGCAGCGCGTTGGTCACCACTTTATTGGAGGCCGAAGTGCCGTTCAGCACGAAGTAGGTTTTATCGGCGTTGAACACTTTCGCCGCGTGTTTTTGCGCATCCTTGACCGAGCCTTCGTGGATCAGCAGATCGCCCAGCTTCACATCGGCGTTGCACATGTCCGAACGGAAAATGGTTTCACCGTAAAACTCGAAAAACTTGCGCCCTGCCGGGTGCTTGCGGAAAAACTCGCCGCCCTGATGGCCCGGGCAGGCAAAGGTTGAGTTATCCATCTCCACGTAGGTTTTCAGCGTTTTGAAGAACGGCGGTAACAGCGCCTGCTCGTAGGCATCGGCGGCGGCCTCCAACTGCGCCATGTAAAACGCTTTGGTCGCGGCAGCCAAGGCAAATACCCCAGTAATCAACGGCAGGTGATCCGGGGAAAGCTGTTCATCCCCCTCAACGGCAACAAACGTCGGGATCTCAAAGCCGGTCGCTTTGAGCGTTGCCAGAATACCGGCATCCACATCGCTAACGGAGACCACGGCCGCCGCCACATCGGTATAGTCAGTCTGCCCCACGCGCACAATTTCGCGCAGGGTTTCAATGCTGGCTACCAGGCTGGCGCTGGTTGCTATCTTCAATTCTTTCATCATGCTGAGTCTCAAACGGTTAAGGATGAGGGTGTGCCACTGGGCACATAATGAGATAACCCTGGTTATCCCGGCAAAGTGATGAGCCAAGGCGCAACCATGACCGGCCGATGCGGGTAGGCATCAGACAACTATCGGGGACTGGGATCGGCAGCGTCCGATAGACATCAGTAAAATCAGAGCCGCAGCTCTATTTTTAATCATGCCTAACAGCGAGCATTGGCTAGCTTTACCGCATAAGAGGAAGCGGTGTTCGCATAAATGGCGTTAAGGAAACACGGAGTGAGGGCGTCATCAGACTTCTGGAGCGCAGCTGCGCCGAGGTGGTTAAAGCCGTCATGCCTGTACTCCTCTGTGATGAAGTGGGAAATTCGCGCAATGATTACACGTTTTTTTCGAGGGTTCAAGCCGGTTAATAGTTACTATTAATGCATAATTATTTATTGATGCCGTGTGGAAAACCACACGGCTAGGCAGGAGTTGATTAGAACAGGTTGAACTTGTAATCCACCTGGAATTCAATCGAGTGGTTCTGAGCGCGCATCGGCTTGCCATCCGAGGTCAGCTTAGGCTGGTTGCTCTGGCTCTGGTAGTTCCAGGATGGGCCACCGGACAGCTGGAGCGCCAGATTCTTCAGCGCAGGCTGCGACGGCGTCCAACGGGAGTAAACCAGGGTTTCACCACGCTCGATGCTATGCCCACGGTACTTCATCCCCCAGCCATAGTTGGTGACCATCCCCAGCTCAACCTCTGGCGTAACGGCATAGCCGAAGGTCCAGGCCAGCATCTTTTCCTTATCGCCCACATAGTCGTTACCCCAACTGTCGGCCATTGAGTTAAAGGTGCCGCGGCTGTGTTTGGCCAGGTGCCACTCAAAGCGCCCCAACCCGTTACCATTATCGAGTGAGGCCCGGGTGTATGAAGCTCCAACCTTATGCTTCCAACGCTCGGCGCGCCATTCGGCGTACATCGCATAATGGTAGGCATCGTCATCGAACGTCTTGTGACGGGTGGACATGCGGGTCCAATCTTGCAGACCATGGTTGTAATACAGCTGGGTGGCAAACTTGAGGCGATTTTCTGCCCAGGACGCCGGTTGCCAACCCAGTTCCACCCCGTGCCGTTGCATATAATTATGGCTTTCACCCAGGAAATAGAGCGCACTATAGCCGTGATCGCTATAGCTCAATTCACCGGTCGCAATGCTGCTGATCTCCTTTTTATCCGCAGTGAGGAAATGGATCTTATCCGGAGAGTCCCTGTCGCTATAGCGAGTTACGTAGGCACCGCGTACCCGCACTGGCCCGGTTGCCGCTTCGCCACGCAAGCCCAGATAGGTACTTGGAATGGCACGTGTGGAGTTATTGAGTGCGCCCCATTTTTTAATCTGCTGCCAACCGGAATAAAGGTGAAGATAGGTATCATCATCACCCAAACGCCCTTTCAGATAGAGCTGCCCAATCTTGTTGAAACCTTTGGCCTGACCGTTGTCGTTATACAACACGCTACGGCCCCAGAAATCATCGCTGGCGGCCAGTTTAATCACGCCATAATAAGAAGCGTCGACTCCCAACATATCCGCAAAATAACCGGACTGATAATCAAGGGTGATCCCCTGCCCCCAGGCCGTTTGGATGGAGCGCTCCCCATAATCCTCGGTGCTTAAATTTTTAAACACGTTACGGAAAGAAAGGTCTGCGTGGCTATCATTAATAAAGCTTGAGAAGAGATGATCGCTTACTCTTATTTCCTCTGCGCAGAGGGGTAAAGAGAACATCAGTGCAAACAGTGCCAGTGGTTTTTTTATTTTGAATTTATTACTTTGATACATAGAAAAATTCCGTTTTCTATTTGCTCACCCAGAATTATTTTAATTCAATCAAATTATTTCTAGATAATGAAAAAAATGTGTCACCCTGCAACCAGGGTGACACACGGCTAATAGTATTATTCTGTAATAATGGTATGGATCAGTTTTGGCGCTTGCGCCTTATCGGCAAGGGTGATGCTGTCATAGATTTTCGCCATGACGTTCTCCACATCCGGGCGGTTGGCATGGATCGTCACCAGTGAGTCACCGATGGCGACCCGATCGCCGACTTTTTTATGCATCATCAGGCCCACGGCCAGATCGATGTCATCTTCCTTGGTGGCACGACCGGCACCGAGCAACATGGCTGCCACACCGATTTCGTCGGCCACAATGTTGGCGACCACACCCGCCTGCTTGGCCGGCACCTCAATCAGGTATTTAGCCTGCGGCAGCTTCTCTGGATGATCCACCATTGAAGCATCGCCGCCCTGGTTGGCCAGGAAGTCACGGAACTTGGCCAGCGCCTTGCCGTTATCGATCACCTCTTGCAGCATGGCGCGCGCAGCCGGTAACGTGTCGGCCTTTTTCGCCAGCACTACCATTTGGCTACCCAACTGCATGACCAACTCGGTCAGATCTTCCGGTCCTTCACCACGCAGCGTATCGATGGCTTCCTTCACTTCCAACGCATTACCGATGGCGTAGCCCAAGGGCTGCGACATATCGGAGATCACCGCCATGGTATTACGGCCCACGTGATTACCAATGCGCACCATCGCCGTGGCCAGCTCAACGGCATCTTCGGTGGTTTTCATAAATGCACCGGCACCGGTTTTCACGTCCAGTACGATGGCGTCTGCACCCGCAGCGATCTTTTTGCTCATGATCGAACCGGCAATCAGCGGAATAGAGTTCACCGTACCGGTCACATCACGCAGCGCATACAGCTTCTTATCCGCAGGGGTCAGGTTACCGGTCTGGCCAATTACCGCCACCTTGTCGCGGTTCACCAGCTCGATAAACTGTTGGCTGGAGATTTCCACGTGGAAACCGGCCACCGCTTCCAGCTTATCGATAGTGCCACCGGTGTGCCCCAGGCCACGGCCCGACATCTTCGCCACCGGGATATCCAGCGCCGCTACCAGCGGTGCCAGCACCAGCGTGGTGGTATCACCCACGCCGCCAGTGGAGTGCTTGTCTACCTTGACGCCTTCGATCGCCGAGAGATCGATCACGTCACCGGAGTTCACCATCGACATCGTCAGATCGGCACGCTCACGGTCGTTCATATCCTGGAAGAAGATCGCCATCGCCAGCGCACTGGCCTGGTAATCAGGAATATCTCCCCGGGTGTAGCCGTTAACAAAAAACTCAATCTCTTGCGTAGTCAGCTCTTTTCCATCGCGCTTTTTGGCGATGATATCAACCATTCTCATTGTCATTCCCCGGATCTTTATTTCTGTAAATCGATCTTGTAAACGGCAAAGCCGATATCGTCTTTTCCTACCAGCGTCATTGGATGCTGAGCGGACTGTTTAATGTAATCAGCCGCATTCTGGCTTGGTGAAGTCTCGATGCGGATATCCAACGGCTTATCCGCAGTAATTTGCGCGATCCGCCAGTTGTTTTTTACCTCTGGCTTATATGCGCCATGCTGTTTGGTCTGCTCGGAGATGTAATTGGCCACGATAGTGCGCACTTCATCCGGCGAGGAGATAACGATATTTTTTTCACCCGTGCCGGCGAACTTGCCGGTAAATGCCCGGTAATTGTTCACGGCAACCAGGAATGGCGCGTCAGCCACCACCGGCTTACCTTTATAGGTCAGCGACTTGATACGCTGGGCCTGAGGATTGATCACGTTGCAATCCACGTCATAACGCGCAGGCTGGGTCACGTCGATCTGATAGCTCAGATCGTCAAACATATCGAAGTTGTAGGCCCGGAAGCCGTTCCAGTTAAGCAGTGACTGTGGCTTATCGCTTTTCACGTCGATCTGGTTGTACATGCCCGCAGAGCACTCCAGCCACTCTTTCAGATCGCTGCCTTTCACTTTCACTGCCGCCAGCGTGTTGGAATACTGGTAAAGATCGGCCGCGTTACGGAAACTCAGAGGCCCTTTACGCATATCAACGAAGGCCGCCGGGTCGTTCTTCCTGCCACCCGCCTTGAACGGTGCCGCAGCAGAAAGCACCGGGATATCAGCCAGATCCGGATCGCCCTGAATAAAGTGCTCAACGTAGGCTTTCTGCGCCGCACGGATGATCTGGATGGCCGAGGAGTCCTGCACTAATGACAGATAGGTATTGGTGTCTTCGGCAATGGTGCCAATCGGCTTGTTAACGAATTCACGGGTGTCGTTATGCGCCTGTTCCAACGTTTTCACCAGCGTGGCCTTGGCATCGACCAGCGATTTGTCATTCTTCTTATCAAAGATTGGGCGAGCCTCTGCACGGCTGGAGACCACCTTCCACTTATTGGTTTCCCCTTCCAGCACCAGATCGATCACCCCCAGGTTATCCGCCCAGTGGCCCGGCATCACGGCAGGTACGCCGTTGACCGTCCCCTTTTCAAGATCTACCCCAGGAATAGCGGCGAAATCCTTGCTTGGGAAAATACCGTGAGAGTGGCCAAAGGTAATGGCATCGATGCCTGGAACCTGCGTGAGGTAGTAGACCGAATTTTCTGCCAGCGCCTTGTAAGGATCGGCAGAGATGCCGGAGTGGGCGATAGCAATCACGATATCCGCCCCTTCCTTACGCATCTGTGGCACCAGCTCCTTGGCGGTTTCGGTAATATCTTTGGCAATCACCTTGCCCGACAGCTTGTCCTTGTCCCACAGCACTACCTGTGGTGGTACAAAGCCGATATAACCGATGCGCAGCTTATGCTCTTTACCCTCGGTATCTTTTACCGGCGTGTCTACGATCAGGTACTGTTTGAAATACGGCTTGTTGGTCTTGGCGTCATAGACGTTGGCGTTGATGTACGGGAATTTGGCCCCGCTAATCGCCATTTTCAGGTAATCCAGCCCGTAGTTGAACTCGTGGTTGCCCAGGCTGCCGACCGCATAATCCAGAGTGTTCATCGCCTGATAAACCGGATGTACATCGCCCTTTTTCAGGTTGGCTGCAGCATAGTCCGCCATCGGGCTGCCCTGGATGATATCGCCGTTATCGACCAGCACGCTGTTGGTCGCTTCCGCACGGGCAGCATCAATCAACGTGGCCGCTCTCACCAAGCCGTACTGAGCGGTGGCTTTATCTTTGTAATAGTCATAATCCATCATGTTGCCGTGAACGTCGGTGGTTTCCATGATACGGAGATCCACCGTTGCGGCATGCGCAGCGCCTGCAACCAACAGGGCCAATAACGATAGCTTGAGGGGAGAAGTCATTTTCATCACATATTCCTTATTGTTATAGCGTTAGCAGACCACAACCTCTCGATGTGGCCTTGAGCTAATTAAAAGAAGAAACCTACGACGGCGGCGTTCAGGAAGCTGACCAGCGTGGAGCCGTAAAGCAGCTTCAGGCCAAAGCGGGCTGCGGCGTTACCTTGCTTGGAATCCAACGCCTTGATGGCACCGACGATAATGCCGATAGAGGAGAAGTTGGCGAACGACACCAGGAACACCGAGATAATCGCCATGGTGCGTTCAGAGAAGTTGTAGTCACCCTGCGACAGGTTGAGCATGGCAACAAATTCGTTGCTGACGATCTTGGTTGCCATCAGGCCACCGGCCTGCACCGCTTCGTGCCATGGTACGCCCACCAGGAAAGCCAATGGAGAGAACACGTAACCCAACACGCCTTGGAAGGAAATGCCAAATGCAGCGGTGAATAACGCGTTAGCCATGGTGATCAGCGCAATAAAGCCGATCAGCATCGCGCCAACGATAATCGCCACCTTGAAACCATCGAGGATGTATTCACTCAAGACTTCGAAGAAACTCTGCTTCTCCCCTTCAATGACATCCAGAATGTCTTCCTCAGGCTTGACCTGATAAGGGTTGATCAGCGACGCCATGATAAAGCCACCAAACAGGTTCAGCACCAAGGCAGTCACCACATAGCGCGGATCAAGCATCACCATGTAAGCGCCCACAATCGCCATTGATACCGTCGACATGGCCGAGGTACACAGCGTATACAGGCGGTGCTCCGGCAGCAGGCCGAGCTGTTTTTTTACCGAGATGAACACTTCAGACTGGCCGAGGATCGCCGAAGCCACCGCGTTATAGGACTCCAAGCGTCCCATGCCGTTGACCTTGCTCAGCGCCAGGCCGATGTACTTGATGATAAAGCCCAGAATGCGCCAGTGTTGCAGGATGCCGATCAGCGCGGAGATAAACACGATAGGCAGCAAAACGGACAGAAAGAAAGAGATCTCGCCATGGTTCACCAAACCACCAAAGACGAAGTTCACCCCTTCGTTGGCGTAGGAGAGTAAATTGCCAAATACCTCGGCAATCACGCCAATCACTTTATTACCTACGTCGGTCTTCAGCAGCAGTGCGGTCATCAAAAACTGGCAGGCCAGCATGACGAAAATCGGACGATAGCGGATGTTTTTGCGATCGTTGCTCACTAAAAGTGCCAAAATACAGATAGTAACGATACACACTATCCCTATGATATATTTCATCTTTTCCCCAAAATTATCTGCGAACCTTTACGTTCTGTTGACCAGCCTTGTACCCTGGCACATGCCGAGAACTGATGATGTTATTATCGAAACATAACACAGAGAATATGTTATTAAAGTTACACAGATCACATTTAAAAATCACAATAGCCTTAAAATACATATATGTAACATGTTGTACTTATCACTAACATTGAATCGGTTATGGAATAGACAGAGATGAACATTGCTGGGGGGAGTTTTTTGGTCGCTGGCTTCGGCGCTTGGGGGATAAGGGAGAATGCTGGCGCAGGAAGGTAATCCTGCCCTTGCTTGAAATTAGAGCAATCGCTCGGCTTTGTGACAGAAACCCATTGACGACACAGGGCCAAATACGGTTTAATGCGCCCCGTTGCCCGGATAGCTCAGTCGGTAGAGCAGGGGATTGAAAATCCCCGTGTCCTTGGTTCGATTCCGAGTCCGGGCACCATCATTTAGAAGAACCCGCCTATGGCGGGTTCTTTGCTTTCTGAAATGTGGACTCTCTATCGAACTACGTTCGATTATGAGCTACATCCCCGTAGCTTCCCCTTTCAGGTCAACGCATAGCATTGTTAAATCTGTTCCAGACGGATTTGTCCGAGTCCAGGCACCCTTTTTCTATCATTGAGAGAGATCTTTCCAGAAAGCCATCACAAAACAAACGAGTCCATCGTATTACCAGTCTCATATAACTCCTTTCTCAACTGGGTTAAAAGCTCAACCAAAGCACTCTGCAAAAATAACGAAAAACCATCTTTTCCTAGAGTATTTTGATAAACAGGTGCGGGAATAAATCGTTTCATCTCTTGGTAAAATTCAACCCCAGAGATAATACTTGTCAGAGAGTCAATTCGCGCTTGGAGTTTCTCTCTAAAATTCTCAACATGGTAGTCCGACAATTTCTTACTCACCAGCGCCGAATTTAAACTTGCCCCCTGTTGCTTAAGCCACACCAGATCCCACATATCCCGATAGCGAATATGCTTAGTCGAAGCAGGGAAAGCGAGCAGTTTATCCGCCATCACTTCGTCTAATGTTTCAACGTTAATTAATATATCGCTGTATCCGTCCGGCAATACGGAGTAGTTACGCACCAGTTGCCTGACCGTGCGAGTGTAGGCGGTAACATTGGCTACTTCAATCTTAATACGCTGCCAGGGAATATCGCGTCGTTCGGGTGCGGTAGTGACCGAAATCTGCCATTTATCAACGTTGACTTCCGCATAGGCTGGCTCATTACGCAGCTCTTTCGGTTCTTTAACCGTCACTTCCAGTCCGTAGCGGTTACCGAGGTAATCCTCAATACACTCTTTCATTTCAGCCAGATCAGCCGAACAGAATTCAGTTCCTCCGGCAAAGTCCAGATCTTCACTGAAACGGTTTGAGTTGTAACATAGCCTGAGTGAAGTTCCCCCCTGAAACGTCAGGCTCTTCAATAATCCAGCTTCTGACAGGCAGAACAATATATCGTAATGCAGCAGTTCTTTTTCCACCACAGGCCGGAGCGCCGCCAGTCCATTCTGCCGAATTGCCTCTGTAACTAGAGTGTCAAAAATGATACGTTTAGACATTCGTCAGCTCCGTGTTATCAATTAAATGAGTATTGCGCCCAACCCGGAGCAAATCTCTGACTGCCGTTTCTTTTTTAGCAAAGCGGATGGGGGATTTCGTTTCAATCGTCCCGGCCAGAATATCATTGACGGAACGTGCCGTATGGGTCAATTCAATAACGCCCCATGGCGTTTGATATTCACCACTTCGCCCGGTAGTCATGACCGTTAAGCGATCAATTGGGATTTGCGAGATTACCCCATATTGCGACAGCGCGGATTCCAGACTGACATAGCTATACTCACCCCGACGCAGGGTTTTAACAATGTGCTCAAGAATATAACTATCCTGTGTGGCACGATTGTAAACATACACACCATAGACCGCACGCGTGAGAATGTCGCTTTCCACCAAACGCTTAATTGACGCTTTCAGTGCCCGCTCCGACTCATCGGGAAAGATTTTGCCAAAGTCTCGCAAATGAAAAACGTAACGCCCGTTACGGCTGAACTCATCCAGTTTGTTGATGGCTGTCAGTTTGTTCATTGCCACACCTTTACATGAAAGACCTTTACATGAGTATTTTTTGTACACACAAGAGAGTTTAGCACGGTTATCTATACAAAAATAACACTTATCTGTGTCTTTGTAGTAAAGATGAAGGCACTATTCTGCTTCTGAATTTGTTCATCGTTGCGCAGAAGAGGTCAAAGCGTTTCAATCACCCGACGCAAGAGACGCACTCGGGGTTCGATGCTGGACAACTCCAGATATTCTGCCGGGCTATGGAAGCCAGCGCCAATTGGACCAAAACCATCCAGTGAGGGGATACCAAGCGCGGCGGTATGGTTGGCATCAGAACCGCCACCGACGGCCTGCCAGCGAACGTCAATATTCTCCAACCTCCCCGCAGACTCCACCTTCGCCATCAGTTGTTCGGTTTTTTCTGAGGGTGACATGGCGGGCACATGAGCCTGTAATGTCACATTGAGGCGAACATCGGCAGTAAAGCAGTGAGGCGTCGTGGTTCGCATTAGCCGGTCAACACGCTCAAATTCGTCGTTCTGCCAGAAGCGGACATCAATTATCGCTTGCGCGTAGTCCGCAACTACATTGGCCGCAGAACCTCCACTCACCACTCCAACGTTCAGGGTCGTCCCCAGTTGCGCATTGGCTAACTGGTTAAGATGAAGTATCCAGTGGGCCATTTCATTGATTGCGGAACGCCCATTCTCAGGATCGTTACCAGCGTGGGTGGCGACACCGTGAAATTCCAGCTCGTAGCGAGCCATTCCCTTGCGGGCCTTGACCAGTGAGCCATCCGCACGGGCGGCCTCGCACACCAACACGCAGCGGCTGCGTTTCGCCAGTGCGCCAATCCATTCATGTGAATAAACCGAACCCGTCTCCTCATCAGGGTTCATGGCAATCGCGATAGAGAGACGCTCTTTCGCCTCTGCAGACAGTTCCCTCATTGCCCAAAGAATATTAAGGAGCCCGCTCTTCATATCCGCCACACCGGGGCCATAGGCGCGATCCTCCTTAATGCTCATAGGGCGCATCGCTACGGTACCTACTGGGAAAACCGTATCCAGGTGACCTACCAGTAGCACATCAAAGTGTGGACTATTGGGTTTGTTGGCAGCAAAAACGCCGGGCCCCACTTTATCGCCAAGATCGACAATTTCGCTGTGCCAGCCGAGCTGCTGATATTTCTCATGCATATTGGCAGCAACGGTGGCAACGCCTTCCAACGTATTGGTACCGCAGTCCACATTAACCAAGGAGGCCAATTCTGCCAGATAGTCGTCTAATTGCATGGTGTTTCCCCTGTTCTTTTGTGCAGGCTGTGCGTGCACTGAAATTAAATCGCAGGAGAGTACGATCTCGCACTCGCCCTTCAGGTCGCACTGCTACTAGATAAAAATGTGCATCAGCAGCATGGCTCCGAATGCATTCAGTACCGAGATGGCTATCATCAACGGGATCAGTTTGGCGTTGGTGCCAATGACCCCAAGGATACGTCCGGCATACTGGATCTGGGACCCCATCAGATAGATGGCCGGTGCCAGGATAGCCAGATGTTCTCCCGTCAGGATCCCGCTATCGAACAGGCTAACAGCTACGCCGATCCCACCGCCCATTGACATCCAGCCGCCAATCAGGACCGCTGCCGCCTCGCCCGGCAAGCCGAACAGCTGCATCAGGGGAGCAAAAATGAAAGCCAGTCCATCCAGTGCGCCAGTGATGGTGAGCGCCTTGATCACCACAAAGGCCATCAGAACATTGGGCAACGTACTGGTTGTGGCAATGGCCCAACCTTTACGTGCCCCGGCAACAAAAACATCGGTGATCATGGGTTTGGATTCAGTCGTCATGCTCATGGTGATCTCCCTATGCCTTGTGGATTTCAGAAGATGCGTTATCTTGACGACGCATTTTCAGCAACAAACGTAAAATATTTGCGCCAACGATTTTCATAAAAAACATCACGAGGATGCAAAGGCCGATTGAGGCGGGAACAGCCAGGGTGCCGTCAGCGGCAACCAAAGTGAACAGAATGGCACCAGAGGAGAAAAAATTGGTGATCATGGCACCTACAGAGAACTGAAACATGGTGAAAACGTCTTTTTCATTCTCTGTAATCTGTGCCTCATCAGCCAGTTTGCGCGTTAGTGAGGCGCCAACATCCGTGCTCTGCAGGCTGCCAATCAGTGCCAAACCGGTATTACCACGCAGCCCCAGCAACGGGCGCAACAGTGGGGTTAACAGTTTACGTGCTGCATTCAGCGCACCGTAGTGCTCCAGTACATTGATCATGCCAAGGGCAAACATGACAGCAGGTATCAAGCCGAAGGCGAAGAGAAAACCGTCCATGGCACCGTTACCGCCGGTACCACGAAAGGTACTGTTGGAGACGTTTAATGCCTCGTTGCTTTGAGTCACACCACTGACGACCCGTCCGAAAGACCCGTTCAATGTCGTGAAATCAAACACGCCATACCATTCTTTACCGCCGAGAAGCCCGGAAAAGAATACCATGGCAAAAAGTAGCGCCACGTAGGCTCCCCAGCGAACGGGAGCCGTTTCTGTTGCAGATGAGGTGATATTTTGTTGCTGTCCGCTCATGCTATTTCCTTATCAGAGTGTCACAAAATAACCCAGTGCTAGTCATAACAGCATCGGCTTATGAATGGTCTACTGTGCGTATTTTTTGTACATGAGTATCCTGATGGCGATCAATAAATCCGGTGCAAAGATAAATTTAACTTATAAAGCATGACGTTGTTGGCATTTTATTCTGTTCAAAATAACGATTTATTAATGAAGTTATGACAAAATATGTTCATATATTACCAAGTGTGTTCACACCATAGTCTGATTTAGTATGCTCATAACATTGCCAACTGATGCATTATTCTGCCCAACAGGGTTGTGCTTTTTTGTCACTTGAATTTTAATATTTAATTAAATTAGCAGAATTATATTTACTTTGAGACACACGCCTCAAATTAGGTTGCCACTACGTGACAGAGCGTTTTCACTGCTAATCTAGGTACCGTCGTGTATATCCATAGACCCTGCCTTGATAAAAAATAGACGGCATGATTGTCTATGGATACAGAGCATTCTATTTAATTTCCTTTAGCTCACCGCCCAATCAGAGCTTTGCACCTTTTTCTACATAGCTCATATCACCCAGTTTACCCACGGTAAACTCACCGTTTTTATAAGTAATCTGCGTAACACTAGCATTAGAGAGTGGCGCAACAATGGGTGTAGAGCTCATATCCGCTACCATTGCCAGAATAGCGGCTCCATGTGAAACCAGGAGTATGTTACCGCCCCCTTGAGCTGCCGTTTCTTCAGCGATAGCTTTTAGCTCTGATTGCATACGTGCTTTGACGGTGGCAAACGTTTCAGCTTCACCGCTGGTATCGACCAGAGCAACACCGCCGAACATCTTGTCAAATGGCAACTTTCCATTGGCAAAATCACCGAATAGCGCTTTTTCCGACTCATAGCCAAGCTTGGTGGCGATGGCTCCCCACATATTGGCATCGAGATCGCCTTCGTAAATACCAAAGCAGAACTCACGCAGTTTCTCACTTTCGACGATGTCCAACGGCTGCCCTTTTGCGGCTAAAATAATACGTGCAGTTTGACGAGCTCGCCCCAGATCGCTGGCATACACCTTTTTGAATTCAACCTCTTTCAGCCCCTTGCCAAGTTGTTCAGCAACCGTCACGCCTGCGGTAGTCAATGGGGTATCTGCCCACCCCTGAACCCGATGTACGGTATTAAACATGGTTTTCCCATGGCGGGTGACATAAATGGTGACTGTATTATCACCTGCTGTTTCAGCGTAAGCCAACAGCGGACTAAAAATAAGTGAAGACAATAGAGCAAGTAATAGTGAAAACCGTTTCATGGTTATTTCCTCAATGGTGTTGGTTTGTATCATTGTTAACTTTCCGCAGATGAGCATATATCCGTTACCGGGGAGTGTGCTCCTACCTGCTTGTTGTATCAGCTGATTTTAAGGCAAAAAAAAACCTAAACCTCTGGTGGCGTGCTAGCTAATAGCCAACACCACCAGAGGTTTAGGTTTTGCCTGTTAGACAGTAACAATCCTAATTTACAGTCCAATACGCTATCAGTTTGATAAATGAATGCAAGAAATCAAATCGTTAAAAGTAGAAACTGTGATCAAATTAACGTTAAGCTGATTGTTGTCTGTTTAACACTGAAAGATAAGTCTCAACTCTATTTTCAACGTCATGGCCTCATCAACAGGCTGTACGAACTCACACTCGGCAAAAGAGGGTCAGATGAAAAACCAGCAAGTAAGCTTAAAAACCATCCCAGAGCCGCAAAAGGACTGTTCTGGCGTACCCGTTGTACTAACGGATGAAACCATCCAACAAAGAAAAGCCAACATCCTCAGCAGGATGAAGCAGCGTGGGCTTGATCAACTGGTGATTTACTGTGATGTCGAGCACGGCGGCAATTTTGAATATCTGGTCGGCTTTTTCACCCGTTTTGAAGAGGCCTTATTGATTATCAACGCCGATGGCGAAATGACGCTGGTGCTGGGAAACGAAAATCTCAATAAGGTCAGCAAAGCGCGAATTCAGGCCAAGGCGGTGCATCTTTCTCAATTTTCACTGCCGAATCAACCCGGTAGAAGCGATAAGTCGATTAAGGAACTGCTGGTTGAAGCCGGCATTCGGGAAAATGCCCGCACCGGCCTGGTTGGCTGGAAGATGTTTACCAACGGGCCAGAGATCGACAAGAAAATCTATGATCTCCCCTCATTTATTGTCGATACCATCCGCAACATTGTTGGTGATGAAGCCTGTTTATCCAATGAGACCGACTTGTTTATCGGCAAGCACGGGGTAAGAACGGTCAATAATGCCAACGAGGTGGCCCACTACGAGTATGGTGCTGCATTAGCCTCCGATTGCATTCTAGATGCCATGAATAAGCTGGCCCCAGGCGTCACAGAGCAGCAGTTAGGGGATTGCCTGGTGCGCTTTGGCCAGCACCCGAGTATCGTGACCATTGCTGCCAGCGGCCCACGCTTCATTAAAGGTAACCTGTTCCCAACCGACAACACCGTGAAGTACGGTGATACGATCTCGCTAACCGTAGGCTATCGCGGCGGGGCCTCCAGCCGGGCGGGTTATGCGGTAAATGCTAATGGTGAGTTATCAACAGAAGCGAAAAACTATCTGGATGCGGTCGCCAAGCCCTACTTCTCTGCCTATGCCCACTGGCTTGAAGTGATTAGCGTTGGCATGCGTGGCGGCGAGCTGTTTGATCACGTGGAAGCGGTCTTACCGCGCTCAAAGTACGGTTGGTCGCTGTGCCCAGGGCACCTGACCGCTGAAGAAGAGTGGATGTCTTCGCCCATTTATCAAGGCTCTCGGCAAAAGCTGTTGAGCGGCATGATCCTGCAGATTGATATTATCCCTTCAGTGCCCAACTTTGGTGGCGTTTCTGCCGAGAGCACCGTGCTACTGGCGGATGAACAGCTGAAGTTGGAGCTCCAACGCCAGTATCCGCAGCTATGGCAGCGGATGCAGCAGCGTAGAAAATACCTGATCGAAACGTTGGGGATAACGCTGTCAGCGGATATCTTGCCGATGTGCAGCACCGTTGCCTATTTGCGCCCTTATTTGCTGGACAAAGACAACGCCTTTGTCTGCCAGAGCTGAGCGTGCAGCCCGTATGGCTTTGGCAGAGAACGGCAACGAGTAAATCAGGCCAACAGCGTGTCAAAGGCTAACGAAAACAGTCCGGTTTCATAGGATGTTGAGGCGCTGGATAAGACATATTCCTCCCCAATATCCTGTGAGTACAAGTACCAACGCTTTTCAGCCACGTCGACGGTTAAGCCATTGGCAAAAGGGTGAGGTAAGGTAAACGTGGTCGGAGATAAAGCAAAACCCCGGCCATCCGCTTTTATGATGGCTTCTTTCAACGACCACAGACGAAAGAAATCAACGTTTCCCCCCTGAACGAGTTGTGTAAACTCCTCAGGAGTGAGCACATCCTGGTAGTCATGTATGTCAATGGGGACTCTCTTTTCCACATCAACGCCGATATCCCCTTGCGTGGTATAGGCACACACAGCCCAGTCCCCAGCATGGGAAAGATTAAATCCCCCTTTCATCCCCATCACAGCAGGTTTGCCATAGCGGTTATAGTGCAGTTTAGGAAAGTGGCTTCTCTGATACCCTTCATGTTTTTTTAATGCATAACGTAGCAGCATTCTCCCTAATAATGACCGACGTTTATCGTCATCAAATCTAAACCGATCGAATAGGATCCGTTGGTCTTTATCAAGATAATCCCGCTGCGAATAAAGCAGTTCGCTGCTTAGCTCGTCAATACGAGAGCAGTAGATATAATTGGTCATGTTGTTTAGCCCTTCACCAATAGCATGCTGGGCAGGTAATAAAACCCCTGCCCAGCGCCAAGAAAGCAATTAGCGGATGTGGCTAATCAACTCATCCTCCTTTTCCAGCAAGGTAAAGTGACAGGCTGCTATTTCAAACAGCTGTAGCTGGGCGATGTTTTCAACACCAGTATCAACGTTGTTAAACCGGTATTGTTGATACCCCTCATTATCTATCTCCTCTGTCGCCTTAAACAACACGATCTGCGTATGTTTTAATACGGCAGAGAGTGGCTGTATATTCAACAGCTTATCGCTGACGACAACCGATTCGACATTATGTCTTAAATAATGTGGGATTTGTAACCGCGCCATCATAGAGTCCAGGTTAAAGGATGACTCATTGCGCAGATAATGATCTTCACTTAACAACCAGGTATCCAGCAGATAGACAGTGATCGCCTTAACCCCACGCGCTTCTAAATAGGCCGCGATCTCCAGTGCAATCTTCCCGCCCAACGACCAGCCTAATAAAGTGACCGGTTGGCTGACATCAAGAATGCGATCGATATGCTCCAGATAATAACGTGCCAACTCATCGAGCCGCTCGATCTTCTGCTCATGATAGAAGTTGTATGAGTCAACCCCATAACAGCAGTAGCGCTCACTCAACCTATTGGCCAAGGATTGATAGACAGAACAGTTTCCCATCCCAGGGTGAACCATAAACATCTGCGGCTTTTGCGTTACCGTATTAAATGGCACGATCACCTCAAAGGACTTCCCTTGAGCCTGTGTAATTACTTGCGATAACTCGCCTAAGGTGCGTGCATTGATAATATCAAGCAGACGAATTTTCACCCTCAGCACCTGATTAATCCGGTTGTTCAGCCTCATCGCCAGGATGCTGTTGCCGCCCAGTGCAAAGAAGTTATCCTCCATGCTGATTGCCTCAAATGACACTTGCAACGTATCAGCAAGCAACTCGCACAATGTTTTTTCAACCTTGTTTTCCGGCGCCACGTAGGACACGGAATGGGTTATTTGCGGTTCAGGTAACAACCTTCTGTTCAATTTACCGTTTGAGGTCACCGGCAGCGCCGTCAAATGAACGAATACGCTAGGCACCATATAATCTGGCAGGGTTTCCCGCAGATGAGCGCATAGCTTTTCGGTGGAAATTTCCTGCGCTGCAACATAATAGGCCACCAGATATTTATCGTTGCTACCACGCTCACTGGCGATCACCACCGCATGATTAACGTCCGGATAACTGGCCAGGCGCGTCTCGATTTCGCCCAGCTCAATACGGTAACCGCGCACTTTAACCTGGAAATCATTGCGGCCCAGATATTGGATATTGCCATCGGCTAAATAGCGAACCACGTCGCCAGTTTTATACATCCGGCCATTGTAACCCCGTCGCTTTTCCTCATTGCTCTGGAATGGATTGCTCAGGAAAGCTTTGTCCGTCAATAGCTTATTATTCATGTAACCTCTAGCGACACCGACGCCACCAATGAATAACTCGCCAATTGCCCCCGGTGGAATGGGTTGCAGTTGTGCATTCAGCACATAGGCGGAAGTATTGTCGATCGGCTTACCGATTAACACATCCTTGATGGAGCGTGCGTTACAGTCGTAGAACAGCACATCCACCGTCGCTTCCGTTGGGCCATAGAGATTGTGGATCTGGCAATGCGGCAGTAAACGCTGGCATTTTCTGACTTCCCCCACGTTTAACGCCTCTCCGCTGCAAAACAGGTAGTTAAGGCTGCCCAGTTTTGCCTGCAACGCACTCTGCCCCTCCAGGGTTTCAAGGAATGCCGATAGCATTGAAGGGACGAAATGGAGCGTCGTTACCTGCTGCTGTTCAATCAGTTCTGCCAGATAAACATTATCTTTATAGGCCTCCTGCGAGGCAAAAACGGTACAGGCCCCGAACCAGTTAGCCCAGAACAACTCCCACACTGAAACATCGAAGGTGTAGTTGGTCTTTTGCAAGATACGATCCTGCGCCGTGATCGGATATTGTTTGTGCATCCAGACAATACGGTTGATCACACTGTGATGCTCTAGCATGACGCCTTTAGGATTGCCCGTGGTGCCGCTGGTATAGATGATGTAAGCCAAATCGCTAGACCGCACCGATGAAGGCTGGTTTTCACCTGGGTAGCGGGCAATATCAGCTGACGTTTCCCGATCGGCGACATCAATAACGGTTCTGCCGGTTGCTGCTAGTGCAGCGGCTTTCTCATCGCCAGGGTTTGCCGTCAAGATGATATCGATACCGGCGTTTTCCAGCATGTAGCTCACCCGGTCATCCGGTGCCAGCGGATCCAGTGGTACGTAAGCGCCCCCCGCCTTGAGAATGGCCAGTATCGCGACCTGCATATGCTCAGAGCGGTTTAGACACAGCGCCACCAGATCGCCAGTGCGGACAGCAAAGCGTTCTCTCAAGTAAACCGACAAGCGGTTAGCCCGTTCATTTAACTGCCGATAGGTCAGGCTCACGCCCTCAAACACCAGTGCGATATTCTCTGGGGTCCTCGCTACCTGCGCCTCGAACATTTCGTGGATCGTCATCTCCCGTGGGTAGTCGCATTCGGTGCGGTTCCCCTGGTAGATGATTTGCTCATATTGCGCCGTATCCAGGTACTGAAGCTCCGCAAGGGAACGCCCCTGACTGCACAGCGTTCCCAGTTGGCGCAGGATATGCCGATAGGTCGCAATGTAGTTCTGCATCGTTTGCCCGTCGAACAGGGCCGTCGCATAGTTGAAGACGCCACCTATCGCCTCTTCACTGTCGTCCATCATCACGGTCAAATCGAACTTCGCTGCCCGATACGCCCCTTCTTGCGCATCATACTGCTCAAACAGGCTTTCTCCTTCGGTACGTCCCGCTGCGCCAAACGATTGGAGACTGAACATCACCTGGAAGATCGGGTGCCTTGAACTGTCCTTTTCCGTTTTCAGCACTTCAACCAGTTTTTCAAAAGGCAGATCCTGATGGGTATGCGCTTCACTGACCTGCTGCCCCGTTTGGCCAATAAATTCTCTGACCGTTTGGCTGACGTCTATCTGCCGTCTCAGGACCAGCGTATTGACGAACAGCCCCATGGTGTCTTCCACCCCAGGGTAATGCCTGCCCGCTATCGGCGTACCCAGCACGATATCCTGCTGGTTACTGTAAACCCCCAGCAGCAGGTAATAGCCGCTCAGCAGTACCGTGTACAGGCTGACGTTCAACGAAGCGGCCAACGCCCGCAGTTCGGCACTGGTCGCCGTATCCAGCTGGAAGGTGATATCGTCGCCGCGATAATCCAACTGCAGTGGACGCACATGGTCCGTCGGCAGGTTGAGCGGTTCATGGTCCGCCAGTTGCCCATGCCAGTAGGCCAGTTGCCTGTCCAGCGTGGCACCTTGCAGGTGTTGGCGCTGCCACAACGCAAATTCCCGGTACTGCACCGGCGGTGCCGGGAGTTCATTGCTGGCCTCTCCGGTGAACACGCGGTAATAGTGCAGTAACTCTTTTAACAGCAGATCTACCGACCAGCCGTCAAATGCGATGTGGTGAATAACGATGCTGAAGTAGTGGGCTCCCGCCAGCGTATAACTGCTGGCCGCAATCGGGCATTCCTGCGCCAGGTCAAACACCCGGTGTTGATGCTCGTGCAGTCGTGCATGCAGCGCTTGCACGCTGTCGCATGTTTCGTGCGGTATGCTCAGTGAGAATGTCTCGGCTGGCAGGATTTGTTGATACCCCTGCCCGTCGTCGTCACACAGGATCAGGGTGCGCAGCACTTCGTGACGCTCAACCACCTTCATCAGGGCCTGGGCCACTTTCTGCGGATCGGTTCCGGCCTGCAGCTTGAGCGTCAGCGGGATGTTGTAGGCGTTGCTGCCTTCTTCATAACGGTCGATAAACCACAGGCGCTCCTGGGCAAACGACAGCCGCTGCTCCTCAGGCCGGGCGATCGACGGTGCCTGGATGACCTGGCAGCCCTGCGCGGTATTATCAATGAATGCCGCCAGCGCCCGAATGGATCTCAGGCGGAACAGGTCAGAGACATGCACGCTTTTTTCTAACGCGCGGGTCAAACGGCCCACCAGCTTGATCGCCAGAATGCTGTTGCCCCCCAGGCGATAGAAGTCGTCCAGCACGCTGAGGCTGTCCTGCGGGATGGCGAGCAGCTCGGCGAAGACCTCGGCCAGTTGCTGCTCGGTCGCCGTCTCTGGTGCCACGCGGTCTGCCTGCGCCTCAAACGTGGGGACAGGCAAGGCCGCGCGATCGACCTTGCCGTTGACGGTCATCGGTAGCGATAGCAGGTGAACAAAGGCCGACGGCACCATGTAGTCCGGCAGAACCTGTTGCAGATGGTCGCACAATGTCTCCCGTTCCAAGGGCTCCTGCGCGACGTAGTACGCCGTCAGATGGGTATGCCCCGCCGGGTTAGTGCTCGCCAGGACCAGCGCCTGCTGGATGGCTGGATGGTCGATCAGCCGGGCTTCGATCTCCCCCGGTTCAATACGGAAGCCACGGATTTTAACCTGGAAGTCATTGCGGCCCAGGTATTCGATGTTCCCGTCCGGCAGGTAACGACCCCGGTCCCCGGTTTTATAAAGGCGGGCGTTTTCACCACGGCTACGTTCGGCATCACTGCGGAACGGATTGGCAATAAACGCGTCCGCTGTCGCCTGCGGATTATTCAGATAGCCGCGCCCAACGCCAGCGCCACCGATATACAGCTCGCCAATCGCACCTTGTGGGACGGGGCGCAGGTGGCGATCCAGCAGATAAACGCAAACGTTGTTGATCGCCTTGCCGATATTGGTATTGGCATCGCCAGGTTGATAGAGCCGCGCCGTCGCCCAAACGGTGGTTTCGCTAGGCCCGTAACCGTTGATCAAACGGACTCCGGCCTCACAGTAGCGGTCAATCATCGCCCCGTCGATACACTCCCCGCCAACGACCAGCGTGGACAGTTCCAGCAGTTCATTTTGCGCCAGTAACGCCGGAGGAATAAAGGCGAACTCGATGGCGTGATCCCTGATATAGGCAGAAAGCGCGATAAAGTCGAGACGTTGCTGTTCTGGCAGAATATGCAGGCAATGGCCATTCAACAAGGCACAGAAGACATCCAGCGCATGGGCATCGAAAACATATTCCGAATACCACAGCGTGTTTAGCCTGGCAGCCTGCTCATAGCCCGTAGGCATACCTAGCAGGTCCGACTGCCCTTGCGCCAGGTTGATTAACGAGTGATGCTCAATCATCACCCCTTTTGGCCGGCCAGTGGTTCCGCTGGTATAGATGATATACGCCAAATCGTCTGGCTGCGTACGTGACGGTACATTGCTGTCGTCGAACTGCGCCAGCCTGTTGGCCAGTTGCGGGTTATCTATATCCAGCAGAGGGAAACCACAGCCAGCGATGCGTGCACCATAATGCTGCTGCGTCAGGATCAGCACCGGTTTAACGTCGTCGACCAGCAGGCTCAAGCGCTCCAACGGTGCCTGAGGGCTAATCGGGACATAGGCCGCCCCGGCCTTGAGCACGGCCAGCATGGCAATGACCATATGGGTCGACTTATCAAAATAGAGGGCAATCGCGCTGTCAGGCTGTATCGCAAAGTTCGCCTGCAGATAAGCCGCCAACTGGTTCACCCGCTGATTTAACTCGCGATACGTCAAACGCGTATCCTGATATACCAATGCCAAAGCATCCGGCGTTCTGGCTGCCTGCTCTTCAAACATCTGACCGACCAATTTATTTCGTTCCACGGCAACCTGAACCCGCGGCTGGTTTGCTACCAGCTGCGTATAGTTGTCCTGCGTCAGCAGCGATAACTTCTGGGGACCCATGGCCGGGTCCGCGATCAACTGCTGTACGGTGAGCCGTATTCCTTGCAGCACGCCTTCAATCGCCGAACGGCTGAACAGCTCGCCCGCATAGTTGATCTTGAACTCAATGCGCCCATCCTGTTCATACACCATGATGCCCAGCGGGTAATCCAGTTTTTCATCACTGTCCTCAAACTCGAGTTTGAACAGGCTCTCGCCGTTATCGGCTGGCACCGGATAGTTTTCAAACACGAAGAGCGAGTTGAACAGCCGTACCCCCGCCTTTTGCAGTGTGATCAGGCTGATATTGCTGTAGCTATTGATGTCATTTATATGGGCCTGCAGGCGTTTGACATTCTCGATGATCGCCTCATCGGTATGTGTCAGAACCACAGGCAACGTATTGATATATAAACCAACAGAGCGTTCAATCTCCTCCACCGGCAGGTTACGGCCAGACACCGTCATGCCCACAATCGTCACGTCCGCATGGCTATAAAGACTGAGCTGCTGGTGCCAGCAATACTGCATCAGCGCATTCAACGTCACGCCATGCTGCCGCGAGAGCGCCTTCAGCCCGTGGTAAAGCTCACCAGCCAATGCGGTCGATACCGTCTGGGGATCTTGCAGGTGTTTATATTCACTTAAATTGACGTGTTTCATCTCCGGCTTTAGCAAACCGGTGAGATTCTCTTGCACCTCTAAGCCACCCAGATAGTTTTGCCAGAATTGCTCGGTTTCCTGGCTAACCGTCTGTAGCAATGCCTGAGCCTCCAGATAGCTTTGATCTTCGGCTTGCTCCGGCGCGCTTCCCTGTTGCAAAGCCAGATAATTTTGGTGCACGTCATTGAGCAAGATCGGCAGACTCCAGCCGTCCAGAATCGCGTGGTGGTTATTAAACAGACAAATGTAGTGATCGGCCGCGCACTTAACGATATAGAGACGGAATAGCCCTTTAGCAGACAAATCGAAATGGGTCTGCTGATCCTGCTTGATGAGTTCAGCCACGATGCTTGCTTGCGCACGTTCGTCCTGCTTACTGATATCGATAAACTGCCAACCAAAGGTGCCTTGCTTATCGACGATCTGCACAAACTCTTCCTGCCAGGAGAATCTTAGCCGCAGCGCCGGATATTTCGCCTGACTGCATTGCCACGCCCGTTTTAACAGCTCGACATCCAACGCATTGCGATAGTGCCAGACCATTTGCGTACGATAGGCGTTGTCGATATCGCCCTGCAGGACGTAATGATAAATAAATCCTTGTTGCAGGCTGTTAGCCGGATAAATCGCCGCCACCTCTTCATCCTGCTGCAGGCGCGCTAACAATTCACCGGAGACCACACCCTTAACATCAGACTCGGTGAGATAAGAGCGAGATGACCGCTTAAGCTCGTCGATCAACTGGATTAACCGTTGTTGATAAGTCGTGGCAAACAGTTCGAGCTGTTCCGGGCTGAGATCACCCTCGACCAGGAACTGTAATTGGCCATTGAGCACACCGCCGTTCAGCGCTAAGAAGTCCGTTGTGCGGTTATTCGCTGATAATGCCAACCCCGTAGATTCCTGAACAAATGCCCACTCGCCATCCCGTTCATCACCATCGAACTGGCCAAGGTAGTTGAAGGTCACTGCAGGCAATGCCTGCGCATCATAGCCAACCAGCACGCCATAGCCTAAGCCATGGTGAGGAGGAGTTCGCAGCCTGTCTTTTATCAGCGGTAAATTGCGTACAAGGTCCCGATGCTCAACGCGCAGATTGACCGGATACATGCAGGTAAACCAACCGACGGTATTGTTGATATCCACATCGTCAAACATCGCCTCTCTGCCATGTCCTTCCAGCAGGACATACTGGTTGTCACCACCAACCACCTGCGACAACGCATCCGCCAGTACGGTCAGCAGAATATCGTTCATCTCGGTGTGATAAACATGATGAAGGTCTCGCAGCAGACAACCGGTGTGCTCTTGCGACAGGCTTATCATCGTACGATTGAGCGTCCCCACGCGATGGGTGTCCAAACGCTGGTGCCAGACGTCCAAATCCTTAGTCAGGTTATCCCAGTAATGCCTCTCATCCCTATGGTTGCTCACGGCAACGGCTGGGTAGTTTTGCAGTGAGTTGACCCATTGGCGGTAACTGGTGCCTTTCTGGCCCAGGATAGTTTGCGCATCTACCGTCACATCCAGGTTATCGCCTTGTGCAGCAAAGAACTGGTAAAGCGTGCGTAAGTCTTGGTTGATAATCCGCCAACTGACCGCATCAATATTGAGATGGTGTACCGCCACATGGATACGCGCAGTCCCATCAGCGTAGCCTGCAATATAACCGATATGGAACAGTGGCCCTTCTGCCAGGCAAAAACGGTTCTGCCAGGCCGTCAACTGCGCATCGAGCTGATCGGCTGTGAAATCCTGTTGATTGATCGCATCAAATGGCAGCGTCTCTATCGCTTGACGATAGTGACCGACAGCGGCATCTTTCGGGTAAACGGCCCGCAAAATATCATGGTATTCAACCAGTTTAGCCACGCTCAAACGCAGTAACTCAACGTTTAACGTTGGCACTTTAACCATAAATGCCTGGTTCCAATGCCCAGCATCAGGCAACTTCCCTGACTCTACGGCCTGGAAGAACCAGCGCTGGATCGGCGCCAAGGGGAGCTCATCCGCCAGCATACCCGCCTCTGACTGGATAACCGGCAAACTGTCGCCCTGACGTTGCAGCAGGTAAGTGCTCAATGCCTTGGGCGTTCTGTGGGCAAAGATGTCTTTCACCGTGAGATGGTGGCCAGATAACTTTTTGAGTTTGTTCGCCAGTTGGATACTGCTGATACTGTCCCCGCCTAAACGGAAGAAATCATCGGTGACCCCCACCGCATAATCCTTCAGCTGTAATACCTCCGCAAATACGCGGCAGATCAGCATTTCACTCTCGTTGGCTGGGGCCACGTAGTTCACCTCATCCGTTAATATCGGCAGAGGTAAGGCTTTGCGATCCAACTTATTGTTCATGTTCATGGGCAATGCCGTTAGATGAACAAACGCTGTGGGGATCATGTAGGCAGGTAAACGCTGTTGCAGATGCTCAGACAGCACATCTGCTGGCAATGCGTCTGGCGCAACATAATAGGCCACCAGGTACTTTTGCCCTGAGTCATGCTCCAGCGCCAGGACCACAACCTGTTCAATCTGTGGATATTGGGTCAGACAGCTTTCGATTTCGGCCAATTCGATCCTGAAGCCACGGATCTTCACCTGTGCATCATTACGCCCAATATAGTCAATCTTACCGTCGTTCAGGTAACGGACTAAATCCCCCGTTTTATACAGCCGATCGTGACGTCCTCGCGCTTTATCTTCTTCGCTTTGCAATGGATTGACGATAAACGCCTGATGAGTCGCCTCTGGGTTATTTAAATAGCCACGGCCTACGCAGTCTCCACTGATATAGAGCTCGCCCACGGCACCCGCAGGGAGCGGCCGTAGACAACTGTCCAGAATATAAGCGCCAGCATTGCCTATTGGCTGGCCAATGATGGTATTGCTATCGCCCGTTTGGTAAACGTTCCTGGTGACAAAGACCGTGGTTTCCGTTGGGCCATAGCAGTTAACTATTTTGACCCCCTGAGCGCTATAGCGTTCTATCACGCTGCTACTGGCTACCTCTCCACCCAGGATTAGCGTGGAAAGCGCCAATGTTTCATTGTTATTTAGCAGCGCAGGAGGCACAAAGCCGATATCAATGGCATGTTGTTTGATGTATGCAGCAAGCGCAGCGAAATTCAAACGTATCTCTTTAGACAAGACATGTAAGCAATGGCCGGTCAGCAGCGGGCTGAACACATCCAGGACATGCGCATCAAAGGTATAATTTGAATAGAAGAGGTAACTTTTTGTCGGCTCTCCGACCTGACAGATCTCCGTGCCAAAGATACTCCGCTGCGCCTCAACCAGATTGGCGACACAATGATGCTCAATCATCACTCCTTTAGGGGTTCCCGTCGTCCCGCTGGTATAGATGACATAAATCAGATTGTCAGGTCTGGTTCGGGTTGCCACATTAACCACCTGGTGGCTGGCAACCTGCGCTAACAACTCAGGATCGTCCACGCACAGCAGCGCCGTCTTTTGTGGATCAATCAGTGTGGCCAGCGTCTCTTGCGCTCCCAACTCCGTCAGCATAACGCGGGAGTGGATATTTTCTATCGTCCAGAGCATTCTCTCCGCGGGCATATCGGGGCTAAGCGGTACATAGGCAGCACCGGCCTTCAACACCGCCAGGATACTCACGATCATGCGCTCCGATCTTTCCAGGCAAAGCCCGATCAGATCGTCCGGTTGTAAAACAAACTGCGCTCTCAAGTAAGCCGCCAACCGGTTGGCGCGTTCATTCAACTGCCGATAGGTCAGGCTCACCCCCTCAAACACCAGTGCGATATTCTCTGGGGTTCTCTCTACCTGAGCCTCGAACATTTCGTGGATCGTCATCTCCCGTGGGTAGTCGCATTCGGTGCGGTTCCCCTGGCAGATGATTTGCTCGTATTGTGCCGTATCCAAGTACTGAAGCTCCGCAAGGGAACGCCCCTGACTGCACAGCGTACCCAGTTGGCGCAGAATATGCTGGTAGGTGGCGATGTAGTTCCGCATCGTTTGCCCGTTGAACAGGGCCGTCGCATAGTTGAAGACGCCGCCGATCGCCTCTTCACTGTCGTCCATCATCACGGTCAAATCGAACTTCGCCGCCCGATACGCCCCTTCTTGCGCGTCATACTGCTCAAACAGGCTTTCTCCTTCGGTACGTCCTGTGGCGCCAAACGATTGGAGACTGAACATCACCTGGAATATCGGGTGCCTTGAACTGTCCTTTTCCGTTTTCAGCACTTCAACCAGTTTTTCAAAAGGCAGATCCTGATGGGTATGCGCTTCACTGACCTGCTGCCCCGTTTCGCCAATAAATTCTCTGACCGTTTGGCTGACGTCTATCTGCCGTCTCAGGACCAGCGTATTGACGAACAGCCCCATGGTGTCTTCCACCCCAGGGTAATGCCTGCCCGCTATCGGCGTACCCAGCACGATATCCTGCTGGTTACTGTAAACCCCCAGCAGCAGGTAATAGCCGCTCAGCAAGACCGTGTACAGGCTGACGTTCAACGAGGCGGCCAACGCCCGCAGTTCGGCACTGGTCGCCGTATCCAGCTGGAAGGTGATATCGTCGCCGCGGTAATCCAACTGCAGTGGACGCACATGGTCCGTCGGCAGGTTGAGCGGTTCATGGTCCGCCAGTTGCCCATGCCAGTAGGCCAGTTGCCTGTCCAGCGTGGCACCTTGCAGGTGTTGGCGTTGCCACAGCGCAAATTCCCGGTACTGCACCGGCGGTGCCGGGAGTTCATTGCTGGCCTCTCCGGTGAACACGCGGTAATAGTGCAGTAACTCTTTTAACAGCAGATCCACCGACCAGCCGTCAAACGCGATGTGATGAATAACGATGCTGAAGTAGTGGGCTCCCGCCAGCGTATAACTGCTGGCCGCAATCGGGCACTCCTGCGCCAGGTCAAACACCCGGTGTTGATGCTCGTGCAGTCGTGCATGCAGCGCTTGCACGCTGTCGCATGTTTCGTGCGATATGCTCAGTGAGAATGTCTCGGCTGGCAGAATATGTTGATACCCCTGCCCGTCGTCATCGCACAGGATCAGGGTGCGCAGCACTTCGTGACGCTCAACCACCTTCATCAGGGCCTGGGCCACTTTCTGCGGATCGGTTCCGGCCTGCAGCTTGAGCGTAAGCGGGACGTTGTAGGCGTTGCTGCCTTCTTCATAACGGTCGATAAACCACAGGCGCTCCTGGGAAAACGACAGCCGCTGTTCCTCAGGCCGGGCGATCGACGGTGCCTGGATGACCTGGCAGCCTTGCGCTTCGCCGTCAATAAATGCCGCCAGTGCCCGGATGGATCTCAGGCGGAACAGGTCAGAGACATGCACGCTTTTTTCTAACGCGCGGGTCAAACGGCCCACCAGCTTGATCGCCAGAATGCTGTTGCCCCCCAGGCGATAGAAGTCGTCCAGCACGCTGAGGCTGTCCTGCGGGATGGCGAGCAGCTCGGCGAAGACCTCGGCCAGTTGCTGCTCGGTCGCCGTCTCTGGTGCCACGCGGTCTGCCTGCGCCTCAAACGTGGGGACCGGCAAGGCGGCGCGATCGACCTTGCCGTTGACGGTCATCGGTAGCGATAGCAGGTGAACCAAGACCGACGGTACCATGTAGTCCGGCAGAACCTGTTGCAGATGGGCGCGCAACACATCTTGCTCCAAGGGATCCTGTGCGACGTAGTACGCCGTCAGATAGGTATGCCCCGCCGGGTTAGTGCTCGCCAGGACCAGTGCCTGCTGGATGGCAGGATGGTCGATCAGCCGGGCTTCGATTTCCCCCAGCTCAATACGGAAGCCACGGATCTTAACCTGGAAGTCATTGCGGCCCAGGTATTCGATGTTACCGTCCGGCAGGTAACGGCCTTGATCCCCGGTTTTATAAAGGCGGGCGTTTTCACCACGGTTGCGTTCAGCGTCACTGCGGAACGGATTGGCAATAAACGCGTCCGCTGTCGCCTGCGGATTATTCAGATAGCCGCGCCCAACGCCAGCGCCACCGATATACAGCTCGCCAATCGCACCTTGTGGGACGGGGCGCAGCTGTTCGTCGAGTATATACAGCTGGGTATTACTAATTGGTCGACCGATGGGAACAGTGTAATCAAACGTCTGCGACGCCGTGTTGGTCAAATAGGCCGTGGCGTAGGTTGTCGTTTCCGTAGGCCCGTAAACATGCACCAACTTAACCTGAGGGTAAAGCGTTCTAAAACGATTAACATGGTTAACGGACACCTGCTCACCGCCGAACAGCAGGTAGTTCAACTGCTGCAAACCAGGCAGTTCAGCATCCACCAACGTATTAAAGAAGGCGGTCGTGGCAAAGAAATTGCTGATCTGACGATCGACAATAAGCTGAGAGAGACGGTCCAAGTCCAGGATATTTGGCTTATCGGCAATCACCAATGCGGCGCCATTTAACAACGCCCCAAAGATGTCATAAATGGAGGCATCAAACTGATAGCCTGAAATACCAAGAATGCGATCCTGTTCACCGATCTCAACATAATTGGCATTAATCACCAGCCGGTTCACACAGCGTTGCTCTATCAGCGTCCCTTTAGGATATCCCGTCGTGCCACTGGTATAAATGACGTACGCCAGATCGTGGGGACCGGTATTGCTGCATGGGTTATCTGTCGCACAGCGCGCCAAACGCGCGGTGGTTTCTGGTGCGTCAAGAGGGATAAGCATGGCGCCGGGTGCCATCAGGTCTACCTTTTGCAAAGCCTGCCGTTGGCAAAGCACCGCTTTTACCTTGGCATCCGCGATAATATAGCCATTACGCTCATCGGGAGAATCCGGATCCATCGGCACATAGGCCGCGCCCGCTTTCAGTATGGCCAGAATGCCAATGACCAACTGCTCACTGCGCTCAAGATAGAGACCCACGAGATCGTTGGCGCGCAGCTGGCAACATTGCTGCAAATAATGCGCTAGCTGGTTCGCCTGTTGGTTTAACTGTGCGTACGTTAACACCACGTCGTTAAATTCTACGGCGACGCTATCTGGTGAGGAGGCCACGCGTGCTTCAAACAACGCGGCGAGGGTTTTATCATGCTCGTAGGGCCTGCGGGTATCATTCCACTGGTGGATCATCGTTTGATACTGCGCCGCCTGCAGATAAGGCAACTCGCTTTGAGACTGAGAGGCACCCTGAACAATATTTTCTACCAGCGTCCTCATGGTGTTCAGCAACTGTTCGATCAGCACATCGTCAAACAGTTCACCGGCATAATGCAGGCTCAACGCCAGGTGCTGCTGTTCCAGCACGGTCACCACCAACGGATAATCTTGTTTCTCGTTAGCACTGGCGAAACGTAGCCGTAAATCGCTATCGATGTCCCCACTGGGCATCGGGTAGTTTTCATAGACAAACAAAGAGTTAAACAGGCGTTTTCCTGCCGGTTGTAGCTGAGCCAGATTGACATGGCTGCGGGTATTTGCCTCGTTGATCGCGTCCTGCAGGTTTTGAATCGCCGTGAGGACCGACACAGAAGCCTGATGATCGACGATCAGCGGCAGTGTGTTGATCAATAATCCTACCGTTTGATCAATACCATCCACGGGCAGGTTACGGCCTGAAACCACCGTGCCAACGATGCTGGCCGCATTGCCAGAATAAATACTGAGTACTTTGTGCCAGCAATATTGCAATAGCGCATTAAGGGTTATCGCGTTCTCGGCGGTGAACGATTTCAGCTGTTGGTAACCAGGTTCATCAAACATCAGCTGCTGTGTTTTCGACGTTTTAATGTGCTTATATTCATTTAACTGAACGTGCTTCGCCTGCCCGCACAGCAAGATATTTAAATCTTCGGGTTCATCCTGCGCTGCCAGATAGTCCCGCCAGTACGGTAAATGCTCGCTTTTGTGCGACTGTATATAACGCTGAACCTGATGGAAACCGTGGTCACATGCCTGCGGTAATGTTTCACCACGCAATAACGCCAGATAGAATTTATGCACCGCTTCAATCAGTAGCGGGTTACTCCAGCCATCCATGATGGCGTGGTGGCAGCTGAAAATGCAGCGGTAACGTTCATGCGCATTTTTGACCACATAGACACGGAAGATCCCGCTGATCGACAAATCGTAAGGCCGAGCTCGATCCTGAGCAGACAAATCAGAGAAGAAGGCTTGCTGTTGTTGCTCGCTTTTTTCACTGAGATCAAAGAAATGCCAGTTCAGTGCAGCGTGCGCATCAACAATCTGCACCAACTCTTCATCCCAATTAAACCGCAGACGGAGCGTTGGATAATGCTGCTGCGCCTGCAACCATGCCTGCTTCAGACAGGCGATATCCAGCGCATTGTCATAGTCCCAGAACATCTGGGTATGGTAGGCATCGTCGACTTCACCTTGCGATAGCGCGTGGTAAATAAAGCCTTCCTGCAAACTATTGGCCAGATAGACCGACTCCAGCTCGGTATCACGCTGCAGAGCATCAAGTGTTGCTTGAGGTATTACCCCGTCAATATCTCGTGCAGTCAGATAAGTGCGGCTTTCCGCCAGCAAGCGTTCAATAACGCCTGCAATCGCCTCCTGGTAACGGCTCGCCAGGTGTTGCAATTCTTCGTCTGCCAGGTAACCGGAGAGGCGTATTCTCAGTTCCCCGCCAACCACGCCACAGTTGACGCTGAGCAGATGCGCTTCGCCATTCTCATGCGCAACGGTTTGTCCGCTGTTTGTCGGGCTGAAGCACCATCCCTCCTGCTGCACCTCATCAAAGCGCCCTAAATAGTTAAAGCTAACCGGTGGTAGCTTGTCGGCGTCATACCCCATCAACGGCGCAAATCCAACGCCCCGGCGCGGGATCCCGCCAACGGTCTCTTTGACGGTCACGATCCGTTGACGCCAGTCCCCCTCGCTGGTCAAGCGGACCGGGTACATAGTGGTCAGCCAGCCTACCGTACGGTTGATATCAACGCTGCTATCGAGCGCTTCTCGGCCATGGCCTTCCAACGTCAGGTACTGGGTATGCAGCCCGGTAAACTCATTGAGGATCTCAACGAAGCTGGCTAACAGAAGATCGTTAACCTGGGTATTGAACACATGATGTACCCCACCCAGCAGATGCTGCGTTAAGGTTTTGTTTAACGATAACTCGCGTTGGCTCAACGATGGCGAGGTGAAAAGCGGCGCTATCCGTTGGCGATAGTCACCTAGGCCGCCAATAACAGTACGCCAATAAAGCGTTTCCTCATTGGCTCCCTGATGGTTGGCATAATCCTGTACCTGGGCAGCCCACTGACGATAACTGGTGGGTTTATCACCCAAAATCTCAACGGGATCGCTAATACCCGCCGCGTTTCCTTCCAGCGCGCGATAAATCCTTTCCAGATCCTGTTTGATGATATGCCAACTCACCGCATCCATAATCAGGTGATGGAAAGCAAAGTGCAGCTTCGCCCGTGGCGCATTTTCGCTTGTGATATAGCCAATATGGCACAGCTTGCCGCCAAAGATATCAAACTCACTTTGCCACCGATCAAATAGCGCGATTTGTTGCTCGGCACCCATGGGTTCATCAATAACCGACAGCGGTATTTCGCCGACTTCTGATTGATAGTGCTGGCTGTACCCCCCGTTACCGTCATGCGTAAAGACCAGTCTCAGGGCATCATGATAGGCAAATAACAGCGCCAGGCTCTTGTTGAGTATGCCAATATCCAGCTGGGGGACATCCAGGACAAAGGATTGGTTCCAGTGCTGATAAGCAGAAAAAGTGCCCAGTTTGACCCGATCGAAGAACCACTGCTGGATCGGCAGCAACTGTGCAGGGCCGCTCAACATCCCCGGTTCGGAGAGATGTTTGATATGACATTCATCGCCGTCCATCACAATAGTCCGGGCGAGTAAACGAACGGTTTTGCAGTCGAAAATATCTTTTACGCTGGCCGTCCCTTTTAGCCTTTGACGGATCATTCTCACCATCTGAATGGCGCTGATACTGTCGCCGCCCAGCCTAAAGAAATCGTCATTTACTCCGACATGACCCGGCTCCTGACCTAATATCTCACCATAGATCTGGCATAGCGCCCTTTCCATCTCATCGGCAGGAGCGACATAGTCATCCTGGCCGCTCAGATCGGGCAGCGGTAATGCCTTACGGTTTAATTTACCGTTAACCGTCATCGGGAACGCCGTTAAGTGAACATAGGCCATCGGGATCATATAGTCAGGCAAAGCATCTGCCAGGTGCCCAATAATCTGCTCTTTGCCCACGGCAACATCCGCAACATAGTAGGCAACTAACGACAGCGCTCCCGTCGGGAGCTTATGTGCAATGACCGCCGATTGGATAATCTGCGGAATTTGCACCAGTTGCATTTCAATTTCGCTTAATTCAATTCTGAAACCGCGGATCTTCAGCTGGGAGTCTCGCCTGCCGACATACTCAATGTGACCGTCGGCCAAGCGGCGGACAAGATCGCCGGTTTTATACAGCCGTGCCGCTTCATTGCGCTGCTTTTGCTCGTCGCTCTGGAAGGGATTGGTGATAAAGGCGCGCTCGGTCTGCTGCGTATCATTCAGATACCCCCGAGCCAGGCCAACACCACTGATATAAAGCTCGCCGATCACACCGACGGGGACTGGTGTCAGGTGTTGATCTAAAACATGCACATCAAGATTCAGTAGCGGCAGACCGATATTGAGGTTGCTATCGCCATTTTCGTAATAGTGCAACGTCGCACAGACGCTGCTTTCCGTCGGGCCATAGGCATTGATAACCGTTGTTCCCTGCGCGCGATAACGTTGCATGATCTCACGATTACAAGGTTCGCCAGCAACAACCAGAGTAGAGAGCGCTAAAAGGGAGTGTTTATCCAATAATGCCGGGGGAATAGTGGCAATATCAATGCGAGCATCGGCAATATATTCCGCTAACGCGTCAAAATCCTTGCGCTTGTTTTCCGGCAAAATATGTATCACATGGCCATTGGCAATCGCCGTAAAGAGCTCAGAGACATGGGCATCAAAAACATAGGCGGCATACCAAAGACATTGCTTTACCGACTCCTCGCCAGGTGCCAAACCAAACGCTTCGCCCTGAACCAGCGCCAGATTGATTAATCCCGCGTGTTCAATCATGACGCCTTTTGGCTTACCTGTCGTGCCGCTGGTATAAATAATATAGGCTAACTGGTCCAAATATATGGCGATATCAAGGTTCTCTGGCTGCTGCTTAGCAACCAGATCGCGCTGAAACTGCGGGTTATCAACGGCAATAATTGGCACCTGCGGCAGCTCTGCAATCTCATTGAGATAGTTTACACTGGCGCTATCGCCCAAGATTGCCTTAGCTTTTGTATCCTGCAGAATAAAACTTAATCTGTTCCCGGCCTCGCCAGGGTTAAGCGGAACATAGGCGGCCCCCGTTTTGAGTACGGCAAGAATACATACGGGCATTGCTGCCGACTTTTCAAGACACAGGGCGACGAAATCGCCGCTCTTGATCCGCAGTTCACACCTCAGGTAATCAGCCAGACGGTTGGCCTGTTGATTAAGCTGTTGATAGGACAGCGTTTGATTGCCATAGACAACGGCGTTGCGGGCTGGGTAAGTCGCGGCCATACGCTCAAATTGTTCGACAATCGAATGTTGAGGGACTTTAGCGCCAGCGCATACGTGCTGGGTGTGGTGTGGCGGCTGCGCAATAAGCGTGATGGTATTTATTGGTGTGTCTACTTCACCCGCAAGCAGCTTATCAAGCATGTTAATAAACAGATCTTGATAGAGCTCAATAAAATTCTCAACCAATGCGACATCAAGGACGTTGCGATCAAACCTGACGCGATAGTTGATACCATTCGCTAACGTCTCCTGTTCAAACAGCAGTTGATTCACCAGGTCAATATGAAAGTCGTGATTGGCCGACTCATCGACGATGCCGCTAAAATGGGTCTGATGATCACGCAGGAACGTTTGGGCAAAAGCAACATCCAGTACGCCGGTGGCATCACCGCAAGCCAGGATCTCATGGACAGGTAAATATTTGGCTTTTGTCTGTTTTAATGATTTGTAATAACGATGAACACTGGCAATAACGCTACGGATCGACGCATCATCCGCAAAGCGATAATCGATAGCCAAGGTATTGATATGTGCGCCATACAGCAGCTCCTTACCTTCAGAGATCGCTACCGGGAAAGCGAGCGCAACGGCTTTTTGCCCTGACATTTTGTGCAACAGCAGGGCCATGACCATTTGCCCGAACAGGTAGGTGGTCAACTTATACTTGCGCAGTAACAGCTTTACACGTCGGCTGATATCTTCATCAAAACCAAACAGTAACTCGTCGATCTGACGCCGGGTTGTCGCGGTTGCAAGCTGGCGGCCCGTTTGTAAAAAGCGTAAATCAACGCCTTCAAGATCGCACAGACGCTCGCGCCAGAACTCACGCATTTGTTCGCCTTTTTCTTGCAGCAGCGTGGCGAAATTATGGCAAAGCTGCTGGTGCATAACCCCTTGATCCTGCAGCGATGGCACCTGATAGTCGATGCCATTATAGCGTTTACGCCACTTGTCCCAGACCTCTTCGGTACTGATGCCATCGACAACAATATGGTGAAAAATAAACAAGGTACGGTAGCGTTCTGCCCCAAGAGAAATCAAATGTATCCGTACCAGCGGGCCATTTCTTAAGTCAAAGGGGGCAGAGACTAACGCATAAATTTCTTCATCAGTTAACGCGGTGTCGTGATAGGTGACTAAATTGAAAACGGGCTCTCTCGGTACCCAAAAGGCTCCATCAGTTCCGTCTTCAATGTTATGACGGGTAATAAAATGCTCGTTAAGCAGTTGTTCAAAACTATCGTTATACTTTTTTTTGTCTATTTCGCCGACAATAGTATTGTCGATCACAATATTGTAATCACTGCGATCGGGATCTTGTAGCCACTCATAATAAAAAATTGTCTGATAAGGGGTGAGCGTTGTTTCCATATTATTCGCCATAATTATTTTACTCCTTGAGATATTCTATTTATAAATATTTTGGCTGGTTTGAGTCATAGCACGGCCAACACCGTGAGTATCGACTCACAGCAATAGGTATCACCTGAACGTTATTGTGCCGAGGGTTCGGCAGTGCTCGCGGATCAGGGTGAAATTAGGGTTTGGCTGATTATTCCCGTGCCAATGCGTCAATGGGATCGAGCCGCGCAGCGCTGCGCGCAGGCAGATAACCGAACACGACACCAATACCGGTGGAACACAGGAACGCACTCAGCAGAGCCACCGGCGGGAAGTTGATCTGCCAGCCCGGCATCGCCAACTGCACCAGTAAGCCGATGCTGAACGACAGCGCGATCCCTAAAATCCCCCCCACCAGGCAGACCAGCACCGACTCAATCAGGAACTGTTGCAGGACGTCGCCGGAACGAGCGCCTACGGCCATGCGGATGCCGATTTCACGCGTTCTTTCGGTGACCGAGACCAGCATGATATTCATCACGCCAATCCCCCCCACCACCAACGAAATCACCGCCACCAGGATCAAGAACAGTTGCAGCGTACGGGTGGTTTTCTCCGCCGTTTGCACCAGGCTATCCATGTTGTAGGTAAAGAAGTCTTTCTTGCCGTGGCGCAGCGTCAACAGACGCGTCAGTTGCTGTTCCGCCTCCTGGCTGTTATAGCCATCGCGGATACGCACGGTGATCGAATCGAAGTAGTCGTTGCCCATCAGGCGATTGGCCATCGTGGTATAAGGCACCCAGACGCTGAGCATCTTGCTGCTGCCAAACATGGTTTGCTTTTCCTTCGCCACCCCCACCACGGTCGCAGGCATATTGCCTATCAGGATCACCTCACCCAGCACGTTTTTTTGTTGCGGGAACAGACGGCGCTGGGTGTTGGTATCGATCACCACCGTCTGCGTCTGGGACTCTACCTGCCGGACATCAATTGCCGCCCCCTGAGAAAACTCCATACCGTACACCCGGAAAAACTGCTCGCTGACGCCCGCCACATTAGCCGCCACATCGATATTGCCAAAGCGCAGACGCATGCTGCTGCGAGTCATGGGAGAAAGCGCGCTGATATAAGGTTGTGCATGCAATGCGCTCAGATCGTCATATTTCAACGCCTGGCGGAGGGTTGGATCATCGTCACCAAAATCCTTACCGGGATAGACGTCCACGGTGTTGGTACCGATGGATTTGATCTCAGCCAACACCTGCTGTTGGACTGCATCGCCTATCACCAGGATCGAGATCACCGAGGCAATGCCGATGACGATCCCCAGCATGGTCAACAAGGTGCGCATCTTGTTGGCCGCCATCGCCCACCAGGCCATCGACAACGCCTCCCGGAAACGGTCGGCCATCTGCTGCCAGGACGGGGCTGGTGTGGCCAGTTCCAACGATTTGGCCTGTGCCTTGCCCTGCCCCTGTGGCCGAGAATCACCAATGATTTCGCCATCGTGGATTTCGATAATCCGCTCGGCCTGCTGCGCTACCGCCGGATCGTGGGTAACGATGATCACGGTATGCCCCTGCTCGCATAGCTGCTTGAGGATCGTCATTACCTCTTTACCCGAGTGGCTATCGAGCGCACCGGTTGGCTCATCCGCCAGGATCACCTGGCCACCGTTCATTAATGCCCGCGCAATGCTGACACGCTGCTGCTGCCCACCGGACAGCTGGCTTGGCCGATAGGCAATTCGTTCCCCTAACCCAAGGCGTTGCAGCAAGGCCGCCGCCCTGGCATGCCGTGCCGAGTTATTCATCCCAGCGTAAACGGCAGGCACCTCCACGTTATGCGCCGCACTCAGATGTGGCAGCAGATGATAACGCTGGAAGATAAAGCCGAAATGCTCGCGCCGCAGTTGGGCTAATGCATCGCCATTTAGCGTGGCCACGTCCTGCCCGGCCACGCGGTAAATGCCGCTGTTGGGTTTGTCCAGACAGCCGAGAATGTTCATCAGCGTCGATTTACCGGAGCCGGAAGCCCCGATGATCGCCACCATCTCACCGGCCTCTATCCGCAGGCTGACGCTTTTCAATACCTCCAGGGTCTGATCGCCGGATTGATAACTACGCCGGATATCACTCAGTTCCAACAGTGCGGCCATCAGCTGTCCTCCACGCCGCCGCGGCTGACAATCACCTCTTCACCGGCTGTCAATCCACTGACAATTTGCACATCCAGGTTGTTACGCATGCCGATCGTTACCTCCCGCAGCTGTTTCTGGCCCTGTTGCAGCACCGCCACTTGGTAACGGTTATCGGCGATCTGCTCCCCTAACGCTACCAGCGGAATAACCAGCGCATCGCTGGCGCCAGCCAGTTGGATATGCACCTGCGCGGTCATTTGCAGGCGCAGCAATCCCTGCGGATTTGGCACTTCGAAACGCGCGTAATAGAAAATAGCGTTATTGACCTTCTCTGGGGTTGGTTGGATGTCTTTCAGCACGCCCTCAAAGCGTTTGTTCGGATCGCCCAGCACGGTAAACCAGGCTTTCAGCCCCGGCTTGAGGTGGATGACGTCCGCCTCGGAAACCTGGGCCTTCACCAGCATGGTGCTCATATCTGCCAGCGTCAGAATATTGGGTGCCTGCTGCGCGGCAATCACCGTTTGGCCCTGAAAGGTGGTGATCTGCACCACATCACCGTCCATCGGCGCTTCAATGCGGGTATAGGCCAGATTGATCTTGGCGGTATCCAGGCTGGCCTGATTCTTGGCGATCTGCGCCCGGGTGTTTGCCACCTGCGCCTTTTTCACCGCCAGCTCGGTGGTCAATTTATCCAGATCCTGGCGCGATACCGCCTGCACCTTGGCCAGTTCGCGGTTACGCTGCAAGGTGACCTCTGCCAGTTGCTGCTCCGCCTGTGCCTGTTGCAGTTGGGCTTGCAGTTGCTGTAGCGTGGCCTCGCCTTCACGAATGCTGTTTCGTGCCTGTTGGGGATCGATCACGCCGAGCAGTTGGCCTTTTTGCACCTTATCGCCAATCTCGACCTTCAGGCTCTCTAGCTGTCCGCTGACCTGAGCCCCCACATCAACCTTGCGTACCGCATCCAGTTGGCCGGTCGCCAAAACGTTCTGTTGAAAATCACGCTGGGTAACCTTAACCGTTTTAAACTCCGCAGGTAGCGGTTGGCTGAAATGCCAATAAGCCACTATGGCAATCGCCACTAAAGCGCCTCCCCCTAGCAGCTTACGTTTTGTTCGTCCTTTTAACATATGGATATTTTTCCCTAACTATTTCGTCTATTCCTGCCAATTTCTAGCCGCAAAGCCGCCATCGAAATAAACCATCACGTGAATACATACCCCTCCAGCAAGGCCAATATGTGCAGCGAGCCTATTATTGATATTACTTATAACTTACCTCTGTTTTATAATGCTTAAGCTATAAATAAAACCATTTACCCCCCCTTCGGGAATGGCTTTTATCAAAACACAATGGCGCAGGACCGATAGCAAAGCCGCTGATCCCCCTATCGTGTGCCGAATCGGTAGTGGGCCGATACGTTTAAATTGACATGAGTGATAATAGAACTGATTGAAATTTTGGGTAATGCCTCCAATTAGTAGAACATGTATTTCTCAATAAAGGCACCAATGACTTTTTCATGCAGCTCAACAGAGCGTGAGAAGCAGATAGTTTTGCGAGTGAGTCTTTTGATGCGTGTACGCAGTGTCAGGTTGTTACGCTCAATACGTTGAGTGAATATTTTGCCGGTCAGATGCTTATCCTTCGGCACTTCCCGGCGATAACTACCCCAGTCATCGCTGGTTATCATTCCGATATTAAAAGGGGTGAGTAGAACCAGCAGCTCACGGCAGGTTTCATCCGTGCGGGGGCCAAATGTATAGGCCAGGACTCCGCCTGTTTTGGTGTTGTACGCATACCAGAGCCAATGCTGCCGGGCTTTACTGCCGACAAAGCTCCATTGCTCATCGAGTTCGCAGATAAGTGCTACGTCAGCATGAGCAACTGGAGAGGATGTTATTCGTCGCGGCGCGAGTTTTTTAAAGTGCGAATGACGGTGTTAATGCCGATTTTCAGCGTCCTTGCGGTATCGCGAACACCGGCACCGTTGAACGCCATTTCGGTGATCTGCTCTTTGACACCCGGCTTACGGGCTTCGTAGGTGTAAGTTAGGAGAAACACGCGGTGGCAGTCACGGCAGCGAAATCTGTCACGGCCTTTAGGGTTCTGCCCATGCCGGTAAATCTGAGCAGACTGACAACGGGGACAATGAACATTAACGCTGGCCATGAGAGAACCTCAAAAACGAGCATTATACAGCAAGTTCAACCAATTGGAGCCATTACCAAATTTTGAATGGCAACCATTATTGATTAATCTTTCTGATAGTTCAAATGGAATTTTCTCTCAAACAGGCAAATAATCCTGTATTCACCGTCATATATTCTTAATATCTAAGTTATTACTTAAAACAAAACAAGAAGCATCTTACTTAAACATAAGACAATATGATTGGTTATCAATTGATGTATTCAGGATAATTATTAATAGGGTTATCTATTGGCACCATTGATGCCAACGCGATGCAGACCTCAACCAAGCATTTGAGTTGAGATGAAAGCCCCTTTACAGGGTGAATAAGAGTGAGCTGAATCCCGTTTTTCAAATTATCCGGCACCCGCTCTTGATTGAGAGACAAAAAAGGAGATTTTTGACCTGCAGAAGATCCAGGTCATAGAAGCACAGTCGGTTAAAAATATGACGCCAATTGACGTGGCGCTGGAGCTTACGGTGAGAAAAACCTGATGATCGGATTAAACAGGCGCAGCATGCGGTTGAAGCAGCCGCATGCCGCGCCCGATATCAGTCACTATGGCATAGTCAGAATAGCGGTAGCCGACCCGAAGAAATCACCGGCCTCCACAGTCCCCACTTTAGTCAGCGTAGATACAAACTCCACTGGCATCTTGGTCGCTGCCAAAGCACGTATTCTAAGCCCGGTAGCGCCGTTCACCCCGCCAATGGTCAGGCGGCTTTTCAGGCTACCGTCGCTTCTGAGGTTGACCATCCCATTTCCGCCCGCTCCCGCAGCGTAGACCACAACGTCCATTGTTTGCGTGCAACGGATATAACCAGTTTGCCTCGCCTGATGCCCTTCGATATCCCGCAGTTGGACTTGGCCGTGGGTCAGTTCAACGCTGGTTTCGGTAAATTCACATTTACCCACCGGCGGCGGTACAATCCCGCATAGGCTACTGGGCATCATGGTGCTGCCACCGGCACTGGAGGTTCCAGCTGTCGTTTTATAGTACATCCCTACACATTCCTGCGTCACCGCTGGGCCAACGTGATTCTGAGTTCCACTGCGTGGTAGCGAATACTTACGCTGAAAAGCCGCCCCTACGTCGCCTACCGTGCGCAAATTCTGGATACCGTCAAGGTATTCGCCACCATCTGAAACACCAGGGCCCGCCTCACCAGCATCACTGTGCCGGTGGCCAATAAATACCGTACATTGCCCCCAGCCATAACACGGATTGGGTGTAGCATCGACGGTATCCCAGTATTCAATCGTCCACCAATATTTGGCGTTCTCGGGTGTCCCCTCACTACGGGTAATATAAGAATAAATCGCGCTATTGGCGCTATACGTTGTCAGCAACGTGACAGCAAAAAGTATCGCTTTAATGGCTTGCATAACTACCCCTGTGATCATCCCTTATCTACCGCGGACTTATTAGTCGCGCCATCGATTTCAGGGTAAGCCGTATTACGGGCTACTCGTATTCCAATAAAAACGTCGCGCTGGCGGTAAAGTCGCCAGGGTTAATGGTTTTTTGGCTAATCGCATCGGGTTCACCCTGCACATAGGTCCGCAGGCTAATGGTATTATTGCCCGCGATCAGCCCTTGGTTATAGCGACCGGTATTGATCGCGACCTTATTTCCCTGCTGCGTTTCAATACCTATGCCAATACCGCTGGTCTGGCTCGCCCCGGATATCGCCAACAGACCGTTCAATCTGCTATTTTCCGTACCGGAAAAGGTCAGCTTCACCATATTTCCCAGGCTAAGATCGCAATCATCGAGATGTAATACCAACGGCACCCCTAGCGTACGGGTGTTGATATAAAGGTATTTCTCAACGATGGAACCAAAATCGATATTGATATTCTCATCCGTGACTCGCAATGTGCAAGGGTCAGCCACCAAAGCGCCTCTAAAGCGTACGTTATCAAGCGCCAGTGATACGCTGGATAAACCGCAAAACCCTACAGTCAGGGATAGTAACAGTGCCGAAAATCGCATGATATATCTCCCTGTTATTGATAATCAGCCTGCAGCGTTGCCATTGCTTCAAACGCGCCTTCCGTTAGGGTTATGCCCACCTGCTGCACCGGTACGGCTTTAAGCTGGGGTTTACTGGTCGGCGTGATGGTTATTTCACTGCCAATAACAAAGGGTTGACCGTCACGCAGGATTTTAATCCCCAGCCCGTTAATATTGGTTCGCACCGCGGCGTTATCAAAAGAAACGGGGTTCCCCGTAAGCTTCAATTTTAACGCCCAACCATGGGTATTTGGCTCACAAACCAGATCATAATTAATGTTCTGCATATAGTTAACGCCATCCACTTTTTTGACACCCACCTTAAGGCCAAAATCAACGATGATATTATTACCGCTATTAATGCTACAAGGCGGTGGTTCGAGCAGCGTTCCTCGAAACCTCATATCGCCCCCTGCGGCAAATGCGGTTGATAACAAGCCACTTATACCCGCGGTCAGTAGGGATAACAGTAGAATTCGCATGTCTTGTGCTCCCTTACTGGTAATCAATTAATAACGTGGCGGAGGCGGTAAACTCGCCCCCCGTCAAGGTGGCCCCGCTACGCTTGACCGGCACCGCATACAGCACCGGTTGATTGGGATAGGTGTAGTTAAACCAGGTATTGATATTCAACCGTTGCGTCCCATAGTACAAAGCGATACCCAAATCACCTTTATTGGTGCCCAATAATCCGGTTCCAAAGCCCGCCGGGCCCCCCTGAATCCTCATTTTCAGATCGTTGGATTTCTGGATGTCACAACTCAGGCTATAGCTAATGGTCTGCTTATAGTTGACGCCATCAATCCGGGTAGTCATCACCTCATCGCCAAAGTCCACCCAAATGGTTTGATTATTATTAATCGTACAGGGCGGTGGCAGTATAACGGTTCCCCTGATATTCACCGGCATCGCGCTGACCGGAACGCTGGTCAGCAAGACACTGAATAGCACCCCGGTAAGACAATAGCCTGAGGCCCTCGATCTCATGCTCCCCCGGCGATGTTTGCCAGGAACAGGATAATATTGTTGCATACGTTCTCTCCTTGCAGACCTGACCCCGCGCCCTCTCCCTGTAACCTGGCACGACCGGTTTCAATTAACTCTTCTTCGCCGGTTCCACCTGGCAGTCCGATCCGCCGCAACGGAACGTCAGCACTGGGCGGCCGCCATAATCGTTGACGTAGGTCAGCACTGGCGATCCCCCTAATACCGACGCGCTAATACCTAAAGGAGCACTACTTTTCGGCTCCAGCATCAGCGGCTCAAAACCCGTTGCGCTGACGCCCTTTCTGCTGCCCGCATCCACCAGCGTCACGTAGTACGGCGTCGGGTTGTTCACCACATACTTGTCGCCCTGCTTGGTCAACGTCAGTTGGTCCTGCCACGGCGTCGCCATCTCGGTGACCGTTTTCACCAGCGCTTTTGGCCGATAGAACAGTTTGATGCGCGTCTGCAACGCCAGTTGCAAGGTGTTAGCCTTGTCACTCTTCGGCGGGATTTCACGCAGGTTGAAGTAGAACAACGTTTCCCGATCCTGTGGCAGTTGACTCAATACCGGTAACGCCTGTACCTTCACCTGGCTCTTGGCACCCGGTTCGATGCGCTGTACCGGTGGCAGTACCGTTAACGGACTGGTCACCTTGTTGCCCTTGGTGTCTTCTATCCAGCCCTGAGCCAGATAGGGCAATTGCGGGTTGTCATTGTTGACGCTCAGGCTGACCGACTTATCGCCGCCAGGAAAGATGATCCTAGTACGATCTAGCGCGATCGCCGCCTGGGCCTGCGTGGTCAGCGCGCACAGTAAGGTTGCGGCGACCAGCGCCATCCCCGTATTGGTTTTCGTCATTTCGTATCTCATTGTATTGTCTCAGCCTTTTTCTGTATTGCGGCCAGGTCTGTGGAGTCTTTTTTCGCGGTTATCGCCCGGCAAGGCAGCAAGAGTTCAGCCATGCCGTTCGCCGGCAATACCGCCGGTAATGTCAGTTCACACTGCGCCTGTTCATCCCAGTGAACCGTCATCGTTTCACCGCGCTCAATACCACTCAGGTATACGCTGCCGGCGTCGCTGACGATCCCCACATCGCGTTTTTTCAGGTTCTGCACCGTTGCCCCAAACGGCGGCATCGTGCCATCTGCCAGACGGATCACCGCCATGGCCTTCTCACCCGCTATCACGTCAAACCGGCGATAGCCTATCGCGCCTTCCGTCAGCGTGGCCTGCACCACCGACTTCATCGCTTCGGCGTTATCCGGCAGCTTATCCAGATCGATATTCACCCGGTTGCGGTAATAGCTGTTCATGTCAGCCACTACGGCTTTGCCGTAGCGGTTGGTGCGCACTGGGGCACCGTAGTTACGGATTGGGATATTGGCTACACCGTCGGTGTCGACCAGCAAACGGGTACCGCCCGGAATAGCGACCCGGTGCATTGCTGCACCTTCCGCAGTCGCCGTTACCCCGCCCTGCAATGCCAACCCCACCGTGCTGTAGCTCCCGGATTGAGCACTGGCGGTGGCGTTAATCTGCGCCCAATCCGCCTCGTGACTATAGAAACCACTGGCCAATGGCCCTTTGCGAGTAAAGCCAGTGCTCACCTGATAGCTGCCACGATCCCCGACCCGGTCTGAGTAGCTGACCCGGTGGGTGTTGTCATTGCGATCCAGCGTGCCGCTGTAGCTCATCGAACCGCTGTTACCCCACGGCAGCGACAGTGACAGGAACACCCCGTCGTCATTCTGCCCGTTGTACTGGTTACGGTAGCCAGTCATCGACAGGCTGAGGTTCTTGAAGCGGCCAATATCCATGTAGCGCATCAGTGACAGGCTGTAGCGATCGTTGGCGTCCCGATCCCAATAGGTCTGGTGGTCATAGTTCAGGTTGGCCGTCAGTCCTATATCGCGGAATTGCTGGCTGTAGGACACCGTGTACATCTCTTTGCTGCTCTGGCTGCGGGTTCCGAGGTTACGTATCTCCAGGAATTCCCCCATAGACATAAAGTTACGTTCAGAGAAGCGATAGCCGGCGAAGGTCACCTGGCCACCAATCTGGTCAAAGTTCTTCGAATAGCGCAGACGATAGGATCCCCCGCTTAGCGTGTCCCCCTGCGGCAAACTCGCCCGCGACTGGGTCACGTCAAACGACAGAGCACCAAACGCCATCAGGTCGCGGCCAATCCCTACCGCCAACGCGTTGTACTCGTCACCGGCCACCACGCCACCGCCGAACAGTGACCAACCATTGCTGACGCCCCAAGAGAATTCACCGCTACCAAATAGCGGCCCTTGCGTACGGTGCCGCCAGTCTGTTGGCCGCCCGCTCGCCAGCTTGTAGCGCACCATGCCCGGCCGGGTCAGATAAGGGATGCTCGCCGTGCTGATAGTGAACGCCTGTACGCTGCCGTCCTGCTCTTCGATCCGCACGTCCATCTGCCCCGATACCGCGTTGCTCAGATCCTGAATACGGAACGGGCCAGCAGGCACCAGGGATTCATACAACACCCGCCCCTGCTGGCTGACTACCACACGGGCGTTGGTGCGTGCCACGCCACTCACCTCTGGCGCATAGCCGCGCAGGTTCGGCGGCAGCATCGCGTCGTCGCTTACCAGGCTTAGCCCGGTGTAACGGAAGCTGTCGAAAATGTCGGAGTTGAGGAAGTCTTCACCCACCGTCAATTTGGCACGTAGCCGCGCGATCGCCCGGTAAGCGGTATACTGTGTCCACTCAAAGTTGCGCTGGCTGGACTGCCCAGAGCCGGTTTGATGGTCAATCTGCGTCTGCCAACTGGCACGCAGCCTCCAGCTTCCCGCATTAGCACCCACCACACCGTTGCCGCTCAGGTTATAGCCTTTCTCGACGTTGTCGTTTTGATCCTGACGTTGGCTCTGAGCATTGAGGTTGTAATCCAGCAGCAGCCCAGGAATACCGTTATCCCAGCGTGCGGGAGGATCCCAATCGGGAGAACTGTATTCCAGGTAAGCCTGCGGAACGCTGAGATAGAGTGTGTTGCTGCCCAGCTCGGGACGCGCCGTCATCCCCTCGAGGCTACCGATCATCAGGCATTGCCCGTTATGCCACCAGGCCAGATCGCGGGTAAATTCCTCTTTCAGCCCCATTTGTTCCACCAGAGCGGCAGACAAACAGGCTTCGGTCACGTTTGGATCTTTGTCCGTGGGATAAAATGGGATCGTCTGTTCAGGCAGTTCTTGCTGGTTGACGTTAATCAGCAGGCTGTATTCACCCGGCATCACGTAACCACTGCGGGAAAAACGTCCCAAATCGATATTGCCGCGCTCCTGAACGTCGAGCACGTCGGTATTGAATTCGATAGGTTTGGCGGCAGAAACCTGGCCATTCACCAGTGCCAGCGCAATCAACAGCGGCAACAAGCGGGTGCGCGGAACCTGTACTCCTACAAGTGGGGTGCTCATCATCCATTGACCTTTATGCGTTAAAACTTTCCCGGGCGTTATGGTTGTTATTAAAGGGAATACCCTGCCGGAGAAGTAAATCTGTCTAGGCGTGCTGACTATCCGTTATCATGTCAGCCTGCAGCTCAGTGATATTCCAGCTGGTAGCGCACCTGAGCGCTATAGGTGCCCGTCTGCAACGGCTGGTTGTTGGCAACCATGCGTGCGCTGTAATTCAGCAGCATTTCTTTGCCCTGCAACACCGGCGTCTGCGGCGGCAACGCCTTACCTGGAACGGCCTCATTCCCCAACGCATCGTTCAGCACCAGCGCTACGCCGCGTGCCTCCCCCTCAACACCGAAGTGCCCATCCACATTGCGGCCGTCAAACGTGACGCGAAAGTGCTGCTTGCCCAGAATGTTATTGTTGCTGTGCTTAAGCGTGCAGTTCACCAGCCGGATACTGAATGGCCGCGACAATGCCTGACTATCATTCACAATCCGATCAAAGGGCAGCGTGCCCATATCAACGGTCTGGTCTCGGCTGGTGGTGTCAATATCGCAGGCGGTGGCCACTATCGCCCCGTTCATGCTGAGCTGGCTGCCCCCCCAAACCGGCAGTGCAGTCATCGCACCCACCAGTAAAAACAACGAGGTAGCCGTAAAACTATTCACCGACATCCCTGGCTCCCGTAATCAACAAGAACAGCAAAAACTGCATGCGGAAACCGCATGCAGTCACACCGACTATTAGTTGTATGCCAGGGTAAAGTTAGTGGTCGAGGTGAAGTCACCTTCCTCGATATCCGCCAACGTAGTACCGGCATGCCCCTGCAGATAAGCGGAGAAGCTCAGAGTGTTGTTACCCGCAATCAGGTTCTGGACGGTAGTCGCAGTACCCAGGGTGATAGGTTGATTAGAACCATCAAACATCGCGATGCTTGCACCTTTTGCCACGCCAGTGATAGCCAGCAAGGTGTTGGTGGTGCCAGTTGCGCCGCCATTTGGACCAGCGAAGGTGACCTGTACCTTGTTCTTGCTAGAGATATCGCAACCTTGCAGTTTGATATCGAAGTTCAGAACGCTGGATTTACCGCCGTTCACCAGAGCCACATTCGCCACCTGGCCAAAGCTCTTGGTCTGATCCAGGCTTTCTGGAGCGATAGAGCAAGGTGCATCAATGATTTTACCTTCGAAATTTACCTTGCCCGAACCCGCATCAGCATTTGCCAGAGAGACCATACCCAGAGACAGAACCGTAGCCAGCGCAATGTTAGTCAGTTTCATGTTTTCTTTATCCTTAAAACGTTAATTTAACGAGAAATCCAGACATACCTAGCCCGACACAATTAAAACGGTGCCTATCAGAACAACGCTGTTTTATTTGGCGGTAATGGATATACCCGGCAGCATCCTTTCATTTGGTATAAAAGAAGGCATCCTTTTCCTTCCCCTTTATTTGCGAAGGGGATAGCTCACCAGAAAAGACAAGTCTCTTCCGGCGCTTCATCCGATGAATAAAGCGAATTATTAAAATACAACTTTATGCGACACCTTTGAATAGATAGAATTTCAACCATAAAGCAGCCACACACCAATTTAATCATTGATCAGGGTATTTATGATAGGAAAATTCTCACACCATTCCATCGGACAACCTCATCTCCTGTCGCCAAAAAATTATTGCAAATACCTCTAAATTTTGAAAGTGTTGTTTTCCAAACATAGCAATTTCGCCATAAAAACCTTATTTATATGCAAGAATATTCTTATTGCGACGAGTCCGGTCGCAAAAACGAATTACTTAGTATTTTATGCTGCAAAATGCGATATTTGCGAACTCATTGATCGTAAATTTGGTTTTCACGAAACAATAGTCCATGATAGCTTAGAATGGTAAACTGACGCCTCATAAGGAAGAAATGGGGGTTATGATTCTGACAGTATTCCCCTGTGATCACCTAGAAAAGTTAGCAACAAAAGCCAGCAGCATAGGATTATTCCATTTCGAATAGCACCCATCAAGACGCATTAAAAGGAGGTAGTGACATGTCTTATCGCACCAATAAAGAAAGTGAAAAGCAGCTAAATAATGTTTTTATTGCTCTACAAACCCTTTGCAAGCGCGACATTCATCACACAGGCGTTCCCCCGCAGGTTCAATGGCCCAAGACACGGGAAATCGCAGAATACTCCGAGACAACAATATACCTTGCTCGTTACTATCTGCTGCGATTAGTTGAAAACAAAAAAGCTTATGTTACCTCTGGCGCTGTCAATAACAGTTTACGCTGGTATATTGCTGAACCCTCGCCATCACCTAAACATCATGAAAAAAGGGAAGCGCAGCCCGTTGCGGCGGAAGGCTAAATACGCCTCCCCCTTCTGACTTGTGTTTGATTTTTTTCTACTGACATTTATCTATCCCGTGTCTGCCATGGTGTTTCACGTAAGGCAGACACGCCGGTTGAAAGGAACTCATGCCATGAAACAACCTCTGTCCATCATGATAATCGATGCTGACCGTTATTTTACCTATGGTCTGGGCCTGGGGCTGCAAGCCTATTTTCAGGCCCATCAGCAGGACATCCGTCTGCTTGAGGAAACACAGGTTGGCAGCGATATCGACATCATTTTCCTGGGCGATCTGGTCACTAGCTACCCATGGCATTACCGCTTGCATCAGCGGAAAAATCATCCGATGGTATTCTTTATCACTGAGCAGGGGCGCAACAAAAACCAGCTCAAGCCAAGAGTGCATTGCGAACAATGCCATACCAGGGCGCTGTACCGCCACCAGCCGTTATCCTCATTATACGAGCGGTTGGATAGCGTGCTGTTTTCGCCCTTCGCATCGCCAACAGCATCAAGCCACGATTGCACATGTATGTCTCCTTTGACGTCGCGGGAAGAGGAGGTGTTGCGCTGTATACACATGGGAATGAACGGGCAGGATACCGGCAACTATTTGCAAATCAGCAATAAAACCGCCAATGCCCATAAGCAGAACGCCATGCGCAAACTCAATTTCAGATGCAATCAGGAGCTGTATCAATGGCTGCTGCAGGGGGGAGGACACTATCTGAACGAACGGTCGTCAATCAATCTGCCACGTTTGCCACTGCAACCAAAGGTGCCCGCAGAAACCACTCTCATCTCTCCGGCACAGTTAGTGGTACGGCAGAGAAAAGACCGCCCTTATGCGGCCTTGTCTGCGCACAAACAACCAGACCCCCTCGTCCAGAGAGAGCCGGTCTCAACGTGAGGGGATTCTCGGAAGCTATTTATAACAGTGGACTAGCCTGGCTTGCGGTGCTCCGCAGCATGCATCGCAAGATAGGCATTGAGGTTTTCATCCCCCAGACCCAGAGTACGCAAGATTGCGGCCATAAAGCTGACCGGTGCGGTACCTGGTGCCGTGATAACGCGGCGATCGGCGATGGCATAAGGCACATCCTGATAGTGTTGCGCACCGCCATAGTTCAGGCTCAACAGGTTTTCTGCCGAATTGGAAGTATGGCGTACCTCATCAAGCACGCCCGCCTGCGCTAAAACGCGAGTGCCATCGCAAATCCCCGCGACGATAGCGTGACTTTGATAAGCCGCAGCAACCAAGGCGGTGATATCCGGTGCCTGTGCGGTTTGCCAGATAGTGCCCCCGCAGACAATCAGCAGATCGACTTCATCAGGCTGAATGGCTTCTATTGCCAGATGGGGGGTAACCAGCATGCCACCTGAAGAGATGACCTGGGCTGCGCCAGGAGTGGCAAAACGGCAGTCAAAACCGTAGTACCCACGCCCCGTCGAATTGATCAACGCGGTTTCCCAATCGGAAAAGTTTTCAGTCAGGAGGGTAATAGCACGTATCATCGGAGTGTCCTTGTCAGTATCAGGGGCAATTTTCAGGATTTTCCTACCCACAAAAACCAAGAGTAACCTGCACTGTTGACAGTTTCTGTCAGTAGCCAACAGAGGCCCCTCCCGCAAAGATAACCCGCATTCAATCAGCCAGAGAAACCGGTGCCACCGTCAGCAGCAGGTTGGCAAAGCGCCGCATCTCACCGCTAGCGATCACCAGTAATGTCTCCTGTGATTTTGCCGCATGATAGAAAGCCTCGCGGTTGAGGTAATCGATGGGGCAACCGTCAGGCAGCAGTTGCTGATATTCGGTAGCGATGGTGTTAGTGAAGTCCTGCGGCCAGGCCATCATTGAGGCGTGTTCCACGTTAATGTGCTTGAGCACTTTATCTAATATCACGCTGCTGGCGATCATTCCTGGGGCCAGGTTCAGATAGACAATGGTGGCCTCTTTCGACGAGTTGGTGACGAACGAATAGTTACCATCGGCGATGAGGATCTGGGTTTTATGCCCGCACAGCGCCAGGGCGCACAACAGTTGCGGATGAATAATGTCGGCCTTGATCATAGTGCTTTCCAGTAGGGAAGACAGGTGGGCGCAGCATGTGCAGCGCCCCTATGTAATGAATCTGATGCGGTTTATCAGCGGCTGGGTAGGCTCACATACGGTAAATGCCGCCGTTAATATCAATGGTGGCGCCAGAGACGAAGCCGTCATATTCCGAGGCGAGGAATTTAATCACCCGAGCAACGTCCTCCGGGCTCCCCGCGCGGCCAAGGGGAATGCCGTGGATGGTTTCATCGGCAGATTCTTTACTGGTATGCAGGTTATGGAAGCGAGTGCCAAGAATAAGCCCCGGCGCTACGGCGTTGACCCTGATGCCATGTTCTCCCAGTTCCGCCGCCAGGGAGCGGGTCCAGGTTAATACCGCCCCTTTGGCCATGGAGTAAACCAGTGAACCAGAATGCCCGCCGGAACGACCAGCCAGTGAGGCCAGATTGACGATGCTGGCTCCGTCCTTGGCGCTTTTTAAGTAAGGTAGCGCGCTTTGCGTGACGTTCAGTATGGTCGTCATATTGACATCAATCACCGTCTGCCAGAATTGACGGTCGATCTCGCCTAACCATTTACGGGCGATAATGCCGCCCACGTTATTGATCAGTATGTCTATCCCCCCCAAAAACTCGGCGGCGGCAGAGACGCATCGCTGGGTATCTGCGGTATCGGTTAAATCTGCATAACCATAGGCGGCGCGTTGACCGCGCGAATGGGCTAAGTCAGCCAGTTCCTTTGGCCCCTCTTCACCGCTGAAATAGTGGATGTAGATGTCGCACCCGGCGTTAATCAACTGCTCTGCGGTAGCTTTGCCAATCCCCTGCTCGGCCCCGGTAATAAACACTTTCTTACCCGTTAGATTTCCCATTTTATTGCCTCTCGATTATTTCTAGATAAAACCAGTTATGAGCGAATAACGCCTTCACGCTGTTTGGCGCAGTAAAAAATGCAGATCAATCCGGTAACCAATAAACACAGCGACAGGAAAACCAGCCCCAGAGTATTACTGTTAGTGACGTCCTTTAATAACCCGACCACGTAAGGCGCGACAAAACCTCCGATATTGCCGATACAGCTCACCACCGCAAGTCCGGCCGCTGCCGCCGCCCCGGTTGAAATATTGGCGGGCATGGAAAGGAATGAAGGAACCGAGGTATAGATACCTATCGCAGCAACACTCAGGAACATCAGCGCGACAAATACGTTGTAGTTAAAGAATACCACGGCACCTATCAGGCCAAAGGCGGCGACAATCATGCTGATGCCGGCAAACACGCCGATTTTTTTGCTTTTACTGGCCCACAGGCTCCACGGATAAACCAGCAAGGCGGCCAATCCGTAGGGAATAAAGGCAATCAGGCTCACGTGGAAAATATCATCCCCGGAGATAGCTGTGATGATGGAGGGCAGCCACATCCCAAAGCCGTAGATCCCACACACCATGCCAAAATTCAACATGGCGTATAACAGATACTTTTTATTTTTTATCCCCTGCACGAAATCAGACAGCTTGACCTTGGAACCCGATTTGCTGCGGGTGGCATTGTCCATTAGCCAGGCTTTCTCTTCCACATCGAGATAGCCCACATCCTTCGGTGAGTTCTTGATAATAAAAGGAATAAGCAGGCCAATAATCACCGGCGGAACACCTTCGAGGATAAACAGCCACTGCCAGGGTTCCAGGCCAAACCAGCCATGTTCAATGTTAAGGATCAGCCCGGAAATCGGTGAGCCAATAGCGTTCGACAACGGCTGTACGATGATAAACATGCCGAGGATCTTGGTACGGTACTTCTCCGGGAAAAATACCGTGAAGTAATAGACGACCGAGGGGAAAAATCCCGCCTCACAGACTCCCAGCATAAACCTACAGATATACAGCTCCATCGGCGTGCGGACAAACCCCATCAGCACGGCAAATATCCCCCAGGTGATAAGGATCCTGGCAAACCAGATACGTGGGCCGAACTTGATGGTTCCCGCATTACTGGGGATCTCAAACATAAAATAGCCGATAAAGAATATCCCAGAGGCAAAGCCAAAGGCCGAGGCGGTTAACCCCAGGCTATCTTCCAGAGCAATTGCCGCATAGGCCATATTATTACGATCCAAAAAAGCCAGAAAGTATAATAAGATCATTAATGGGACAATATTCAGCGTCATTTTCCTGATGGCACTGCGTTCAATTTCCTGAGGCGTTCTTTTTTGCATAATAGAATACTTCCAATGTTGTTAATCGGAATAATAATCTGCTACAGGCATGCCTGATGGATACAGGTATATTTACCTGATAATAAGTAATGCTATTTAATCGTTCTCGTTACGCTATTCGCGTTATGGCGTAATGGTTATTACCGACTGGCGGCTGACTAACGTCGGCGGGAAAATAAACTCTTCGGGGACTAATGTAGGATCCCCTACGCGTTGCAATAAGCGCTCGACCATCACCTGAGCCATCTCGGCAAGCGGTGGCATGACGGAGGTCAGCGCTGGCCACACCAGCCCCGAGAGCGGAATATTGTCGATACCCACTACCGATATCTCACCAGGCACCGCCACTCCAGCCTCCCGCAGCCCTGCCAGCAGGCCGATCCCCAGAGCATCGTTGATAGCCACTACGCCATCTGGGCGCGGAGAAAGAGCAAGTACCTGAGCGGCCAGGGTACAACCCAGTTCGGCCATCTCGGTATCGCCATACTCTCCGCTAGCTTTGCCTTCTATTACCCGTTGCTGAGCGGGCAGCCGATGATTACGCACCACGGTGAGAAATCCTTCAATCTTATGGCTGCGGCTCATGGTCAGGCTGGCCTCGGTGGCAAAGACGATATTGCGGCAACCGCGTTCGATCAGGTGTTGAGCCGCCAATCGCCCGGCCTCTACGTTGTCCATTGAGACGCTGTCGAATAACCGGGCATCAGCGGTGAAGCTCCCCGCCATGCGGTTATCGTAGTTGACGATCATCATTCCCATTTCGGCAGCCTGTGCAAAATGGGTCTTACGGATATCACTCGCCGCAACGATAATGCCGCGCACCCCATGGGCGAACATATCTTCGATAAAGGTGCGCTCTTCATCTTCTTGCCGATAGGTGTTGCCCAACAACACCCGATAGCGGTGTTCTTTAGCCGCCAGGTCAACCTCGCGAGCCAGGGCAGAAAAGCTGGGATTGACGATCGAGGGAACCAGCAGACCGATCATCCGGGCATGCCCGGTTTTCAACTGCTGCGCCACTCTGTTGGGCTGATAGTTCAATTCGCGCATCGCCTGTTCGATACGCAGTCGGGTTTCCGGGCGCATTTGATTGCTGCGCCCATTTAACACGTTGGAAACGCTGCTCACGGAAACACCGGCGAGATGTGCGACATCACGAATATTGACCATGTTTTCGCTCCCCCTCCGGTGCTGACGTTAATTGGTTAACTTACGCACGGAATGCCATTAAATAACTGTATAATCAACATATTAAATATGTGACCTGGCATTATCTGTATCGTTTTAGTGAAACGATGCAGATCAATTTATAGCGGAGATATCACTCAATCAAGCGACTTTACTGGCCGTGCCGCAGTTGCGTGATGCTTTTGTGAAAGCTATCAAGCCCAGCGCCATGGCATTACTAAACACGGGTAAAATCCCCGGCTGTTTAGTCAGTGTTTAGTGGTGGGGTTAAAGGCTGGAACGGGGTTTGGATGGGTACTGCATGCAGCGCCTCAAATATAATGGTCGATTGAAGTAGGCTACTAACCCATCATATATCGTTTATCAGTTCGTCAAATACCAACTCCCCATCATGTAACCGTCCTAGTTTGGCTTGATTAATAGAGTGCTCAAGCTTGGCGCACAGGTTTTGTAGCTTAAACTCTGCAAACGCATTGTAGTCCTCAACAGGCATGACCACTACGGAGGGTTTACCGTTTTGGGTGATACAAACTGGTTCACGCTGGGCTGTAGCCATCATTTGTTTAAACTGGGTTTTGGCCTGACTGGCCGTAAAGTTAATCATTGTTATCTCCTAAGGACGTTTTCCTAATGGTATTCAACAAAAAAACCACCTCACCGCGATAATAAGGCGATGTGGCCAGCCGCCGTTGCCACTCGGAGTTCCAGTCACCCTGCTGCACCAGACCGATTTTGAAGGGAATTTGCAGCTTAAGCAGCGCGGGGAGATAGCGTTCATATTCCGTGACCGTGCGCCGCCCCTGATAGGTTTGGATCACTAACTCATCGATTGGCAACGCATTCAACTGGCTGACGTTGCCGGTCTTTGCCCAATCGAGCAGGCCAGTCACTCCCAAAGCATATTCTTTGGGTAACCGACCGCGCAGCTTGTCGAGAAACTCCGAGTACTTATCCAGTTGATAGGTTGCCGCATCAAAGTCGATCTGTAGCCCTACCACCCGATTGCCTGCCGCAGCCCAACGGGCAGGCATGTGCACCGCCGAGGCCAATACCTCGTCAGACATATCCAGGGTTGCGACACGTACGGTGATCCAGATGGCGGGTGCCTGGAGCTTGCTCAACGGCAACCCCAACTTCAGAAAACGAGCGCCCTGGCGGCCGTTCACGATTTCATCCTGATGGAGATAGAGCAGATCGGCCTGCTGCAACGCAGGCTGCGGCCAAACGCCGGACCAAAGCCAGAATGCGCGGTAATCATGCGCATTCACATATCGGCCAGCTGCGTTATCCGCCGCTGCGGCGGTTGCAAAGATCGGCAACCACAGCAGCAGCAAAAAACGCATCACCAATAGTATTTGAGCTTTTGTTCCCATTGGTTACCTTTATACTGGCTCTTCAAAAGGTTAAACCAGCGTTGGCGAGTTTTTTGCGAGATCTCCTGCCGATCGCAGCTGTTGTAGCCGGAAGGAGAGAAACACATCACCGCCCGGTACAGCGCATAGGTTTTATCTTCCGGTTCGGCCTTGGGATCGGCGATCACTTGCTGATAATATTTTAATCTGCCATGCGCTTTATCTTTACTCAGTTCGGCCCCAGCCAAGTCATCCAACTGTTCATTGCCCCCCATTTCCGCTTCAGTGCTGATATCGGCAAAGGTGGTACGCAAGAACTCAGCCACGCAGTTCATGGCATGTGGATCGCTCTTGTTCTTCGCCAACACGGCAACGTTAGCGTCCAAAGAAGCACAGAAATAGCCAGGCTCGGTCCGACTGCCATCCCAATCGAAAACGCTGAGTGCGACATCACCAAATACCTGCGGCTCAGGCGTCTGTTTGATGTGTTTTTTCAGTTGGCTGTCGTCAATAAACCCCTGATAGTCGCCCACCATCAAATCCTTGAACAACAGCGTATGCAGTGCGATGGTCTTTTCTTCATCGTTAGGCGCGCCAGCGGCCTGCTGTTGCAACAACGCTTTATTGGCCAGGCTTTTGAGCACCACTGAGCGGTAACGCAGGTTATTGATTGGGCTGTCTGGGGCAAAAATAGCCGCGGTTTTATTTTCCTGCACCAAGGCGGTGGCCAACATCAGTTGCAGATACTGTTGCTGATAAGGGGCAAGTTTCATACCAAGCAGATGACGCCAATGGGCTTCTGCACCCTGCCAGTTTTCCTGCATCACCAGGGCATCGCCGTAAAGGAGTTGCTGGCTGAACGCGATGAGATCGTTTGCTGCCAGCTGTGCCGCTGGCTGGATCGCCTTGGTGACCGCGGCATAATCCTTTTGCTGATAGAACAGCCAGGCATTATGCATATATTCCCAGAGCGGCAACTGATTGGCGGCAACAAACATCGGTTTGTACCCCTGCAGCATCTCATCGGTCACTTTCGGCATCGACGGGTTATCGAGATTGTATTTGCGCAGCCACTTCATGGTTTGGGTGAAGGTCAACAACGGGGCATCGGCACTGCTGACAAAAGGTGGCTCTGCACTGTCATACGGAATGTTGCGGCTCAGCAGAATTTGGTCCCCTTCATCAATCATCGCGCCAAGCGTATTGATATCAGTGGCGGCGGTGATCTCGCTTTCATACAGCTGTGCCAAACGCGGCCAGTCGGACAGATACCAATTCACCCGGCGCTGCAGTCCCTGCACGGAAGCCACATATTCGCCTTTGGGATAAGCGGCCAGATAGGCCTGCGCACGTTGCAATGCCAGGGCGCCCGCCTCTTTATCGGCCCGCTGCGGATCGAACATGCCGTACTGATCCGTGGCATTTTCAGTGATCTGGTTCAAGGCCACGCGGAACAGCATATAAGCGGCGGTTTCTGCTACCCATGGCTGATCTGACTCTTTAAGCCGTTGGAAACCGGTATCCGCATCGGTAAACTGCCCCTGATAAAATTGTTCCGCACTGGTGAGATAATCTCTGAACGCCGCCGCATGGGAACCTGCGGCATAGTTTGCCATCAACGGTAAAAATTGCTCCGGCTGCGCTTCACCCCGATAAATTTTGGCCCGGCGCAACGCCAGTAAATCGCGTTCGGCATGATCTAGCTGTTGGTCTGCCAGCAGGGTCTGGAAAAATTGGCTGAGTGACAGCGGATTATTAGAGATCCAGCGGCCTTCATATTCGGCTGAAAAACCGGTTAACCCCGACGGTTTAATGCCCAGGCTTAATGCTAGCGCATCAAGAGGATCGTCCTGTGGTGCCGTTTGGCCTGGTGCGGTGGGCTGATCGGTTGCAGGCGCGGTTTCCCCAGGGAACACGCCAAACGTGTATCCTCTGCTGCGGCTAATATCCTGCGACAACGACGATAGTGCTACGGGTAGATTGCGCATTCCCGCTGCCAGCATCAGCAGATTGACGCGGGTGTCATTATCGGCGGCCAGGTAGGGCACACCACTCATTGCGCAATAATCGCTCCAGCGGCAGCCAGTTTCATCGGAAGAGGCCAGTGCGAACTGGCTGGTACCAGCGATGGTTGAGACCACCGCGGCTATTATAAGTTTTTTCATCGTTATTCTTACTTATCTCCAGTGGTCACTCTCATCCCGAGAGAATTTTGCCTGAGATAGTGTCGTAAGCATTGAGAAAAAACAATACGGCGCAAACAAGTCGGCATAATTAGGAATTATCGAACCCGATAATCACCTTGGTGCCATAGGGCTCAACAAAAGGCTCCGCTCTCCAACCGCTGGCTACGGAGGTTGCCATACCAGCGCCTGTAATTGGTTTATTGCAGGCTATTTCCCTGCCACAGGCCACCTTGCCGCAGCCAGTAATATAATTCGCCATTACGCTTGAAACCGAGCTTGCGCATCGCCGTGAGTTTATGGGTGCTGACGGTCTTGACGCTAAGCGAAAGTTTACTCGCGATCTCGTCAGGTGTTAATTCCTGTGAGATCCCTTGCAGAACGTCGCGCTCGCGCGGGGTCAAATGCAAATGCCGACACACACTTACCGTATTGTCTGTCAAAGACGACTGACTTGCCTGCTCAAACATCTCCTCGACCAAACGCACCACGGCATCAGGCCGTTCCTTGCGACCTAATCGTGCGGGCTCATGCTGACGTATTACATTCTCAGCGGCCGTATCATTTATGATAATCGTCCCAAGCCGTCGATTCACCGGATTTTCCCGACGAGCATTGAACCGCGATGACCAGCCAAAGGGGTTGACACAAACCATCAGGTCGATCGTGATCCCAGACGCAACCGGCACAAAACTCCATGTACAGCCTTTAGCTAGAAAATAGTCCTGCAAAATATGTTGAATGCCCAGAGCAAAATAACGGTTGCTATCCTGAATAGTGATAACAATATGTGGTGTCATTTTAGTTCCTTATGAATCGGCAAGAAAACACGCGATAATATGGGTTTCGTTTATATGGCAAATAATCCTTGACGCTATTGCCCTCAAACAAGGGGTGCGGATACCTCCGCATGCCTAAAATAGGTTATTCCTATAATGACGTAGCTAATTACTGGCCAGCTAAAGTGAAGCTGGCAACCGCCTTGAATTAACCTTTGGTAACAGTGGCAAACGCACCATCACCCTGCAGATAGACACTGAAGTTCAGGGGATTATGCCTTTTGGCAGCTTTTGGATGGTGGTTGGCTCAGTCAGCTTAATGGGACCGCTAGCACCCTCAATGACGAGGCTAGCCCGCAATATCCAAGGGCCTGCGACGGCAGCTACGTTACCATTGAAGGATACCGTCACTTTACTCGTGGCATTTGGCTCGTTACCGATTTCACCGTTACGTACACTCTTTAAACGCTTTTGCCAGTGGTTTGGCGTTGCGATAAATCTTAATGAACAGACAACAAACAAGCAAAATAACCTACTTAATACATAAAAATTAGATTTAATGACTTAAAATTATCAATTTTAATATATTTAATGCTTTTTGGGACAAAAAAAAACCGATAAGCGAGTAGGTAATACTGTCTTGAATTCAACTAGTTATTATTGCTGAAAAAATAGTTCAAATCAGGGTTGACTACGGTAGCGGGTTGCCACTAAATTCCTACGCACAGTCAAGCCATTAAGACTATTCTTATTACTGGACGCAGTTCAACACTAACACCAAGGATGCTCGGTTATCGCCATGAAATATATAATAAACCTTAATATTATCTTTGATCCTGACAATAGAATATTGACGGTTAAAAATGACATTCAGCAATCTGTTGAATTATCAAAGCCAGCAACCCGATTACTCAGTGAGTTGATTAACAACAATAGGGTCAACCTTGCTCGCGATGATCTGCTAAAAAACGTCTGGGCGGACTATGGCTTTTCACCGTCGAATGCCAGCCTGAACAACCATATTAGTGAGTTACGCAAAGCTTTCACTAATCTCGGCGTGAGTAAGGATATCATTTCCACCGTTCCCCGCGTCGGTTTTAGAATGGATGCAGAAATCCATCCGATACAAAAATCGGAGCAGGGAATAACAGAAGAAGCACCGGTAACCGGGGTTCCTGTCACTGAGGAGTCCAATACCTCTTCAGAAACCCTACCACCGACAATGACCGAGGAAGGAGAGCATCAATCTATCTATTTATCGTTAAAAAAACACAAGATGATAATCTACATACTTGCTCTTTTACTGTTACTGACCACGGTAACGGGCACGACCATGCTGAGACACAGCAAAAAAGAGAGCGTGAACTTCGTGGTGACTCATGAAAAATGCAGTATCTATAACTTAAATGACGACAAGCCAAATAAAGAGTTTACGGCTAAAATCGTCAAAGAGATAGAAGCGGAAGGCATAGACTGTTCGCGGGAAGATCTGGATGTTTTTTATGCAGAAGCACACCCTAATAACGACCGTTTCAGAGTCCGGCTGCTCGCTGCCTGCAGTAAAATTGACGCCACCAGCTATAAAAATTGTTTAAATTACAAAACAGTAGAGTAATAACATGAAAAAAATCGTCGTAGCCCTGCTGTTGATTATTAGTTTATGTTCAACCCTTTTTTATATTTATCAGGTGCAGTCCCGCAAGCCGTTCCATTGTGATGCTCAGCTGTTCGCACACCTCAAAATCAATGAAGCTGACGCAGTTGAGGTCAACACCCATGTCGACGTCATTTTTAGGTCGGCATATGATGGGATTTTGAAATTTTCCGGTTCAATAAAGAATAAGGGCCATGACTATATCCTGAGAAGGACCGTCTACTTTACCGTCGCCCCGTCGGAGCTGGAAAACGTGAACGAAATCGTCTTTACCCGTACAGAGAGCCACCCTACGGATAATACGCCAGCAGACCTTTGGCAAAACAGAGTGTTACCGCAAACCCCTGGCATCGGGTTTTACTCAAAGATCAGGGATTTAGATAGAGATGCCATTATTATCAAAGGGTTTACTAATCCTCTGATCGTCTGCATTCGCCGCTAACGCCCCCCGGAGAAGCTGCTACCGGCAATGCTGCCTGAACAGGCGGGCCAGGTAGGCGCCCATCGGCGTGAGCGTCGTATCCTTGCGTTGGATCAGGTAAAAGGTCGCTTTTGGTAAGGCTTCGTCCAATTCCAACGCGACCAGATGGCGGCCCAGGATAGGATCGGAAATCACATCAACCGATAGAATGCTGACAAAGTCACTCTGCGCCACCAGGCTGGTACAGGCCATAAAGGTTTCGCAGGTGACGCTGATCGCCGGTGCCATCCCCATATCACCAAACAGTTCATGTAGCAGGCGGTAGTAGCTGCCATTTGGGGTTGGCATAGTCCAATCGCAATGTTGCAACTCTTTGAGCGTGCGGGCGTTCTCACAAGGGTGCCCTTTGCGTACCACCACCTTGTATTCTCTTTCCATCAGCCGCTCAAAGCTCAACTCATTGTCCATGCTGCTGGGGTAGTAGGTATTAATGGTAAAATCCAACTCCCCCTGGCGTAGCTCCGGGATCATCGAGACCAGTTGCCCCTCCACGATGCGCACCTTCACATTGGGATATTCCCGGTGAAACTGGGTGATCACTTTCGGCATTACCGTGCGAGCAACGCTGCCACCAACGCCGATATTGACCGAGCCGCCCGCTAGCCCCAACCGCTGCTGAATATCTTCCTGCGCTACCCGCAGCTCTTCGAGGATCAGGCTGGCATGCTGAAAAAAGTTATCGCCGCAGTCGGTTAATACCACCCCTTTGCTGCGGCGGACAAACAGCTTGGCGCCGAGCACCTCTTCCAACTCCTGAATCGACTTGGTCAACGCAGGCTGGGAAAGGTTACAGGTACGACTGGCGGCGCGGATACTGCCCTGGCGGCTGACTTCCACAAAGGCGCGTAACTGGTGCAATTTTATCGAGGCTGGCATAGGCGATTTGCGATAACCGTTGTTTATCAGTAGCAAGATATTGGCATCTTATTTAACCCGATACCATTGTGTACATTCGAAAAAAACAAAATAAATAACCCAATCATCATTTCGCTTATTTACACGCAGTATTGCGCTCAATAGGCGCCTTTCACGGCTTTTTAGCAACTAATTACATAAATATTCAATTTTAATTTAATTGCCTGATCCTCGTCAGTGCACCACATCTGCCTGAATTTTATTCAAGGCGTGATAACTAATGGAAAACTGCTATGAACACTCCGCTTTCAACGTTAGTGACCGAACTGTATCCGCAGCTGCAAGCCTGGCGCCGTGACTTCCACCACCATGCCGAATCTGGCTGGCTTGAATTCCGTACCGCTTCGCTGGTGGCGGAAGAGTTGGATCGATTAGGTTATCAGTTGCAACTCGGCCGCGAGGTGATTAACGCCGAAGCCCGCATGGGGCTACCCTCGTCACAAATCCTGGCGGCGCAAGAACAACGAGCCATCGAACAAGGTGCCCTGGCGAAGTGGCTCCCCTTCTTTTCCGGTGGTTTTACCGGCATTGTCGCCACGCTGGATACCGGCCGCCCTGGCCCCACCATCGCCTTTCGCGTCGATATGGACGCACTCGATCTCAATGAACTACTGCATCCCGACCATCTGCCGTTCCGTGAAGGTTTCGCCTCCTGCAATAGCGGCATGATGCACGCCTGCGGGCACGATGGGCATACCACCATCGGCCTGGGGTTGGCGCGGGTATTCAAGAGCCTGGAGCCACAGCTGCATGGCCGCATCAAGCTGATATTCCAACCGGCCGAGGAAGGTACCCGCGGGGCCAAATCGATGGTGGCAGCTGGCGTGGTCGATGACGTCGATTTCTTTACCGCCGTGCATATCGGCACCGGCGTACCGGCCGGGGAACTGGTGTGCGGCAGCGACAGTTTTATGGCTACCACCAAGCTGGACGTCACTTTCCGTGGCGTGGCATCCCATGCCGGTGCCAAACCGGAGGATGGCCGCAATGCCCTGCTGGCAGCGGCGCAAGCCAGCATTGGGCTGTATGCCATCCCTCGTCACAGCGAAGGCAGCTCACGTATAAACGTTGGCGTGTTGCAAGCAGGCACCGGCCGTAACGTGATCGCAGACTCCGCCTTTATGAAGGTAGAGACACGCGGTGCCACCAATGAGATCAACGAGTTTGTCTATCAACAGGCGCTCAACGTCATCCAAGGAGCCGCCACCATGCAGGGGGTGGAATACGACATCGCCCTGATGGGCGCGGCGCAAAGCAGCCAGCCGACGCAACCTTGGGTGGATTACATCCACCGCCAGGCACTCAGCATCGGCGAGCTTGCTTCAGTAGTCGATCGCCGCGAGCAGGCTGCGGGCTCAGAGGATGCCACCTACATGATGGAACGGGTGAAATCTCACGGTGGGCAAGCATCCTATGTGATTTTCGGTTGCGAACTCAGCGCCGGGCATCACAACGAGAAATTCGATTTTGACGAGCAAGTACTCACCGTGGCGGTAAAAACGCTGGCTACCCTGGCACTGAACCTACCGACTTTTGGGAGCGCAGTATGAAACAGCCGGAACTGGTCTCTTTTATTCATCATTACATCGATAGCCATCAGGCCCACTTCAGTGCCTTAAGCGATGAGATCTGGGATCACCCAGAAACTCGCTTTACCGAAACCCACTCCGCCGAACTACTGGCAAACGCCTTGGAACAAGAGGGTTTTGCAGTTGAACGCGGCGTTGGCGGCATTGAAACGGCGTTTATCGCCAGCTTCGGTAGCGGCCATCCGGTGATCGCCTTATTGGGTGAATACGATGCATTGGCCGGTCTGAGCCAGCAGGCGGGCTGTGCCACCCCGTCTCCGCTGGTGGAAAACGGCAATGGTCACGGCTGTGGGCATAACCTGCTCGGCACCGCAGCACTGGCCGGGGCCTTTGCGGTTAAAGCCTGGATGGAACAACAACAGTTAACCGGCACGATACGCTTTTACGGCTGTCCAGGAGAAGAAGGCGGCTCTGGTAAAACCTTTATGGTGCGTGAAGGGCTGTTCGCCGATGTGGATGCCGCCCTCGCCTGGCACCCGGAAGGCTTCAGCGGCATGTTCAATACCAGCAGCCTGGCCAATATTCAGGCCGCGTTCCGCTTCAAGGGCGTCGCCGCTCACGCGGCCAACTCGCCGCATCTCGGCCGCAGCGCGCTGGATGCCGTGACGCTGATGAACACCGGAGCCAACTTCTTGCGTGAACATATCGTGCAGGAAGCCCGGCTGCATTATGCGGTCACCAATACCGGCGGCAGCTCCCCCAACGTGGTGCAGGCCGATGCCGAAGTGCTTTACCTGGTGCGAGCTCCACAACTCGATCAGGTGCAGGATATTTACCAGCGCCTGGTCAACGTAGCCAAAGGTGCAGCGCTGATGACTGACACCCAGATGACGGTGCACTTTGAAAAAGCCTGCTCCAACTACATCCCCAATCGCCGCTTGGAAAAGGCGATGTATCAATACGTGTGCGATTTCGGCTTACCGGATTACAGCGACGAAGAGCGGCGGTTTGCCACGGAGATCCGCCAAACGCTCAGCAAGGACGACCTGCGCAATGCCAAACTGAATATTTCACGCACTGGTGGGGTCGCTGGGCAGGAATGGGTAAAGCAGTTGGGCGATAAGGTGTTGATGGACGAGGTCGCTCCCTACGTGGAGTCACAAGAAATCCTGTACGGCTCTACCGACGTCGGCGACGTTAGTTGGGTCACGCCAACGGCTCAGTGCTTCAGCCCCTGCTTTGCTCTGGGCACGCCGCTGCATACCTGGCAGTTGGTCGCCCAGGGCCGCACTTCAATAGCCCATAAGGGCATGTGTCTGGCAGGTAAAGTGATGGCCGCTACCGCCGTCGCCTTACTGAGCGATAACGCTTTGCTGAACGCCTGCCGCGAGGAGTTCCGCCAGCAACGTGCCGAACAGCCTTATCAATGCCCCATCCCTGCGGGGGTGAAACCTTCCCCACTGAAGTAAATCCCGACCGTTCTGGCTCCCGTTCCGAGCCAGACCACCATAGCGACCCATAAAACTATAAAAATCTGATGACGGACAAGAGGGTAATATCATGAGTGAGATAGCATCATCCGCCAATAAAAGCCCCGGGCGTATTTTTTACTGGGTAGAACGTATCGGTAATAAAATCCCCAATCCCTTCCTGTTATTCGTTTATTTAATCGTGGTGTTAATGCTCGCCACCGCGCTCATTTCCTGGTTGGGCCTAGTGGTGAAAAACCCGGCTACCGGGGAGATGATCCAGGTAAAAAATCTGCTGAGCGTGGAGGGAATACAATGGATCCTCCCCAACATCATCCACAACTTCAGCGGATTTGCGCCATTGGGGGCGATCCTGGCGCTGGTGATCGGTGCCGGTCTGGCGGAAAAGGTCGGCCTGTTGCAGGCGCTGATGTACAAAATGGCCTCACACGTCAGCGCCGGCTACGCCAGCTATATGGTGCTGTTTATCGCCTTCTTCAGCCATATTTCCTCCGATGCCGCACTGGTGGTAATGCCGCCGCTGGGGGCGTTGATCTTCCTGGCCGTCGGGCGTAACCCCATTGCCGGGCTACTGGCGGCGATCGCCGGTGTCGGCTCGGGGTTTACCGCCAACCTGCTGATTGTCACCACCGATGTGCTGCTTTCCGGCATCAGTACCGAAGCGGCCAAAGCGGTTGACGGCGCAATCCACGTCAGCGTGATCGACAACTGGTACTTTATGGCCACCTCGGTGATCGTCCTGACCATTACCGGCGCGTTGCTAACGGATAAGTTTATCGAGCCACGGCTACCAAAATGGCAAGGCACCGCCGAAGACAAGCTAGAGGTGCTCACTCCATTACAAAACCGTGGCCTGATGATGAGCGGGATCGCCGCGCTGGTATTTATCGCCGTGATGGCAGCGCTGGTGGTGCCGGAGGGGGCCCCGCTGCGCGATCCGCAAACCGGCTCGGTGATCCCCTCGCCCTTTATTAAAGGCATTGTGCCGATCATCATCCTGTTCTTCTTCACCGTCGCCATCACTTACGGCGTCGTCACCAAGACCATCCGCCGCCCGGACGATATCCCCAACCAGCTGGTGGAGCCGATGAAGAACATGGCTGGCTTTATCGTCATGGTGTTCCCGCTGTCGCAGTTTGTAGCGTTCTTCAACTGGAGCAACATGGGCAAGTTTATGGCCATCGGCCTGACGGATCTGCTGGAGGCGGCCGGAATGAGCGGTGCTCCTGCGTTCCTCGGCCTGATGTTCCTGTCTGCCTTCCTGTGCATGTTTATTGCCAGCGGCTCCGCCATCTGGTCGATCCTGGCCCCGATCTTCGTGCCGATGTTTATGCTGTTGGGCTTTCACCCGGCCTTCGCCCAGATGATTTTCCGCATCGCAGACTCATCCGTGCTGCCACTGGCACCGATGTCGCCATTCCTGCCGCTATTCCTTGGCTTTCTGCAACGCTACCTGAAAGACGCCAAACTCGGCACCTACTACGTGCTGATCATGCCCTATCCGCTGGTGTTCTTCGCCGTCTGGACCCTGCTGCTGGTGGTGTGGTACATGCTGGGGCTGCCTATCGGGCCTGGGGTCTACCCGAAAATGGGGTAAACCAATGCCGAAAAAATTGTGCTCAATACCCCGTCTTTTGGCGTAAGCTGAACCGATTATCCCCGCCGGATGCTTGCCAGCCGGTGGGGACACTTATTTCAATGCGCTAAGGGCCTGCTATGAGTCGTGAAATCAACAAAGATACGCAGCTGTGTATGTCACTGGCCGGTCGGCCAGGCAATTTCGGCACCCGTTTCCACAACTATCTGTATCAGGAACTGGATCTGAACTTCATCTACAAGGCGTTCACCACCAAAGATATTCAGGCAGCGGTCGGCGGCGTGCGCGCTTTGGGTATTCGCGGCTGTGCGGTTTCCATGCCGTTCAAGGAGAGCTGTATTCCGTTCCTTGATGAGCTGGATGCGTCGGCCACAGCCATTGAGTCAGTCAATACCATCGTCAACGACGACGGCTTCCTGCGGGCCTATAACACCGACTATATCGCCATCGCCAAACTGCTGGCGAAATACCAGATCCCCCCGGCCACCTCGTTTGCCCTGCGTGGTAGCGGCGGTATGGCCAAAGCGGTGACCGCCGCCCTGCGCGATGCAGGGTTCAAGAACGGCCATATCATTGCGCGCAACCCACAGGCGGGCCAGGCGCTGGCAGCGCAGTATGGTTATCAGTGGCAGCCAGAAGTGGGCGATTTACAGGTTGAGATGGTGATTAACGTCACGCCGATCGGCATGGCGGGCGGTAGCGAAGCCGAGCAGTTGGCCTTTGAACCAGCCACCATCCAGACTGCCAAGATCGCTTTCGACGTGGTTGCACTGCCAGCAGAAACCCCGCTGATCCGCTATGCACGGGAGCAGGGTTTGCAGGTGGTGACCGGTGCAGAAGTGATCGCTTTACAGGCTTTGGAGCAGTTTGTGTTGTACACTGGCGTGCGTCCTTCCGATGAGCAAATCTCTCGCGCTGCGGCACATGCTCGTGGCTAATGGTATCCCCTCACCAGAGGGGATACGTCATACCAGCAGCGATTAGAACGACAGGGTCAGGCCCGCGTAATAGGCCCGGCCCGGTTCGTTGTAGGTCGAAGCCCCTTCATTTTCACGGTAGATCTGCTTGTCGAACAGGTTGGTGACGCCGGTTTTCAGGCTCAGATCCTTCATCAGATCGTAATTGACGCCAATGCCCACCACCGAATAAGCCCCGACTTCCTGAGTGGAAAGCGTGCCGGCTTCGTTACGGATCTCCGCATATTCGCGCGGCTTTTGCCGACCATACATCGTCCAATTCAGGTTGGTGGAGAGCTTATCGGTGACCTGATAATCCAGCAGGGTATTCACCGTATACTTGGGGATCACCGACAGAGGATTACCGGTATCCTTGTTTTCGGAGGTGATCATATAGGTCGCGTTGGTGCGCCAGGTGAGCATGTCCTCAACCAATGGCACCACCAGGTTACCCTCCAACCCTTCGACCAGCGCTTTACCGCCGTTTTCCCAACGCAAGATGTTGTAACCGTTAGAGGCATAGCCAACAATCTCGGTGCCCGCCACGATCTTGTTTTTATAGTCGTTGCGGAAATAGGTGATGCCTGCATCGTAACCTGCCCAGGTAAATTCCAGGCCGATCTCTTTGTTAACGCTGGTTTCCGGATCCAGATCGTTATTCCCCAGCAGATAGCAGCTGCCTGAAACTATGTCCTTCGGGCACCCGTTACCACGGGTGGATAACAGATAGCCTTCGCTGGACTGGTATAGGTTTGGCGCTTTAAAGGCTCGGGCAATACCGGCCTTCAGTTTGAAATACTCGCCAAGCTCCTGCGAAATGTTCAGGCTTGGGCTCCAGTTAGCGCCATATTTATTGTGATAGTCGAAGCGCAGCCCAGGGATCACAAAGGTTCCCGCCAGCGGCTCGATGTTATCCTCAAAATAAAGTGAACTGGTGTCGGCGCTATTTTTAGCGCTGCGCTCGGAGGGATCGCCAGAGACGCCGCCGATGATGATGCCACTGGAGTCGGTCATCTGCATGGATGCCGGATCGTTGAGCTTTTCACGGTTCCACTCGGCACCCAGCGTGACGTTCTGCTCAAACAGCAGATCCAGCGGGATATTCAGCTCACCGCCGGTGCGATAATTCTCCAGCCGGCTGGTGTTGTAAGTATCGTCGTTGATCATCCCCTCGATGCGGCCAGTTGTGCCCTCCGCCAGACGGGTATTGTTGGTTTTCTCATAGTTAAAGTTCAGCCGGGATTGGCCCCAATCCCAGATGCCATTATGGGTAATGCCGTAGCTCTGGCGATACAGGCGGTTAGTTTCCTGGCCGTACAGCGAAGCCACCAGACCGCCTGGGCTGAGATTGCCATTGCTGTATTGGGTATCGCCCGCGTAGATATTGCCTTGGCGGCTGTAGGCATAGTCAAAGTCGAGGATCTGCTGCGGGTCTATTCTCCAGGAGAGTGAGGCATTGATATCTTTGTTTCTGACGCCTTCACGCCCTGCGGCATAGGAACCGTTCTGCTGGGTGTTGATGTCATAGGCATCGGCATCGGTTTTATTGAGGTTACCGAACAGGCGCATGGTCAGCACGTCACTGACTAGCGGGCCGCTTAAACTGAAGTTGGCGCGGTTGGTCGCCCCTTCCTTGCTGTTTTCGGGCTGGTTGGTAAACAGCGAAAGCGTGCCATGCCAATCTTTGGTTGGGCGTTTGGTAATGATATTAACTACCCCGCCAGCTGCACCCGAACCATAGCGGGCTGCAGCCGGGCCACGTAACACCTCAATGCGTTCAACCATTTCTGCGGGTACCCAGTTGGTATCGCCACGAGTATCCCTTTCGCCACGCCAACTATAACGCACTGAATCACGTGAGGTTGCCGGGACACCGTCGATCAGGATCAAGGTGTTTTCCGGCCCCATTCCCCTTATATCAATCTGCCGATTATTACCTCGGCTACCGCTAGCGCTGTTGCCGGTAAGGTTGACGCCTGGCATTCTGCGGATAATGTCGGAGAGGTCGTTGACCGGTGGCGTTTTGCGTATATCCTCGGCGGTGATAATCGAAACCCCGGGCTGTTGTTTCAGTTCTTCCGCCGCGGTGGCACGCACCACCATGGTCTCGCTGTCTTCTGCTGGCACCTCCTCTGCCGCCATCCCACCGCTACTGAAAAGCCCCGCCAACAAGATCGCACAAGGTCGCAGTCTGCTGTTGTTAGGTATAACCATCGTAATAATCCCTTTTATTTAAAGTAGATAATAATAATTGTAACCATTTCTGTAATTGAGAATTGTAATGATAACCATTAGCACTTAAACGCAGGAAAGCGTAAATTCACAATTTCTCCATACTTCTGGCGGGTTATTTTTTAAGCGGAAGAATGGCGAATATGGCTATCGAGGGTTATGCAACAGGCGGCACATCAGGGAGCAGCGAGGATAGCTGGCAAAGCCAACACTTGTCACTTTTGTGTCAGTTACGGCACAACTGAGAATCATTATCATTCATTTAGTTGCACGCTGGAAACGAATATCATTCTCAATACTGTATATAAACACATATACAGAGCTCAACCTAATTGTGAACAAGAAGAGGAACTCATATGATTGATGAAATTGTTGGCTACGATCCCTACAGTTGGAATAATGGAGTAGCTCCAGAACCGGGGCTAGCATGGGACGGTGGCGCTTGGGGTTGGCCTACAACAGGTATTGACTCTGGCGATCTAATGATTGTTTGGCCTGCAGGAGATAACTCAGTATCTGACCAAACCAAGGAGTTATTAGACAATAATATTTGCCTGCGCTGCGGACAGAAAAACTGTCCCTATATAAAGAATGGAAAAGATTATAAAGAGCTCAGAAGTGCATTGAGCAAAGGAAATATGCCTTTAGCCAAAAAAATATACATGACTCGATTTGCTCAATTTGGCGGAATGAATAAAGGCACATTTAAAGAAGCACTTAAAAAACAAAAGGAGGCAAAGGCCAAAGCAGAAAAAGCATTTTTGCTAAACATTTCTACCATTGTTTCCAGCTCAGCAGAAGGGATCAGTAAACGTTTGGGTAAAAATTACCAACTTGCTGCTGATGAAATTGCCAATAACATTAAAAATTCCCAAGAAAAGAGAATAAGAGACTTTAATGATGCAATGGCATCTTTAAATAAAATCATGTCAACTCCTGGTATGAAAATCAACAAAGGAGACAGAGATGCTCTTATTCATGCCTGGAGATATACGAATGTTAACGACATGGCAAACAAGCTCAGTAATTTTGGCCGATTCTTTAAAGTCGCAGATCTGGTGATTAAGGCTGAGAAAATACGCGAAAAAAGTATAGAGGGCTACGAATCTGGGAATTGGAAGCCACTGATGTTAGAGGTGGAGGGCATGGTGTTGAGTGGGGTAGCGTCTAGTGTTGCCTTGGCAATAGTGACTGGAATACTCTCTTTATTTTCAATGTCTGTATTACCAGTAATAGCCGCCATCCTGGTAATTAGCATTGCGTCATCTTTTATTGACGCGTCACTTGCCGAAACACTGAACAATAAAATCATAGATTTATTAAATTGATATAAAGCCCGGCGCTCTTATCGTCGGTCTGCGTACTCTGATGGGAACCTCACCAAAAACCATAGGAAAAGTGAAGTAAATAAATATATCCCAGTAAAAGTAATCACGTAATAGACAAAAAGAAAATAATCATTAGAAGATAAGAATTTAAGCAGTCTGTTTCCATGTGATACATCAAGTGAGCAAAAAATAAACATATAAATATATATAGCGTAAACGATAGAAAAGAGAAAAAATCTGACTATTATCGAATACAAACCGACACTACTAAGCTTAAGCCTTAGATGACTTCTGTATTTAATGACAAAGTAAAAGGCAAAAAAAATAACGCTAACTTGCAATACAACCCTAAGACTGAACTTAATAAAATATTATCAGAGGATATATTTATCGGGTGAATTTTAGTTATCTCAACGCCAAGTTCAAATAGTTGGGCAGTTGGGTTTAATTTAAAGTAACAGAAAAGCAAAAACAAGGGACATAGCCCAACAGCTAATGTCATAAACAGTTTTCGCTCAGCGATACCGCTTTCCCCTTCCCGCATCACGCCCCCAAATTTTGCAATTAATACTAATTATTCTCTATACTATTCTTGAATACACTCAATTGATAAAGAGTATCATTATCAATTGTAACATGCCAGAATTTCTGCAAGAAATGTTCAATGCCGGAATACCACAGGCACCATTCAGGCTATTGAAGCGCAATCACTGAGTAGCGTAGGAATTTTCAGGTTGGTATCTAGATAAGACAAAGGGGCTAAACAGCCCCTTCAGATGTTTTTAACAGCGGTGTTAAGCGTTACTTGGCCACACCTTCCATTCCCACCAGCCCCACTTTCAGGTAGCCGGCTTTGCGTAGCGTATCCATCACGCTCATCAGCGTTTCATAATCTACGGTCTTGTCCGCCTGGAAAAAGATGGTGGTTTCTTTATTCGCCTGCGTACGTTGATCCAGCACCGCCGTCAGCTGTTCCGCCGTCACCGGCTCATCGCCCACGTACAGCTGCTTGTCTGCCTTCACCGACAGGAACACCGGTTTTTCCGGACGCGGCTGCGGTTTAGCGGAAGAAGCAGGCAGATCGACACGAATATCTACCGTTGCCAGCGGCGCAGCCACCATAAAGATGATCAACAGCACCAGCATGACGTCGATAAACGGCGTCACGTTGATTTCATGCAGTTCGCCGCTGTCGTCCAGATCTTCATTTAAGCGCATCGCCATAACTCACCCCACCCGCAGTTGGTGCGCATGCTGCGAACGTTTGGCATCGGCCGAGGCCGCCAGATCCAGATCGCGGCCCAACAGCAGCAGCACCTGTGCCGCCACATCGCCCACCTGAGCACGGTGGCCGCCAATAACGCGAGCAAAGATGTTGTAGATCACTACCGCAGGGATTGCTGCAACCAGACCGAGCGCAGTGGCCAGCAAGGCTTCCGCAATCCCCGGGGCAACGACCGCCAGGTTGGTGGTTTGCGAATGGGCAATGCCGATAAAGCTGTTCATGATGCCCCATACGGTACCAAACAGGCCGACAAACGGTGAAATGGCGCCGATGGTAGCCAGGAAGCCATTGCCGCGCCCCAGCTGACGCCCGTAGGCCGCTACGCGGCGTTCCAGACGGAAACCGGTACGCTCTTTAATACCGTTATTGTCGTTAGAGGCCGCCGACAGTTCCAGTTCGTTCTGCGCGTCTTGCAGCAGCACCGCAGTGATGCTCTCTTGTGAGAAATCTTGCGCCAGTTCGGAGGCATCGTCCAGCGAACGCACGTCGGCCAGCGCCAACTGCTCACGGCGCAGACGGCGCTTGGAACGAAACAGCTCGCTGCCTTTGGCAAACAGAATGGTCCAGGTGACAATAGACGCCAGCACCAGGCCAATCATCACGATTTTCACCACGATGTCGGCGTGCTGATACATGCCCCAGACGGAAAGGTCCATGCCGCGCGTTTCAGGCGGTTGGATGGTCGGTTCAGGATTAACCGGGGTGATATTTTCCGGGGTACCCGCCACTGGGGTTACCGCTGTTGGTGTGGCCGGTGTCGTTGCCGCGGCAACGCTTTCAGCGACTGCTGGTGCAGTGGCCGGTGCCGCCTGAGCGTTGCCCGCCAACCCCACCACCAATACCAGTGAGGCGATCACACTGCGCCCCAATGCGCCCCATTGCCCACGGCCTGCGCCCTGAGCACTTTGATTTGTCATTTTGCCAGCCGTTTTCACGCTGTGCCTCCACCCATTTCAACATTGAAGGAAGAATTCAGCGTGCGATCATATCAAACCAATCAGGGATTGATAGTAGTTATCATTATTATTTGAAGAATTACGCATCGACGAGCAAAAAATGATACAACCCCAGTCACTATCAGGGTTTGCGCGTCTTTTGGCATAACATTGCCCACCCATAATGCTAACAAAATCATCACTCAAACTGCTGCTTTTTACCCCAACAGGCCACAAACGGTGTGAATAGCTCAGCCATGACTGCGGGAAAACGTCTGCAAGCGAGGCATGCATCCCCTACGTAAGGGCTAGATAAAATCACACAGCAAGGTACAAGGTTTTACAGCGTTTTTACTTGGTCATACCGACGGTCGCCTGTACTTTTTCCGAGTTTTACGGCCTTTGCCACATTTTCTATGCTCTGTTTAATGTCCGCTTAAGCTAATAGCGGTACACTATATGGTGCTCAAGGGCCTCACCGCCGTGTGTGGCCTATATTTACCGGTGAGCATGGCTATAACAGCACGGTAGCCTATAGAAAGTCAGCCCAGGCACCCCAGGATAAAGAATGGATGTATTAAGAGAAATTGTTCACGCACTGTGGACGCAAGACTTTACTGCACTTGCCGATCCCAGCGTGATTTGGGTGGTTTATGCCGTCCTTTTTACCACCTTGTTTTTGGAAAACGGTTTGTTGCCCGCTTCCTTCCTGCCCGGAGATAGCTTACTGCTGTTGGCCGGTGCCTTGATCGCCAAAGGCGTGATGAACTTTATCCCCACGCTGATTATTCTGACGGTCGCCGCCAGCCTTGGTTGTTGGCTCAGCTATCTGCAAGGGCGATGGCTTGGCCATACCTCGGTGGTGAAAGGCTGGTTGCTACAGCTACCAGCGCAATACCACCAGCGTGCGCACATGCTGTTTAACCGCCACGGCCTGGTCGCTTTGCTGATTGGCCGTTTCCTGGCGTTTGTACGCACCCTGTTGCCTACCATGGCCGGTATCTCGGGCCTCAATAGCGCCCGTTTTCAAATCTTTAACTGGCTCAGCGGCTTGCTGTGGGTAGGCTCGGTAGTCACGCTAGGCTATGCCTTTAGCCAAATCCCACTGGTGAAACGCCACGAAGATCAGGTGATGGCCGGGCTGATGATCCTGCCGATGGTGCTGTTGGTCGTTGGGCTGCTGGGCGTGATGCTGGTCGTTTGGCGTAAAAAACGCGCTTCCTGAATCGGGTGGCGCGGCTATAGCGCCATCCTCGCGGGCAGGTGGCTGACCAGCGCATCCACCGCCAGCCGCACTTTCAAGGGTAAATGCGGCGTAAGCGGCCAGACGGCATGCACCTCAAAGTCTTTCCCCGGTACCTCCCCCAATACCTGCTGCAATCGGCCTTCCAGCAAGGCATCACGGATTAGCCAGCATGGCAGCCAGGCAATGCCAAACCCAGCCACCGCCGCGTCGGCAATCGCCTGCAGATCGTCCATCAACAAACGGGGTTTAGGCATCACTTCTCGCATTGTTCCGTCTGCCTGCGGGATCAACCAGCTACGTATCATTGCGGCGTAGCGATAAGCGATGGCATCGTGCTGGTGCAGTTCCTCAATGCTGTCTGGGGCACCACAGCGAGCCAGATAATCCGGCGAGGCGCATAGGGTCATACGGTTATCCCCTAGCCTTCTAGCCACCAGCCCGGCACTGTCTGGCAATGGGCCGTTACGCACCGCCAGATCGAATCCTTCCTCGGCCACATCCACCACCCGATCGCTGAATGACAGATCGAGTTCCAATCCTGGATGCTCACGCGCCAACGCGGTAAGCACCGGCGCGATACACAGGCGGCCAATCAGCACCGGCATCGAGACCCGCAACCGACCACTGACCTGCCGCTTACCGCTTTCCAGCAGGTTCTCTGCGACGCGGACCTCCTCCAACGCCCGTAAACAACGCTCATAGAACAGCGCGCCATCGTCAGTCAGATTCAGGCTGCGGGTGGTGCGGTGAAACAACCGCACGCCCAGCCGTTGTTCCAGCCGGGCGATAGTTTTACCCACCGCCGAACGGGAAAGATGCAGCCTGTTGGCCGCCAGCGCAAAGCTGCCCGCCTCCACCACGCTGACCAATACCGAGATACCGCTTAATCGGTCGCTCATTTTTTGTAGCCTTTTAGGAAACAATCTTGGGAAAAATTATCGCCACTGGTGATTTTAAATCAACGTTATTATCTGTGAATATCTTCAACCCATCAGGAGCACCACATGGCCGATACCATGCAACGTTGGACGATGAACGCCGTAGGGCGTGAGCATCTGCAATTAACCGAAAGCGCTATTCCACAGCCGGGCCCACATCAGGTACGGGTGAAAGTGAACGCCGTGGCGCTGAACTACCGCGATAAGATGGTGATAGAAGGCACCATGCCGTTGGATCTGCCGCTGCCGTTTACCCCTGCCTCGGATATGGCTGGCGTGGTAGACGCGGTGGGAAGCGGCAGCACGCGTTTTCGCCCTGGGGATCGGGTGATCTCTACCTTTAGCCCAGACTGGATCGACGGAAAACCTGACGGTGATGCCCGCACTCCGCCTTATCGTGCATCAGGCGGTACTTATCAAGGGATGCTGGCGGAATACGTGGTGGTTGATGAGAGCTGGCTGAGCGCGTCACCTACCACACTAGACGATGCCCAAGCCAGTACCCTGCCCTGCGCCGGGCTGACGGCCTGGTTCGCCTTAGCAGAACGCGGCCATTTGCGTGCTGGTGAATCGGTATTGGTGCAAGGCACCGGTGGTGTTGCCCTGTTCGCGCTACAGATTGCCAAAGCCCACGGAGCGCAGGTCTTTATCACCTCCGGCAGCGAAGAGAAACTGCTACGTGCCAAGGCGTTAGGGGCCGATCACGGCATTCATCGCCTGCAAGGGGATTGGGTGGAGTCGATCTATCAGCTGACGCAGGATCGCGGTATCGATCATATTGTCGAAACCGTGGGTGGCAGCAATCTGCTCAACTCCCTACGTGCGGTGGCGATCCACGGGCGTATTTCCGTGATCGGCATGCTGGAAGGCGCGGAGATCGCCATCCCCGCAGGCCTGCTGTTGCTGAAGTCGCCACAGATCCAGGGGATTGCCGTCGGCCATCGCCGCGCATTGGAAGATCTGGTTCGCGCCGTCGACGCCAACGGCATCAAGCCCGTCATCGACCAGCGTTACCGTTTCGATCAGCTACACGCGGCGCTCGATCACCTAGATCGCGGTCCGTTCGGCAAAATCGTCCTGACGCGCTAACCCTGCATGATGGCGCTATTGTCCCGCAGCCGGGCGATTTCATCGCTCGGCGTAATGCCAAACAGCCGCTTAAACTCGCGGCTGAACTGCGAAGCACTCTCGTAGCCCACGCGGATCGCCGCCGTGCTGGCCTTAAGACCGTCATGCAGCATCAGCAAACGCGCCTTGTGCAGACGATACGACTTCACATATTGCAGCGGCGAGGTGTTGGTCACCGCCTTAAAGTTATGGTGAAACGCCGACACGCTCATGTTCACTTCATACGCCAACTGTTCGACGTTGAGGTTCTCGGCATACTGGTTCTCAATCCGCCGTAACGCCTTGGCGATCTGGCTGAAATGGGTATGCCGGTTAACCAGCTCCTGCAACGAAGCACCGCAGCTGCCACGCAGCACGTAATAAAGCAGCTCACGCACGATTTGTGGCCCCAGCACCCGCGCATCCAACGGTTTCTCCATCACGTCCAACAGACGTTCTGTGGCGCACAGCATTTCATCGCTAAGCACCGAGAGGTTAACGCCGCAGCTTTCACCCCTAGGCTGCATCAGGTAATCGCCATCACCGATATCGATCAGCAGATCCTGAAGCATCTGGGTGTCGATATTGACCGCCAGCCCCACCAGCGGCTGTTCCGGGCTGGCAAAGGTTTCACACTCAAACGGCAGCGACACCGTCATCAGCAGGTAATTGCGCGGATCGTACTGAAACACCTTGCTGCCACAGTAGCCCACCTTATGACCCTGAAAGATGATGACAATGCCTGGCTCATACATCACCGGCTGACGCGGGTAATATTCGTCGGAATACAGCACCTTCACCATGGGTACGGGCGTTGGGCTATAGCCTTTGGCAGTGGCAAAGCGCATCGCCTGGCGCGCCATACGGCTACGTAGTTCAACGTTCTCCATCAGCAAGCCCCTCTGGTCGTCTGAATAATTCGACACGGATAATAACCATAAACATGCATTTTCTACAGTGTAGTGTAGGAATAGGCAAGACACCGACAGGAATGTGCATTGTGCGATCGTGCCAGGTTGCCGACAATAGACCCCAGTTATTTTGCGCCGTTGGCGCTTCCCTGACCCGAAAAGAGAATACGATAATGCAAAACTTCATCCTCCATACCCCAACCAAAATCCTGTTCGGTAAAGGCCAGATTGCCGAATTAGGCAAACAAATCCCGGCAGACGCCCGCATTCTGATCACCTACGGCGGTGGTAGCGTGAAGAACAACGGCGTGCTGGATCAGGTCTATGCCGCGCTGGCTGGCCGCAACGTGCAGGAGTTCTCCGGTATCGAGCCTAACCCGACCTATGAAACCCTGATGAAAGCGGTGGAAGTCGTGCGGGCAGAAAAGATCGACTTCCTGCTGGCGGTCGGCGGCGGTTCAGTGGTTGATGGCACCAAATTCATCGCGGCAGCGGCCGACTACCAGGCCGATCGCGATCCTTGGCATATCCTGAAAACCGTGGGCAGCGAGATCGCCAGCGCAGTAACGATGGGTTGCGTACTGACCTTGCCAGCGACCGGCTCCGAATCCAACAGCGGCGCGGTGATCACCCGTAAGAGCAGCGGCGACAAACAGCACTTCTTCTCTCCGCTGGTGCAGCCTCTGTTCGCCGTGCTCGATCCGGTGGTGACTTATTCGTTACCACCGCGCCAGATCGCCAACGGCGTAGTGGACGCCTTTGTCCACACCATTGAGCAATACCTGACTTACCCGGTCGATGCCAAGGTGCAGGATCGCTTTGCCGAAGGCCTGCTGTTAACGCTGCTGGAAGATGGCCCACGTGCGCTGGCCGAACCGGAAAACTATGCGGTACGTGCCAACGTGATGTGGAGTGCCACCATGGCGCTGAACGGCCTGATCGGTGCTGGTGTGCCGCAAGACTGGGCAACGCATATGCTCGGCCATGAGCTGACCGCCATGCACGGTCTGGATCATGCGCAAACCCTGGCCGTCGTCCTGCCTGCCTTGCTGGTAGAGAAAAAAGCCCAGAAGCGCGAAAAACTGCTGCAGTACGCCGATCGCGTCTGGGGTCTGCGTGAGGGTTCCGAAGAAAGCCGTATCGACGGCGCGATTGCCGCCACCCGTGCCTTCTTTGAGCAAATGGGCGTGCCAACCCGCCTGTCTGATTATCAACTCGACGGTAGCTCCATCCCTGCGCTGCTCGACAAGTTGCACCAGCACGGCATGACCGCTCTGGGCGAGAATGGGGACATTACGCTGGAAGTCAGCCAACGCATTTATCAAGCGGCACGCTAATTGCTGGCGCACGATTTCATCGCAACATCACAGTTTCCTGCTAGGCTTTAGTTTCTACTTACCGTGCCCGACCGATCATCGGGCACGGTTGTGCGCCTTGTCCGCGCTTTCGATCGCGTCGCATAACATCGTCTCGTTAACTCATGGGAGAATTTTATGGCGAACCAATCCAGCTCCGTATCTGACAATAGCATTCGTGCCTGGGCCGCGCCCGGCCAGGGACAGCCGCTTGAACCCTTTACCTTCGACGCCGGTGCATTAGGCGACGATGAAATTGAAGTTGCTATCGATTACTGTGGTGTCTGCCACTCCGACCTCTCCATGCTCAATAATGAATGGGGCATGACCCACTATCCGTTCGTGCCCGGCCATGAGGTGGTGGGCAAAGTCACCAAGCTCGGTGCCCATGCGCAGAACAAAGGGCTGAAGATTGGCCAGGTGGTGGGCGTTGGCTGGAATCGTGGCAGTTGTATGCACTGCCACCCCTGTATGTCTGGCGATCAGCATCTGTGCAACGAGGTACAACCTACCATCATTGGTCGCCACGGCGGTTTTGCCGATCGCATCCGCAGCCACTGGGCCTGGGCGATCCCACTGCCGGAAGGCGTTGACGTGACCAGCGCCGGGCCGCTGTTCTGCGGCGGGATCACGGTGTTCAACCCGCTATTGCAGTACGATGTCCGCCCGACACAGCGCGTTGGCGTGGTCGGTATCGGCGGCCTGGGCCACATGGCGATCCGCTTTATGCATGCCTGGGGCTGTGAAGTCACCGCCTTTACCTCGTCCAACAGCAAACGTGACGAAGCGCTTTCGTTGGGTGCACACCGCGTGGTGGCCAGCAATGACGGCGCCGCATTACAGGCCATCGCCAATCAGCTCGACTTTATTCTGGTCACCGCCAGCGCCTCTTTAGATTGGGATGCCTTTATCGGCACCTTGGCCCCGAAAGGCCGCCTGCACTTCGTTGGGGCGATCCCCGACCCGGTGCCGGTTCAGGTATTCTCGTTTATCAGCAAACAGGCTGAACTTTCCGCTTCACCTACCGGTGCCCCTTCACGCCTGGCCGATATGCTGGCGTTCTGCGCCCGGCATGGCATTGAGCCGCAGGTGGAGCATTTCCCATTGAGCAAGGTCAACGATGCCATCGCGCATCTTGAAGCGGGCAAGGCCCGTTATCGTATCGTACTGGATATGCACGCTTGAGCTCGCAAACTCGGCAAGCGCTGAGGTGGCGAACTAAAATTCATGTAAGCAGGCTTTGGCCTGAAAGCAGTCATAAGGAGATAGCGCATGCAACCCATCATCAAACTCCACGATGGTAATCTGATGCCGCAGTTGGGACTCGGCGTATGGCAAGCCAGCATTGAAGAAACTACGCAGGCCGTCACCAAGGCGCTGGAAGTCGGCTATCGCTCCATCGATACCGCCGCGATTTACAAAAACGAGGAAGGGGTGGGTGCCGCGCTGCAAGCCACCGCGATCCCACGTGAAGAGCTGTTTATCACCACCAAGCTGTGGAACGACGATCAGGGCGATCCGCAGGCAGCACTGGAAACCAGCCTGAAAAAGCTGAAGCTGGATTACGTCGATCTCTACCTGATCCACTGGCCGAAACCGGCACAGGATCGGTATGTCGAAGCCTGGCGCGGCTTGATCAAACTGCGTGAGCAAGGGCTGGTGAAAAGCATCGGCGTCTGTAACTTCCACACGCCACACCTGCAACGCCTGCTGGATGAAACCAGCGTCGCGCCGGTGATCAACCAGATCGAACTGCACCCGCTGCTGCAACAGCGCCAGCTGCGCGCCTGGAACGCGACTCATCACATCGCCACCGAATCCTGGAGCCCATTGGCGCAAGGGGGTGAAGGCGTCTTTGATCAACCTCTGATCAAGAAGCTGGCGGAGAAGTACAACAAGACGCCGGCACAGATCGTCGTGCGCTGGCATCTGGACAGCGGCCTGATCGTGATCCCGAAATCGGTTACGCCCGCGCGCATTCGTGAAAACTTTGAGGTGTTTGATTTCAAACTGGATAAGGACGAACTGGGCGAAATCACCAAGCTGGATATCGGTAACCGCCTGGGGCCGGATCCAGACTCTCTGTAAACATCACGGGGTCGCACTGTCGGCCCCGTTGCTTTATTGTTGGCAGCCTCTCGCGTTAATTGGCTTTTAACCCAAGATCTTATCGGTCACTGGCGCTATGATATGGCGCAGCGATCCGATCACAGCAGCTTGGAGTTTCATGACCTTCTCTTTCTCATCTTTGCCGCGCCTGACCATAGTGTTAATGCTGTTGGTGCTGGCGGGCTGTTCCAGTAAGCACCAGCGTACTAGCCACGATCCTCACGCCTATGACGATGAAATCGAAGACGCGGCCGACGAGTATGATGTCGATGAAAAGCTGATCGCCGCCATTATTCAGGTAGAGTCCGGCTTTAACCCCAAGGCTGTCAGCCCTTCCAACGCCATCGGCCTGATGCAGCTCAAGGCGAATACCGCCGGTTGTGATGCCTACCGCTTTAAAGGCAAACGCGGCTGCCCGGATGATGACGATCTGTTGGATCCAGAAACCAATATCGATCTGGGGGCAGCCTATATCGGTGCGCTGCAACAGCAGCAACTGAAGTGGATTGACGATCCGGTGACCCGCCGCTATGCCACTGAAGTGGCCTATGCCAACGGCGCAGGAGCCTTGCTACGTACCTTCTCCAGCGATCGCAAAAAAGCCATCAGAATGATCAACAACCTGTCACCCGAGGCCTTTCACTGGCATGTGCGCCAGTACCATCCCTCACCGCAGGCACCGCGCTATATGCTGAAGGTCGAGGCGGCGTATAACAGTTTGTAGCCTGGCAATAGCTAGCTCCATAGCGTCTTTCCTGAAAGGGATAACAAAATAATATCCTCACCAAGGGATAATTTATGGAATATCCCCTAGAGGGGATAAAAGAAAGGGAGCCACTTGGGCTCCCTGCTCTATCAGGCCTTACCGTTGCGGATAGGCTTGCGCGGTGGCTTGTTGGACGGCGTGCGCTGGCGGGTAATGTCCGTGTGCTTGGTCAACGCCGGGCGGGTATGCCGCTGTAAGCGCTTGGCCTCGCGCTGCTCGTCAATGCTCGGTGCTGGCACCAGGCATTCGCGACGGCCACCAATCAGGTGCTTCATCCCCATCTCTTCCAACGCGGTGCGGATCAGCGGCCAGTTGAGCGGATCGTGATAGCGCAACAATGCCTTATGCAGGCGGCGCTGGCGATCGCCCTTCGGAATAAACACGTCTTCGCTCTTATACCCCACCTTACCCAACGGGTTCTTACCGCTGTAATACATGGTGGTGGAGTTCGCCATTGGCGACGGGTAGAAGTTCTGTACCTGATCGAGACGGAAACGGTTTTTCTTCAGCCACAGAGCCAGATTCACCATGTCCTCATCACGGGTGCCCGGATGCGAGGAGATGAAATAAGGGATCAGATACTGCTCTTTACCTGCCTGTTTGGAATACTGATCGAACAGCTGCTTGAAGCGATCGTAGCTGCCCATCCCCGGCTTCATCATCTTGGACAATGGCCCGGTTTCGGTATGCTCCGGCGCGATCTTCAGATAGCCGCCCACGTGATGGGTCGCCAGTTCCTTGATATAGCGCGGATCTTCAACCGCCAGATCGTAACGCACCCCGGAGGCGATCAGGATCTTCTTGATCCCTTCCAGCTCACGGGCGCGGCGGTAAAGTTTGATGGTCGGCTCATGGTTGGTATCCATATAGGTACAGATTTCCGGATACACACAGGAGGCGCGACGGCAGGTTTGCTCGGCACGCGGGTTGGTACAGCGCAACATATACATGTTGGCCGTTGGACCACCCAGATCGGAGATCACCCCGGTAAAGCCCGGCACCTTGTCGCGGATCTCTTCGATTTCACGCACGATCGAGTCTTCCGAACGGCTCTGGATAATGCGCCCTTCATGCTCGGTGATTGAACAGAACGAACAGCCGCCGTAGCAGCCACGCATAATGTTCACCGAGAAGCGGATCATATCGTAGGCCGGGATACGCTCTTCGCCATAGGATGGGTGCGGCACACGCTGGTACGGCAGGGCAAACACGCTGTCCATTTCCGGCGTGGTGAGCGGGATCGCCGGTGGGTTGATCCACACGTAGCGGTCGCCGTGTTTTTGCATTAACGCACGGGCGCAGCCAGGGTTGGTTTCATGGTGCAGGATGCGCGAAGTATGGGCATACAGCACCTTGTCCGCCTTTACCTTCTCAAAGGAAGGCAGCAACACATAGGTTTTTTCCCACGGTTTGGGTTTGGCGGCACGCACGGTGACGGGTTTTGCCTCTGGCTCTGGCGTGCTGCCATCGGCACAGGGCAAATCTTCACCGTAAGGATTAGGGATTGGCTCGATGCGGCCCGGTTTGTCCAGGCGAGTAGAATCCACCCCGCTCCAGCCCGGCATGGCCCCTTTACGCATCACGGCGGTGTTACGGATATCGTGGATGTCCTGAATTTTTTCACCCGCCGCCAGGCGATGCGCCAACTCCACCAGCGGGCGTTCGCCGTTGCCGTAGATCAGCATATCGGCCTTGGAATCCACCAGCACCGAACGGCGCACGGTATCCGACCAGTAATCGTAATGGGCAATACGGCGCAGGCTGGCTTCGATACCGCCCAGGATGACCGGAACATCTTTATAGGCTTCTCTACAGCGTTGGCTATAGACCAGGGTCGCGCGATCCGGGCGTTTGCCACCCACGTTACCGGCGGTGTAGGCATCGTCATGACGCAGCTTACGATCGGCGGTATAGCGGTTGATCATCGAATCCATATTGCCGGCGGTCACACCAAAGAACAGGTTCGGTTTGCCCAAACGCATAAAGTCTTCTTTGTTGCTCCAGTCCGGCTGGGCAATGATCCCCACGCGGAAGCCCTGAGCCTCCAGCATGCGGCCCACAATCGCCATGCCAAAGCTTGGGTGATCGACGTAAGCATCCCCGCTGATCACAATCACATCGCAGCTATCCCAGCCTAATTGGTCCATCTCCTCACGCGACATCGGTAAAAACGGCGCGGGGCCAAAACATTCGGCCCAATAAGGCTCATAGGAGAACAATTCACGTTCGGGTTGGATCAGGCTGGTAGTGCTCATTCGGGTGCTCTTGTGCAGGTTAATTTATCGCCGGGCGGCGATTATACGCACTCGCCGCCAAAAGAGCATGGTTATTTCTCAGATTACTCAGCTTTTGACCTCAAACTCGTACACATCGCTGCGGCACAGCGTTTCGCTGAACTCCAGCACTTCGCCCTGAACGTTGCGGCTGATCTGGACAATGCGTAACAGCGGCGTGCCGCTTTGCACATTGAGCAAGCTGGCGTTTTCATCATTGCTGGCAACCGCTTTCAATAAAAAATGCCTGCCCTCTGGCACAATCCCTCGCGACTTCCATAGTGCATACAGCGAGTGTTCCAGCTCTTCGGGATCGGGCAAAAAACGGGTCGGGATATAGGTGGTCTCCAACGATACCGGATTGCCATCCATCAACCGCAGGCGGCGTAGCTTGACCACGATACTGTCGCTTGCCAACTCCAGCGCCTTGGCTACCTCACTGGGTGCCTTTATGCAGGAACGCAACAGCCATTGGTTGCTGACGCTGCTGCCACTGCGCAAAACCTGCGCGGTAAAGCCGCTATCCTGATTGAGGGAATAACCGATGTGCATGGCCACTCGAGTACCAATGCCCTGTTGGCGTGAGACCAGCGCTTGTTCCTCCAGCAACCTCATCGCCTTACTGACCGTAACGCGTGACAAATCCAATGCTTCAGCCAACACGCGTTCCGGCGGTAAAAAATCGCCGACGCCCAGCACACGCTGCTTGATGGCAATTTCCAGGGAATTCGCCAGTTGGATGTAACGTGGTGCCGCCGCTGCCTGTGAAAGCTGCTGACGCAGCCAGGCAATAAAATCATTCATCGGACCCACCTCTGATTTGTTCGCATTCCTCAACCGCCTCGTTTTTACCATATTTGTCACATTCAGGGTAATTACACCATGCACGCTTGCATTGGACTTAGATTGGAGTCACATTTTTCGACTATTGGACTTTAATTGGATCCATTTTACGACTAACATTAGCAACACTGATGTTTTACATCGGTTAGCACCAACACCAGGGAACACCCATATAAATGAAAAATATAAAAAATCCTCACCACGCCATACTAGGGACGCTCTATGGGCAAGCCGTGGGCGATGCGATGGGGATGCCGTCAGAACTGTGGCCATTACAACAGGTTAGTGATTATTTTGGTTGGATCACCCACTTCCTGCCTGGCCCGGCAGAAAATATCGCAGCAAACGGCTTTATCGCCGGGGAATACACGGATGACACCCAGCAGGCAGTGGCCTTGATGGATGCGCTGTTGGCCGCAGAGGGCCGGGTCGAGCCAGAACGTATTGCTCACCACATCATGCTGTGGGCAGAACGGATCGGAGCCTTTGAGAAAAATATCCTCGGCCCCAGCTCCAAAGCCGCGCTGTTGGCGTTCCGCGCCGGTACGCCGGTGGCAGAGATCGCCGCTAACGGCGTGACCAATGGAGCGGCCATGCGTGTCGCTCCGTTAGGTTGCCTGCTGCCAAGTAGCGATTTACCAGCCTTTATCACAGCGGTAAGGCTGTCTTGCAGCCCGACCCACAAGTCGGATATCGCCGTGGCTGGCGCTTTTGCCATTGCCTGGGCCGTAAGCCGGGCTGTCGAAGGCGCGGATTGGGCCACCATCAAGCAAGAACTGCCCGCACATGTGGAGCAGGTGCAACAGCAACATATCACCACCTTCAGCCCTTCGCTCAGTCGCCGTCTGGTTTGGGCGCTGGAGTTCACCGCTAACCTGGGCCATCTGCCGGATAGCGAAGCATTGGCGGAGCTTTACCATACCGTCGGTGCCGGGATGGACACTATCGAGTCGATCCCAATGGCATTGGCGCTGGTTGAACTGGCAGACACCGATCCGCAACGTTGTGCGATCCTGGCCGCCAATCTGGGTGGAGATACCGATACCATTGGCGCCATGGCAACGGCGATCTGCGGAGCCTTACGCGGCATAGCCGCCTTCCCGGCGGAGTGGATTGCCACGATCAATAGCGCCAATCAAATAGATTTTGAGCCCTACGCGGCCGCTCTCCTCAGGCTGCGCAAACAGGAATAAATCGCACCATGAGTGAAATCAACCGCAGTGAGACATGGAAAGTAGAAAGCACGGGGATCGATCGCGTGCCGGATGCAGAGCAGACCGGTAAACCGCTCGAGCTGTTCTGGATATGGTCTGCCGCCAACATCGGTATTCTCGGCGTGGTGTACGGGGCAATTATTGTCGCGTTCGGCCTGTCCTTTATCCAGTCAATCCTGGCCGCATTGGTCGGCGTAGCCAGTTTTGCTTTGGTAGGCTACACCAGCTTCGCCGGGAAACGTGGCCGCACGTCTACTTTGACCTTATCGCGGGTGATTTTTGGTCTGAAGGGCAACATCGCGCCCACCACCTTCAGTTGGATCAACCTGATGGGTTGGGAAGCGGTGAACGTCATCACCGGCACGCTCACCCTGGCCGCGCTGTTCCAGGCCATAGGCCTGAGTGAAAGCCACTCCCTTACCGCTTTCAGCCTGTTGCTGTTTGGTGGCTTGACCATCGTAGTCAGCCTGCTGGGCCAGAACACGGTAGTCTGGATGCAGAGCTGGTTCAGCCGGATATTCGGCACCATGACGCTGATTGTGGTGCTATATATCGTCTTCACCACCGAATGGGGCAAAGTGCTGTCACTGCCTTCCGGCAGTTGGCTGACCGGCTTCCTGCCCGCCGTTTCGGTGATCGCCGCCGGTACCGGGATCAGTTGGGCCATTGCCGGGGCCGATTACAGCCGTTATCAAAGCCCAGAATCTTCAGATAAAAGCATCTTTGCCGCCGTGGTGGGCGGTGCCTGCCTGCCCCTGATCCTGCTAATGTTCACCGGCATTCTGCTTTCGGTACAGCTGCCGGATCTGGCCAGCGCCGCCAACCCGATTGCGTTAATCGGTTCGGTGCTGCCAAAGTGGATGGCTATCCCTTATCTGCTGGCTGCGACCGCCGGTATCGTCACTATTGCCGTGCTCAGTCTCTACTCCGCCAGCCTTAACCTGCTAACGCTAGGCGTGAAGGTGAAACAGTCTCTGGCCGTCTCCATTGACGCCGTGGTCATCCTTGGCATCGCCATCTATGTGCTGTTTATCTCTGGCGACTTTATGGGGCCATTTATCTCTTTCCTGGTGTTCTGCGGGGTATTCCTTGCCGCCTGGGAAGCCATTTTCATTCTCGATTATGCTAAAGTGCGCCGTCATCATGGTTACGACGGTAATGCCCTGTACGGCCTGAACGGCCAGAACCGCGGCGTGCGTAAGGTGCCACTATTCTGCTGGTTCCTCGGCGCCTTGTGCGGGCTGCTGGTGACCAAAACCGGCTTTATCGATGGCCCATTGGCAAAAGGCCTGTTCGCTGATTCCAGCCTGGGGCTGTTCGTTTCCTTCCTGGTCAGCCTGGTTGCCTATGGCCTCTATCTGGCAAGCAACAAAGGACATCAATGAGTGAATTTGTCGCAGTAAAACCTATTCTGGTGGTAGGCGGAGCCGTGGGAGACGTGGTCCTCACGCTGCCAAAGCTGCCGGTCAGCGGTGAAGATATCGAAGCGCAGCCGCAAGAGCGGCAGATTGGCGGTTGTGCCTTCAACGTAGCGCGGGCACTACGCCGCCTGGGTGTCCCCATGATTAACGGTATGCCGGTGGGCAACGGAGACTGGGGAGCGGCCATCGAAGCCGCCATGCAGGAGCTGGATTTGCCGGTGCTGTTACGCCATGGCCAGTTAGATAATGGGTGGTGCCTGGCGTTGGTGGAACCCAACGGTGAACGTACTTTTGTTACCGTGACCGGTTGTGAAGCCCATTGGAATAAGGCGCAGCTGGCTACCCTACCGCTAACGCCGGAAACGGTGGTCTATGCCAACGGCTATGAACTGGTGGGGGAACCTGGTGAAGCACTGCGCGACTGGCTTACCCGCTTGCCGTTCGATCAATGGCGGCTGCTGGATCCCGGCCCACGCGTCGGTCAACTGGGTGAAGAGTTTTTCGCCATGCTTAGCGACAGCCACACCTTGCTCACCCTCAACCGCGATGAAGTTGCGATCTTGTGTGGGGAAGGTGATGCTGTCAGCGCTGCGCAACGTTATGCCACAGCGCATAACATTACCCTGATCTGCCGGTTGGATCGTGACGGTGCCTGGGTCTGCGATGGCCGCAATGAGCCGCAGCATGTGCCCGTTTACCCGGTTGACGTCGTCGATACCATCGGTGCGGGGGATGCCCACTGCGCGGGTGTGCTAGCCGGGCTTTCCGCTGGCCTGCCGCTGGTACAAGCCGTCGATCTTGCCAACCGCGTGGCCGCCTGCGTGGTGGCCAGCCGTGGTGCATCCGGAGCACCAGACTGGCAACAGCTGCAACAGCGTTTTCCTGCCTGATATCACAGGGGCTGAACTCAGCCCCTGTGTTTTACCTTAATGCGCCTTCTGTAGCTCGCCGTTCATCTCTTCCGGCCGATGTTGGTAGTTGAAAGACAGGGCAAAAATCACCCCCAGCACCAGCGTATAGGCGGCAAAAACCAGCCAGATACTCTGCCAATCTTTCACCCCGTTATGGGTGAAGAAGTCCACAACCTCGCCGCTGGCAATGGCTCCAACGTAAGCCCCTGCACCGTTAACCATGGTCATAAACAGCCCCTGAGCGCTGGCACGAATGCGGTGGTCGGTCTCTTTCTCCACAAAGATGGCACCGGAAATATTGAAGAAATCAAACGCGCAGCCGTAAACGATCATTGAAAGCAGGAGCAGCAGGAAGCCGAACCCGGCAGGCGTACCGTAGGCCAGGAACAGGAAACGCAGCGTCCAGGCCGCCATGCTGATTAGCATCACCTGCTTGATGCCGTATCTACGCAGGAAGAACGGGATGGTGAGGATGAAAAACACCTCAGAGATTTGCGACAGGGAGAGCAGCACCGAAGGATAGCGCACGCTCAGGCTGTCCTGATACAGCGGGTTAAGAGAGAAATCGTGCAGGAACGGGTTGCCGAAGGTATTGGTGATTTGCAGCGCCGCCCCCAGCAACATGGCAAACAGGAAGAATACCGCCATGCGCTTTTGCTTGAATAACACGAACGCATCCAGCCCCAACAGGCTGACCCAGCTTTGCGAGCGTTTTACCTTGTTGGTCGGGCAATTTGGCAGCGTCAGGGAGTAGACTGCCAATAGCAGCGACACCGCGGAAGCCAGATACAGCTGCATATTGCTCAATTCAATGCGGCTAAAGCTGATCAACCACATCGCCAGAATAAAGCCCACGGTGCCATAAACCCGCACCGGTGGGAAATCCTTGACCGTATCAAAACCGTGCTTTTCCAGACAGAAGTAAGAAATGGCGTTGGAAAGCGCCATGGTGGGCATATAGACCATCGCGTTGAACAGCATGACCCAGAACATCACCATCGGCTGATCGACCTGTGCGGCGTAGTACAACGCCACCGCCCCCAGCAGATGACAAAGGCCATACAGACGGTTGGCCTTGATCCAGCGATCGGCAATGATCCCCGCCAGGCTTGGCATGATCAGCGCGGCGATCCCTTTCGAACTGTACACCATGCCTACCTGCGCCCCGCTGAAGTGCAGGGTGTTGATCATGTAGGATCCCAACGTCACCAACCAGGCGCCCCAGATAAAGAACTGGAAAAAAATCATCACCTTCAATCGTGTTTTTATTGCCATTACCATCACCTATTGTTGTGATTTACGCGGCAAGGTAGGGCTTGCCGCGGGGTAGTCGGATGGAAATAAGAATTACAGCGTTTTGAAGAACTCACGGATCAGGCGCATAAAGTCGTCTGCCGCCAGCGCAGCGCAGCTCAGCGTCTGCTCATGGGAAAGCGGCGTATCGGATAACCCTTCGGCATAGTTGGTCATCGCCGAGACCACCAGCACCTTCAGGCCGCAGTGCCGGGCCGAAAGCACTTCTGGCACGATCGACATCCCCACCACGTCGCAGCCCAGCGTCTGCATCATGCGGATCTCGGCCGGGGTTTCGAAGTTCGGGCCGGTGTAGGCGGCAAACACCCCTTCAGCCAATGGGATACCGGCCTTGGCCGCTACGGCCGCCAGCTGCGCACGCAGGTCACGATCGTAGGCGTTAGCCAGGCTGAAGAAGCGTGGACCAAAACGCTCGTCGTTGGCCCCCACCAGCGGGGATTCCGGCATAAAGTTGATGTGGTCGGTCAGCGCCACCAGGCTACCCGGGGCGACCGATTTACGCAGTGAGCCAGCAGCATTGGTCGCCAACAGGAATTCGCAGCCCAGCAGTTTGAAGGTACGCACGGCAGTGGTCATCACCTGCATGCCACGGCCCTCATAGAAATGCCCGCGCCCTTTCATGCACAGTACCGGCACGCCTTCCAGCCAGCCCGCCACTAATTGCCCTGCGTGGCCCACTACGCCGCTCACCGGGAAACCTGGTAATTCGGTATAGTCGATGGTTACGGCGTCGGTCATTACGTCTGCCAGCGCCCCCAGTCCCGATCCCAGAATCAGTGCGGCGCGGGGTTGAAAGCCTGGTAGTCTGGTCCGCAGCACATCGGCACAAGAAAAAGCATCGTCTTGATTAAACATAGTATTCTCTTCTGTAGGGGGATAATTTAATTCCCATAGTAGAGAGCGACGGCGGGTGGCGACCAATACATTGTTGCCCGCTGATTTATTCCGTTTACCTATAAATACCCTGCATCGGGAGGCCCGAACAACCATGAAAAAGCCACTACCCGACCCTAGCCGGATCAACTTTCGCCTGCTGCACTATTTCCGCGTAGTGGCAGAGGAGATGAACTTTACCCAGGCCGCACAGCGGCTGAACATGTCCCAACCGCCGCTCAGCAAACATATCAAAGAGCTGGAAAACCAGTTGGGGGTGGAACTGTTCAAACGCACTACCCGCTCCATGGCGCTGACGCAGGCTGGCCGTACGCTGTTCCATAACGTCGAAACGTTGCTCGATCAGGCGGGCAATGCGCTCAATCAGGTGCAGCAACTGGGCCGTGGCGAGGCCGGCCATATGGTGATTGGCATGGTAGGCACCTCGGTCTGGGGCGGTTTGATCCCAGCACTGAAACGCTTTACCGGGCAGGAAGAGAAAGTCACCTGGACCTTGAATGAACAAACGCCCAGCCAGCAAATCGTCTCATTGCAGAAGCGGCATATCGATATCGGGGTCTGGCGTGAGGCAAAACAACAGGCGCTGCCGGGGCTGGCCTGTCAATTATTAGCGCGGGAGAAGATCTCGGTGGTGCTGCCGGAGGGGCATCCACTGGCAACGGGGGAGGAAATCCAACTCCCCGCCCTGAAGCATGACAAATTTATCGTGCTGCCGCCCAACGAGGCCAGCCTGGGGCTGTATCTGCACAACCTGTGTTTGCAACATGGCTTTGCGCCAGACATCGTCCATCAGGTCAATGAACCGCAAACCTTGATGGCGCTGGTGGCGGAAGGCTTTGGCATTACGTTACTGCCGGATAGCTACGGGCGCATACCGTGGCCCGGCGTGCGTTTCTGCCCGTTGCAGGCGGCCCCTTCGGCGGATCTGTATGCGATCTACCACGCCGAAAGTGCCACACCGGTGGTGAAGGCGTTCCTGAAAATGCTGCGAACGCCCGGGGCTGTTTAAGCGGAAGCCTGGACCACAAACTGGCCGGTCGAACCGCGATCGGCCATTTCCAACGTCTGGCTGTAGAACAGGAACGGGAAGTGCTCCGAGGAAACCTGGTTGAAGTACACCAGCAGCTCCACGTCACCGTCGACCCAGACGGTATCCTTCCAGCCGCGATCTTCCGCCATCGGCTGCGCGCCATTGACGCGTTTCACCAGGAACTGCACGCCCTGAATGTGGAACGCCTGCGGTGTATCGGCATGAATGGTCCAACGCTCCCAGGTGCCCTGCATCGTTTGTACGTCGATGCGGTTCATATCCCAGATGGCCCCGTTGATGCCGGCCATCTTGTCTCCCAGACGGAATTCACGCGAGCGGCTGACGTTACCATCCAGCAGTTGATCCGCCAGCAGGCGCATTGGCAGATTGTCGGTGACCAACGGCAACAGGCCCGTCGGTTTCAACGTCAGTACCTGGGTGGAAACCAGCATGCTGGAAGGTTCAAACAGACCGCGCAAACGATCCATGATCCCTGCTGCTTCACCGGCGGTGAGGGTCACTTCGGCCCCCTGCGACATGTCGATCAGCACTTCGCGGCGCTCACCTGGAGCCAGAGAAAGTTGTTGTACCGCAACCGGTGCAGGCAAGAATCCCTGATCGCTGGCGATCACGTTGATCGGCCGCCCGTCGCTCAACTGCAACGAATAGCGCCGTGAGTTCGAGGCGTTCAGCAGGCGCAGGCGAACCCAGCCACGTGAGACTTCGATAAACGGGTTCTGCACGCCGTTGACCAACAGCGTATCGCCAATAAAGCCCCCCTGCGCCGGAGGATCGTATTCAGGCGTACCGAAGTTATCCAGGCGCTTGTCCTGAATGATCAGCGGGAAATCATCGACGCCGTAATGGTTAGGCAGCGGCAGGTTTTTACTGATTTCATCCTCGACCAGCCATAGGCCAGCCAAGCCGTTGTACACATGTGGTGCCATACGGTTCGGCGTGTTGGCGTGATACCAGCAAGTAGCCGCCGCCTGCCGAATAGGGATCACCGGCGACCAATCAACGTTGGGCGACATCATGCGCGGCGCACCGCCCATCAGGGTACCTGGCACCTGCAACCCGCTGATGGTCATCGATACCGGCTCGGGCAGGCGGTTGCTGTAGATCAGTTTAACGTCGTCACCGTTGTAGACCCGCACCGTCGGCCCCAGATACATGCCGTTGACGCCCCAGACGGATGCTTTACGGTTGTCCATAAAGGCCCAATGGGCACGTTGCAGGGTTAAAAACAGCGGCTGGCCACGGCGGGATTCCAGCAGTGGCGGGATCGGTAACGGAGTTGGCATCCCGCTCGCTTCGGCCCTCAGCGGCACGGTTCCTGCGCATAGCGCCAAGCCCGATGCCTGAATAAACTGACGTCGACTGAGTGACATATCTTCTCCATGAAAACAAAGCTAAACCGTGTGCAAAGCTCCGCTAAAGCGGGGCATAAACGGCATGAGGCCGCATGAAAATAGCTAACTGCGTTCTATTATTTTTTGGCGGCGTCTAGCTTGGCGACTTCCGCATCCAACTGGTCAATCTTCGCCTTCATCAGCTCGCGGCAATGGGCCGCCAGCTCACGCACCTGTTCTTTACTGTAATGACTGGTATCGACAGGTTCCAGCATCTCCACAATCACATGGCCGTTGTTCCAACGGTTCAGCTTGATCTTGTCGGTAGAAGAAACACAGATCGGCACAATCGGCACACCGGCAGCGATCGCCGCGTGGAACGCACCGGTTTTAAACGGCAGTAAACCACGGCCACGGCTGCGGGTTCCTTCCGGGAACATCCAGATCGAGATGTCCTGTTTCTTGAAGGCATCTACTACCTGAGCAATGGTGCCATGGGCTTTAGCGCGGTTATCCCGGTCAATCAGCAGGTTACCGGTCAACCAGTAAAGCTGGCCGAAAAACGGGATCCACACCAGGCTTTTTTTGCCCACGGTCACGGTGCGTGGCTGTACCGCATTAGAAACCGTCACCATGTCGTAGTTGTTCTGATGGTTGGCAATGTAAATACATTTGCCGTTGTTGTCCGCGCCAGTAGGCTTACGGAGTTCAACCTTGATGCCGAACACTGTCGACAGGCGGCCGAACAGATGGCCAAAGGTCGCTACATGGCGGGGGTTACGCGGGCTGAACAAGCAGTAAAGCGAACCGAAAAAACTCACCAACAGGCAATAGACCGTGACAATGATCGCACGTAATATCAATAACATAACAACCTCATTAGCACACTGCCAACCCGGCCGCTGAACGGCAGGGAAGATTTCTTTTTGTATGAGGAGCGCAGGCTGAAGAACGCGCGGCGCTTCTAAGTTCTCTATTTTCCCGCCAGCCAGCGATCGGCACAATAAATTTATAGCCGGAAAAATTAACTCACTTAAAAAAAAAGATCAGGATAAAAAAGCCCTGAACGGGTACGGGCGCAGCATGCAGCGCCCCTACGTAAGAATACCTGCGATCGCTTGGGCGCAGTTTATTGCGCCCAAGCAGGGTATATCACCGCTTTACTCTTCGCTATCACCCAACGATTCGCGCTCTGGCATATCCACCTCAACCCGATCGATACGCTGCAGGCCACGTGGCAACAACGTGCCCTTACGGCCACGCTCGGCGCGGAATTTCTGCAGATCTTCCGGGCGCAGTTTCAGCTTGCGCTTGCCTACGTGCAGGGTGATCGAGGTCTGCGGCGGCAGTACGAACAGCCAGGCCAGTTTATCTTCCCCACTGGCAGCCTGCGCCGACGGTATCGAGATAATCTTGTTGCCCTTGCCCTTCGACAGCTGTGGCAGATCGGCGACCGGGAACATCAGCATGCGGCCAGCGGTGCTGATAGACAGCAGCATATCGTCGCTGCCGTGAATTTCCATCGGCGGCAGTGCCTTGGCGTTGTCCGGCAGGGTGATCATCACCTTACCGGCGCGGTTACGTGCAACCAGATCGTTAAAGGTACACACGAAGCCGTAGCCAGCATCGGAAGCCATCAGCAGTTTCTGATCGTCCGCAGCCATCAGCACCTGCTCGATGGTGGCACCTGGCGGTGGCGTCAGCTTACCGGTTAACGGTTCACCCTGGCCACGTGCCGAAGGCAACGTCAGCGGATCGAGCGCATAGCTGCGGCCAGTTGAGTCGATGAACACCACCGGCTGGTTAGTCTTACCGCGCGCGGCGGCAAGGAAGCTATCTCCGGCCTTGTAGCTCAGGCCGCTCGGATCGATATCGTGGCCCTTGGCGCTACGCACCCAGCCCATTTGCGACAGCACAATCGTCACCGGCTCTGAAGGCACAAAATCGTGCTCGCTCATGGCCTTGGCTTCTTCACGTTCGGTCAACGGCGAACGACGATCGTCGCCATAAGCCTGCGCATCGGCCTGGATCTCTTTCTTGATCAGGTTGTTCAGCTTGCGCTCGGAAGCCAGCAGCGCCTGCAGATGATCGCGCTCTTTTGCCAGCTCATCCTGCTCGCCACGGATCTTCACTTCTTCCAGCTTGGCCAAATGGCGCAGCTTCAGCTCGAGGATCGCTTCGGCCTGGGTATCGGAGAGGCCAAACCGCTGCATCAACACCGGCTTCGGCTCATCTTCGCTGCGAATGATGTGGATCACTTCGTCGATATTGAGGAACGCAACCAGCAAACCTTCCAGAATGTGCAGCCGTTTGAGCACTTTTTCCAGGCGATAATTCAGGCGGCGGCGCACCGTATCCCGGCGGAAAACCAGCCATTCGGCAAGGATCTCCACCAGCCCTTTGACCTGCGGGCGGTTGTCCAGACCGATCATGTTCATGTTGATGCGGTAGCTGCGTTCCAGATCGGTGGTGGCAAACAGATGGTTCATCACCTGTTCCAGATCGATACGGTTCGAGCGCGGTACGATCACCAGACGGGTCGGGTTCTCGTGGTCGGACTCATCGCGCAGGTCTTCCACCATCGGCAGCTTTTTAGCACGCATCTGACTGGCGATTTGCTCCAGCACTTTGGCACCGGAAACCTGGTGCGGCAAGGCGGTGATCACCGCGCTGCCGTCTTCTTTCTTCCAGATGGCACGCATGCGTACCGAGCCACGGCCATTCTGGTAAATTTTGCGGATCTCTTCGCGCGGGGTAATAATTTCCGCTTCCGTCGGGAAGTCCGGCCCCTGCACAAACTCCAGCAAATCGTCGAGCGATGAGCCTGGTTTGTCGATCAGGGCTACTGCCGCGGCGGCAATTTCACGCACGTTATGCGGTGGAATATCCGTTGCCATCCCTACCGCGATACCGGTTGTCCCGTTGAGCAGGATGTTCGGCAGGCGTGCAGGCAGCATCTTCGGTTCTTGCATGGTGCCGTCGAAGTTGGGCACCCAATCCGTGGTGCCCTGGCCCAGCTCGCCCAGCAGCACTTCGGCGCATTTCGACAGGCGCGATTCGGTATAACGCATCGCGGCGAAAGATTTAGGGTCATCCGGTGCCCCCCAGTTCCCTTGGCCATCTACCAGCGGGTAGCGGTAAGAGAAGGGTTGCGCCATCAGCACCATAGCTTCATAACAGGCGCTATCGCCATGCGGATGATATTTACCCAATACGTCACCGACGGTACGGGCAGATTTTTTGAATTTGGCGTTGTTGCTAAGCCCCAGCTCCGACATGGCATAGATAATGCGGCGCTGTACCGGCTTTAAACCATCGCCGATATACGGCAGCGCCCGATCCATGATGACGTACATGGAATAGTTCAGATAGGCGTTTTCAGTGAATGTGTGCAGCGGTAGACGCTCAACACCGTCATGAGTCAGTTCGCTCATTACTCAGATATCCTCAGACGACAAAGGGTCGATTCTGCCCGCGATAGTAACTCATCTGCGGGGTGGCTGTCACAGATGCTGCGTGGATCGGCCATTGATGCTGGCGATCTCCCCGGTTTATGCGAAATTTTGCCATCAGTGGCTGCCTTTCTTGACTCACAGTCAACACTGTTGTGCGCTAGATCGCATTTTTCCCTGCTGCAAGAAGGATTACACTCCGTTTCAACGATATGCCTTACGGCCATCACATTCTACATTCTGACAGGAACCCAGTATCCATGAGCAACATCCTGATTATTAACGCCAAGAAGCAATTCGGCCACTCCAACGGTGAGTTGAACCAGACCCTGAGCGACGTAGCGGAAAGTTTCCTGCGCGATGCCAAGCACGATGTACAGGTCACCGTAGTCGATGACGGCTATGATATCGACGCCGAAGTGCAGAAATACCTGTGGGCCGATACGGTGATTTACCAGATGCCAGGCTGGTGGATGGGCGAGCCCTGGATCCTGAAAAAATACCTCGACGAAGTGTTCACCGCTGGCCACGGCAGCCTGTATGCCAGCGACGGCCGCACCCGTTCCGATGCCAGCAAAAAATACGGTTCTGGCGGGCTGATCCAAGGCAAGACCTACATGCTGAGCCTGACCTGGAATGCCCCGTTGGAAGCCTTTACCGACCCTGACCAGTTCTTCCACGGCGTGGGCGTAGACGGCGTTTATCTGCACTTCCACAAGGCCAACCAGTTCCTCGGAATGGAAGCACTGCCGACCTTTATCTGTAACGATGTGATTAAACAACCGGATATCGCCAGCGATATCGCACGTTTGCGCGCACATCTGGGCGAAGTGTTTGCTTAACTGTGATGGGTTTTATAAATCATACCGTTAACCAGTGAGGCCGTCATGATCACCGTAATTGCAGAAATCAGAACCAGACCGGGTCATCGTGAAAGCGTATTACAAGCGATTGAAAAGCTGTTGCCAGCGGTGTTGGCGGAAGAAGGCTGCGGCGGCTATCAGCCAATGATCGACGCCGACACCCAGGCACCGTGGCAGAAGCGTTCGCCGGATTCCATCTTTATGTTGGAGAAGTGGCAGAGTCAGGCGCATCTGGAACAGCACCTGCAGATGGATCACATGCTCAAGCACCGTGAAATCATCAGGGACAGCGTGCTGGACACAACCATTTACGTGCTGGATAACGCCTGACTCACATCTGTGCATCGGTGATATGCGCGCTGACATAGTCCAGAAAACAGGTGATCCGTGCGGCCAACTGGGCATTGCGATAATACACCGCGTTAATCGGCTGGCGGACATCCAACGTTTCGGCCGCCAGCAGCTGAACCAGACGCCCTTCCCGCTGATCTTCCCGCGTCATAAAATCGGCCAATTGGGCAATCCCTTCCCCGCGTAGCGCCAGTTGCCGCAGCGTTTCGCCGCTGGAGGCCGATAGCGTTGGGGTAATGGCAAAGCGCTCCGCCTGCCGATGGCGCAACGGCCACAGATTGAGCGACTCGGGCTGCGTAAAGCCCAGCAGGCTATGGTGGTTAAGCTCTTCGACACTCTGCGGTGCTCCAAAGCAGGCAATATAGTACGGGCTGGCAAGGATGCGTAACCGGCTGGCCCCCAGCAGGCGCGCGTGAATGGTGGAGTCTCGCAATGCGCCAATACGAATGGCAATATCGGTGCGCTTCTCCAACAGATCGATAATCAGGTTATCGGTGTTCAGCTCCAGCTCAATCTGTGGGAAACGTTGGCGGAAACCGGCGACCAGCGGCACGATCACATGTTCCATAAAGGGCGCGGCAGCGTTGACGCGCAGCCTGCCCGCCGGGTTCAGACGGCGTAACGCCATCTGCTCTTCGGCATGTTCCACCGAGTTGATAATTTCCCGCGCATGGGCCAGAAAGCTCTGCCCCTCTTCGGTCAATTCCAGACGACGTGTGGTGCGGCGCAGTAAGGTGGTATCGAGTTTTTTTTCCAGACGGCTCAGCGCCCGGCTGATGCCAGAGGTGGTTTGGCCAAGCTGCTCGGCGGCGGCGGTGATAGAGCCGCTATCGATTACGGAGGTATAGGCCAAGAGTTCTTCGAGGGTAATTTTCATGCATTCCGCCCTGGGTTATCGGGCGCAGCACGCAGTGCGCCAGGGATGGCACAATGTAAAAACTTGGGGCCGCGGTTGCGGCCCCACAGGCATCAGACTGAAAGCTCGGCGGTATCGCCCTTGTCTTGCAGCCAGTTGCGGCGGTCTTCCGAACGCTTCTTCGCCAACAGCATGTCCATAATGGCCATGGTTTGATCGGTATTCTCGTCATCGATGGTCAACTGCACCAGACGGCGAGTGTTGGGATCGAGCGTCGTTTCACGCAGTTGCAGCGGGTTCATCTCACCCAATCCTTTAAAGCGCTGTACGTTCGGCTTGCCCTTCTTACGCTTCAACTGCTCCAGCACGCCGGCTTTCTCTTCCTCGTCGAGGGCGTAATAGACTTCTTTACCCAGGTCGATACGGTATAGCGGTGGCATCGCAACGTGCACATGGCCACCCTTTACCAGCGAACGGAAGTGGCGAACAAACAGCGCACACAGCAGCGTGGCGATATGCAGGCCGTCGGAGTCCGCATCCGCTAGGATACAGATTTTGCCGTAACGCAGTTGGCTGAGATCTTCGCTGTCGGGATCGATGCCGATCGCTACCGAGATATCATGCACTTCCTGCGAAGCCAGCACTTCGTCTGAGGAAACTTCCCAGGTATTGAGGATCTTGCCCTTCAGCGGCATGATCGCCTGATATTCGCGATCGCGCGCCTGCTTGGCCGAGCCGCCCGCCGAGTCCCCTTCCACCAGGAACAGTTCGGTCATGCTCAGGTCCTGCGAGGTGCAGTCCGCCAGCTTGCCCGGTAACGCAGGCCCGCTGGTCAGCTTCTTACGCACCACCTTCTTCGCCGCACGCAGGCGACGTTGAGCGCTGGAGATCGCCAGTTCGGCCAGTTGCTCGGCCGCCTGGACGTTCTGATTCAGCCACAGGCTGAAGGCATCTTTCACCACGCCGGAAACAAACGCCGCGCACTGACGGGAAGAGAGCCGCTCTTTGGTCTGGCCCGCGAATTGCGGATCCTGCATTTTCACCGACAACACGTAGGCACAGCGATCCCAGATATCTTCCGCAGACAGCTTCACGCCGCGCGGCAGGATATTGCGGAATTCACAGAACTCGCGCATCGCATCCAGCAGCCCTTGGCGCAGGCCGTTGACGTGCGTGCCGCCCTGCATGGTGGGGATCAGGTTGACGTAGCTCTCCGTCAGCAGTTCCCCGCCCTCCGGCAGCCACAGCAGCGCCCAGTCCACCGCTTCGGTATCACCGGCAAAATTGCCGACAAACGCCTTTTCCGGCAGGGTGATCAGGCCGTTCACCGCTTCCATCAGGTAATCAGTCAGGCCGTCCTGGTAGCACCAGCGCTGCTCGGTATTGTTCAGCTTGTCGATAAAGTAGATTTCAACGCCGGGGCACAGCACCGCTTTGGCTTTCAGCAGGTGTGACAGACGGGAAACCGAGAAGCGCGGGCTGTCGAAGAACTGCTCGTCAGGCCAGAAGTGAATGCTGGTGCCGGTGTTGCGTTTGCCGCAGCTACCGGTCACCGCCAAATCCTGCACCTTGTCGCCGTTCTCAAAAGCGATGCTATAGACGTTACCGTCGCGCTTGACGTTGACTTCCACCCGTTTGGACAGGGCGTTAACCACCGAAATCCCCACGCCGTGCAGGCCGCCGGAGAACTGGTAGTTCTTGTTGGAGAATTTACCGCCCGCGTGCAGACGACACATGATCAACTCAACCGCCGGTACGCCTTCTTCAGGGTGGATATCCACTGGCATGCCGCGGCCGTCGTCGATCACTTCCAGCGACTGATCGGCGTGCAGGATCACGTCGATACGCTTGGCATGGCCCGCCAACGCTTCATCGACGCTGTTATCTATCACCTCTTGACCGAGGTGGTTCGGACGCGTCGTGTCGGTATACATACCGGGACGACGGCGCACTGGTTCTAGACCGCTGAGTACTTCAATGGCATCAGCGTTATAGCTGGATTGAGTCATCGTTGATTATTTTTTCGTGGTTGAGGGAAGGTGCCGAAATCGCCCGCTGCCTGTTCAGTATATCTGTGATAGCTGAAGTTGCTGCGGCGTCATAGCCCTAAAAAATCCACAATCTGGGGGAAGTAGTGCTCGAAACCGACGAAAGCGTGGTTTCCGCCCGACTCCACCGTTTGCCGGCAGGCGGTGTAATAAGCCACTGCCTGACCGTAATCGAGAATTTCATCGCCCGTTTGCTGTAGCAACCAGATTAAATCCGGCGACTCCAAGGGATCGACCTGCATCACTTTCAGATCATAAACGTGGCGTGACTCTAACACATATTGCTGCCCGGTGTAGGGGTTCTCGTTGCTTCCCAGATAGTCGATCAGCAGCTCATACGGCTTCACCGCAGGGTTTACCACTACCGCTGGCAACGCAAAACACTGCGATAACCAGGTGGCATAATAACCGCCCAACGAGGAGCCTACCACGCCCATCGTCTGGCCTGCCCGCGCCATCACCAAATCTTCCAGCATTTCCGCCGCCTCCGCCGGGTAAGGCGGCAACTGCGGTACCAGCATGTCGATATGGGGATGATGTTCCGCCAGCCAGGCTTTGAAAGCCGTGGCCTTGGCCGAAAGCGGCGAGCTGTTGAAACCGTGCAGGTAAAGTAAGGTTGAAGGCATCAGTAGCCGTCCGAATCCATGTCGGGGCGGAAGTCATCGTTTTCCAGCCGGAATACCTGGGTTTCCACCCGGCCATCCGGCAACAGGTCAAGATAGCGCCAACCTGGGGAAACGTCGTCGATGGTAAAATTGGTGCAGTGCGGCTTGAATTGTACGCAGGTGGACGGCGTAGCCAACAGCCGACGCCCGTGCCAGCCCAGATCCAATTCCTGGTGGATATGCCCGCACAGCAGGGTATTCACTTTCGGATAGCGCCACAGCACGGCCGCCAGCGTATGCGGGTTACGCAGACTGTGTTGATCCAGCCAGGTGCAGCCGGAAGGCAACGGATGATGATGCAGTAACAGCAGCGTGTAGCGCTCTGGATGAGCTTCCAGACAACGTTCCATCCACTCCAGCTGGTATTCACTCAGCTCGCCGTGCGGCACGCCAAACACCTGGCTATCCAGCAATAACACCTGCCAGTTGTCCCCCAGCAGCACCTGCTTGGAAGGTGAGATACCGGCTGCGGCCAACGCATCTACCATCGCAGGCTGAAAATCGTGGTTCCCCGGCAGCCAGACACAGGGCGCGGGCAAACGGGTGATACCATCGGCAAAGTGCCGGTATGCCGCCTGGGAGTGATCCTGCGCCAGATCGCCGGTTGCCACGATCAGGTCGCACTCACGCTGCTGCGCGATCACCGCATCCAACACCGCGTGATAGCTGGCATAGGTATTGATGCCGAGCAAGGTCTCACTCTTGCCAGCAAACAGGTGGGTATCTGTTATTTGTAAGATCCTGACCTTGGCCCCACTCGCCACGGGCAGTCTAAACAGGCTTTCCAAATGGTGTCCTTTGTTATCTCCGTCGACCTAACAAGCCGGAACCGCCATTGCTCCATGCGCTAAACAGTAGCGCAACCAATCAGCAAGAAACTGGTTAATTTGATGCTTTTCGTCGCGTTGATGCAACTTTTTGTTCGGATAATCATAACGCGCTTTAAACCGATAGATCTGCTGACTGGAACACACTTCCGCAACCATCGCGTCGTGGTACAGCCGCACCGTCATCGCGGGCAGGCTCCAGTAGCTGACCGCAGGCGCAGTCTGTTCAATCTGCACCAGCGTGGTGTAACGGGTAGATTCAACAATAGTCAGACGATAATGGGCGCCATTCACCTGATAAGTGACGGTTTCATCAACTTCGTCGTTACGCGGCATCAAACGCCGCAATTGCGCGAAGTTGGTTTCACACAATCTCATCATTTCGGGGAAGTCAGGGGTATAGCGCTTTTGCATTTAGTTGGCCCATTCTGCTTTAAGCGATTCATGGTGCAACGCCAGCCACTGCAATGCAATCACTGATGCGGCATTATCAATCGCGCCTTCTTCAACCCAGCGGTAAGCCTGTTCGCGGCTGACCACGTGGACACGGATATCTTCATGCTCTTCGGGCAATCCGTGGATCCCTTCGGCCGTCAGGGCATCAACCTCACCGACCATAATAGACAGACGTTCGCTGGTGCCACCAGGGCTGGCCAGATAGCTCAGCACCGGCTTGCAGCGCCCGACCACCACGCCAGCCTCTTCCAACGCTTCGCGGCGGCACACGTCCTCAACGCTTTCTCCCGTTTCGATCATACCCGCAACCATTTCCAGCAGCCAAGGGGAAGCTGAGCTATCGATGGCCGGGATCCGCAGTTGTTCAACCAGCACCACTTCGTCCCTGATGGGATCATAGGGTAGCAACACCGCCGCATGACCGCGCTCAAAAACCTCGCGAGTGACCTCACCGCTCATCTCACCGTTGAACAGACGATGGCGAAAGCGATATAAGTCGAGTGAAAAAAAACCACGGTATCGCGTCTCTCGTGCAATAATTTCTACATCATTTTTGTCGAAAGTAACGGGTGAAGGTTGCGAGCGGTTCATCTACGAATTCTCCTGTGTGATTATGCCGGCAAAATAAAGGGATTTGATGACAGAAACGGCGGGATTATCTTCACCCGCTTTGTGTTAGATTGTGAACCATGATATCAGGTAGCGCCGATGCAAATAGCCCAGTGTCAGTAAACGTAGCGTACACCAAGGTAAAAGTTCTGTGAGATGGCACATTAAGCCACCCTCAGCGCTCGGCAGACTCTGCTAGAATTGGCAACTATTCGTCTATCGTCAGCGCTAACATAGCAATATTGCTGCACAACAAGGAATGCAAATGAAGAAACTGCTCCCCCTTCTTATTGGTCTGAGCCTCGCAGGCTTCAGCACCATGAGCCAGGCAGAGAACCTGTTGCAGGTTTACAAACAGGCCAGGGAAAGTAACCCGGATCTGCGTAAAACCGCTGCCGATCGTGATGCGGCGTTTGAAAAAATCAACGAAGCACGCAGCCCGTTGCTGCCGCAGCTTGGCTTATCTGCTGGTTATACCTATAACAACGGCTTCCGCGATGCCAATGGGCTTAACAGCAATACCACCCAAGGCTCGCTCGCGCTGACCCAGACTATCTTTGATATGTCCAAATGGCGCGCGCTGACGCTGCAGGAAAAGACCGCCGGTATTACCGACGTCACTTTCCAGACGTCATCCCAGAAATTGATCCTGGATACGGCCACCGCCTATTTCAACGTACTGCAGGCGATCGACGCCCTGTCCTATACCCAGGCGAATAAACAAGCGGTCTACCGTACCCTGGATCAGACCACCCAACGTTTTAACGTGGGCCTGGTTGCCATTACCGACGTGCAGAACGCCCGTGCCAACTACGATACCGTGCTGGCCAACGAAGTGACTGCCCGTAACAACCTGGATAACGCGGTAGAATCGTTACGCCAAATTACCGGCACCTTCTACCCGGAACTGGCCTCGCTGGATACCAACAAGTTCAGCACCAAGCGCCCGGATGCCGTCAACAGCCTGTTGAAAGAAGCGGAAAGCCGCAACCTGAGCCTGCTGTCTGCCCGCCTGAACCAGGATCTGGCCCGTGAGCAGATCAAATCGGCACAAACCGGCTATATGCCAACGGTTGATTTAAATGCTTCTACCGGGATCACCAATTCCAAATACAGCGGTTCCAGAGCTAACACAGGGACCAGTGGCAACGACTCGATTAATGGCCAGAACCAGGTCGGCATCAGCGTTAGCGTGCCGCTGTACAACGGCGGCGTAACCAACTCGCGGGTAGAACAGGCGCAGTACAACTTCGTCGGTGCCAGTGAGCAGTTGGAAAGCGCCCACCGCAGCGTGGTGCAAACCGTGCGTTCCTCCTTCAACAACGTTTCTGCGTCCATCAGCAGCATCAGCGCTTATAAACAAGCGGTGGTTTCTGCCCAGAGTTCTCTGGATGCGACCGAAGCCGGTTACGAAGTGGGTACCCGTACCATCGTTGACGTGCTGGATGCGACAACCACGCTGTATAACGCCAAGCAACAGCTTTCCAATGCGCGTTATTCTTACCTGATCAACCAGCTGAACATCAAATCGGCGCTCGGCACGCTGAACGAAAACGATCTGATGATGCTGAACGGAACACTAGGCAAGCCAATCTCCACCGCGCCAGATGTGGTAGCCCCCCCAACAGCGGCGCAAGATGCCTATGTTGACGGTTCCAGCACCACTCGGCCAACGGCTAGCAGATAACCTGCTCCAGCTTTGAGCTACCGAATAACGGGGCCCGGCATTTGCCGCGCTCCGTTTTTTATCCAATAATCCCGCATCTGCCCCTCACCTCACAGCCTCTCTAAACAGGTTAATGTTATGATTGGCTCCCTATTGGGGTTTATCTGCTGAACGGGATCTGATGGACAACGCTTCACTCTGGCAACGGTTGATCACCGAAGGCGCGTTACCGCCACAGCTGCGCCCCCCCCCGGCCATTTATGCCTCCTGGCTACGCTGCAGCCATCTGATGCAACCCGCCGTGTGGAAAGCCCCACATCGCGCCCTGGGCACTACCTTCGACTCTATCTGCCGGCGTAAGGATGATTTCATTACGCTCGGCCAGGCGGCGTTGGAAGATGCCTGGGAATATATGGAGCAGCGCCAATGCGTGTTGCTGATCCTCGATGAAAGCGGCTGCACGCTGTGGCAATGCGGCGACAAGGCGACCGGCGAGCAACTGCTCGAACTGGGTTTTGCGCCCGGTGCTTATTGGGCAGAAGGCGATATCGGCACCAATGCCCCTTCCCTGGCCGCATCCGAGGGCCATCCGGTACAGATCCATAGCGATGAACACGTGCGCCAGGCGCTGCATGGCTGGTCATTCTGCGCCGCACCGGTACATGACAATAGCGGCCGCCAGCGTGGTATGTTGGCTTTGGGTTGCCAGTTGGCCGATTGCAATGCGGGCGATCTTTCCCTGATCCTGGCGATTGCCCGAGAGATCGGCAATGCCCTGAACGCCGACGGCTTGCTGGCCGAATCCAATCGCCATCTCAATCAGCTCAACGGGCTACTGGACAGCGTAGACGACGGCGTTATGGCCTGGGATCACCGGGGTTATCTGCAATATATCAACCCGTGCGCCGCCACTATGCTCAAGCTGCATGAACAGCAGAGCCAAGGCAAACCACTGGCACAGTTGCTGACGTTACCGGCCTTGCTTAACCGCGCCATCAGCCAACGCCAGCCGTTACAGCATGTGGAAGTCACCTTTGAAAGTCAGGGCCAGTTTATCGTCGCGCTGCTCACCCTCAAACCGATATTGGACGGTGAGCACTGTAGCTTCATCGCCTTGCTGCATCCCTTGGAAAGGCTGCATCAATACGTCAGTAGCCAGATCGGCCGGGTCAGCCACACCTTCGAACAGATGCCTTCAGGCACCCAGGAAATGCGTCGCCTGATCCGCTATGGCCAGCAGGCGGCGAAGGGGCATCACCCGATTTTGCTGTGCGGTGAAGAAGGTGTGGGGAAAGAGCTGCTCAGCCAGGCCATCCACAATGCCAGCGAACGTGCCGCAGGGCCTTATATCGCCTTGAACTGCCAGTTGCTGCCCGAGGCACAAGGGTTGAAAGAGTTACTCGGCAGTGATGCCAACGAAGAACAGGCGGGCCAGCTCAGCAAGTTCGAACTGGCCAACGGCGGCACGCTGCATCTTGAACAGGTCGAATACCTGCCGCTGGCCATGCAGTCCGCCCTGTTGCAGGTGCTAAAAACCGGCGTGGTAATGCGTATGAATTCCAGCCGCGTGATCCCGGTGAACGTGCGGGTGATCGCTACCAGCGCCGCCAACCTGGCACTGCTGGTGCAACAGAATCGTTTTCGTCGCCAGTTGTTCTATAGCCTGCAGGCCTTCGAGATCCAAATTCCGCCGCTACGCCAGCGCCTCAGTGACATCCCTTTGCTGGTTCAGCACCATCTGCGCGCTCTGGAGCAACACTTCCAGTGCCGCTTCCGGGTAGACGACGAGGTAATGACCCAGCTTGGCCTGTACCTGTGGCCGGGTAACGATCTGGAACTGAAAGGAGTGATAGAGCGCGCCGCGATGATTTGCCACGGCCATCATATTCAACTGGCCGATCTGCCCTCTCACTTGCTCAGTCATCAGCCGCTAGTGGAAAGCGACACTCAACCAGCCATGCCGCTGCTGACGCTGGCGGAAATGGAGGTGCAGGCGATTATCCGCGTGGCCAACGTCAGCCACGGGCAGCTTAACGAGATGGCGCAGCTGCTGGGTATCAGCCGCACCACGCTGTGGCGTAAAGTCAAACAGTTGAATATCGATATCAGCCAGTTCAAGCTGCGGGGTTAATGGCTGAGTTGTAAGGTGCCACGTGCCGCATCCAGCATCGCTTTCTGGCCGTTGCGGGTCTTGCTCATACATTCGCTCATGCCGACCACCATCGGGATCCCCATCGCCTTGGCCAGGATCGCGGTATGCGACAAGGCGTTGCCGCCGCTCAGGCAAATACCGAGTACCATGCGCCGATCGAGCATCACGACGTCGGAAGGCATCAGCTCATCCATCACCAGGATCGCAGGCTCATTGAGCACGATCGCCGGGATAGGCTGCCGTGCCAGATGGCTCAGCGTACGGCGCAGCATGTCACGTACGTCCAGTTCCCGCGCCTGCAAATACTCATCATCCAGCGCCCGATAATCGTCGGCAATCTGCTCCAGTTCCTGCCGCCACGCCTGTTCCGCGCTGCATTGCTGTTGGGCGATACGGGTAAAGGCGGCCTGTTGCAGGTCGGGATCGTCTAGCAGCATGCTGTGCGCACCGAAGATCGCCGCCTGCGGTTTGCCGATCAGATTGCCTGTGCGATCCGCCAGCTTGTTCAGATCGTCTAACGTCTGCTGTAATGCGATACGCAGGCGCTGCTGTTCATTGAGCACGTCATCGGCCCCTAGCTGGCGTTCTTCCGTTTGCGGCCAGAAGCTCGACACCTGGAATATCGGACCACTGCTGACGCTTTCCTCCACGGGAATACCGTGCAGTGAAGGCAATTGCTGCTCAGATACGGTTTCGCCAAAATGCTGCTCTGCCAACGCCTTGAACGCTGCCAGGGCCTCATCGGCCTGTGCACCATCGGCAATCAGGCGGATAGTGTCACCGTGGCGAACCTGCAACAAAGCCAATTGATTCAGGCTGCGTGGGTTGGCGCATTGGCCATGCTTTTCCAGCACCAGTTCCGCTGCAAAAGGAGCCAGAGCCTCTGCCAGACGCGCCGCCGGGCGGGCGTGCAACCCGTGCGGATTCTGTACCGTCCAACTCAGGCTTTTCCCCTGGCTCAGCGGTAAATTCAGTGGCTTGCTGGCGGGTATCTCCTCACCAAGCTGTGCCTGCTTGACCTGCAAGGCTCCTTGCGCCTCTGCCAGTACCTGCTCCAGGCTACCGCCCGCGTTAGCCGCGACGACCGCGGCCAACGTACCTTCCACCAGCGGTGCCGCACACAGCACTACCTTGGCCGCTACCTCTGGGTCGAGCAGCTCAAGCGCAGTTTCCGCACTCAATAATGCGCTGCCGAGATCCATCAGTACCACGATCCCCGCTCCGTCCGCCACGGATTCGATCGCTTCCATCACTTTCACCGCATCGGTGCCGATCGGGTGGAGCTCATCATCGACCCCCGCCGCCAGCACCAGTTTGCACCCCTCGCCGCGCATCATCTGGCGGGCGAGTTGCTCAACACCCTGCGCCAGTTGTGCACTGTGCGAAACCACAACGATGTTGATCATCCTGCCTCCTCGACCACTTGGGCCAGCGTTTGTATCATCAGCATGACGGAGGTTGCGCCCGGATCCTGATGGCCGATACTGCGTTCGCCCAAATAGCTGGCTCGCCCTTTACGGGCCTGCATCACAATGGTGGCCTGTGCGGCCTGCTCCGCCCGAACGGCGGCCTGTTGTAGCGCCTGGGTCACGCTGAGCTGCTGATGTAGCGACTCGCCCAAGCTTGCAACGACCGGCCCCCAGATATCACACATGGTTTTATCGCCCGGTTCTGCCTTGCCGCGCATCGCTACGCCTTCCGCGCCTTCCTGGATCACCTGCTTCAATTCCGCCAGATCCAGGCTCTGCTTGGCATTGGCCGCCTGAGCCGCACGGATGAAGAAGGTGCCAAACAGCGGACCACTGGCACCGCCAACGCTGGAAAGTAGCGTCATACCGGTATTCTTGAGAATAAAGCCGATGTCCTTATCCGCCACCGAAGGCAGCTTTTCTACCACCTTGCTAAAGCCACGGTTCATATTCAGGCCGTGGTCGCCATCACCAATATCGCTATCCAACTGAGTCAAGAAATCGCGTTCGCGGGTAAAGACCTCACCACAACGCATCAACCACTCAACGACCTGCTGTTTGCTTAATGTCATGATCCCTCCTCAGCCCCAACGCAGCGCTGGCGTGTTCACCGGCGCATCCCACAGCGATAACAACTCGTCATCCACTTGCAGCAAGGTGATGGAAACCCCCTGCATATCCAATGCGGTGCAGTATGATCCCACCAGGTTACGCTCGATCACGATCCCGGCTGCGGCGCAACGCTGCGCCAAACGGTGGTAAACCCCATACAGTTCGGAAAGCGGCGTCGCCCCAAGGTTATTGACCAGCGCAATCACCCGATCGCCCTGCGTCAAAGCTCGTTTGCTCTGGCTCTCTTCACGCCACTCCCCCTGCTGACGATCCCAAACGCGGATCGAGCGCTGATAATCACCGTGATCGATCAGGGTATGGAACATGTCATCTACCGTTTGATCGAGGGTGGTGAACGTCCGCCGTTCGATCCCCGGTTCGCCGTGGATGCCAACGCCAAACTCCATCTCGTTATCCGCCAAAGTAAACGACGGTTTACCTGCCGCAGGCACGGTGCAAGCGCCCAGAGCAATCCCTAGCGAGTGGCCTTGGTTGTTGATTTTGTGCCCCAGCGTGACCAGAGCGTCCAGATCAAAGCCCCGTACTGCTGCCGCGCCGAGCAGTTTTTCCATCAGCACCGTGTTGGCAACCCCACGTCGGCCCGCGGTAAACAGGCTGTCTTTCACCGCCACGTCATCATCCACCAGCACCGTTGCCACTGGCACGCCGCTGTCATGCAGCAATTCGGTCGCCGTTTCAAAGTTGAGGATGTCACCGGTGTAGTTCTTGATAATCAGCAATACCCCGGCACCGCCGTCGATGGCCTGGCCGCAGTCGTACATTTTATCCGGCGTCGGCGAGGTGAAAATCTCCCCTGGGCAGGCACCATCCAGCATTCCCTCGCCCACGAAGCCACAGTGCATCGGCTCATGGCCGCTACCACCGCCTGACAGGATCGCCACTTTGTCTGGGATCGGCCCCGCCGTGCGGGTCACAAACACCGGATCCTGATGCACCCGCAGTTCCGGGTGAGCGGCAGCCATGCCGAGTAGTTGTTCATTGAGTACCGAATCGACCTGATTGATTAGCTTTTTCACGGTTAATTCCTCTGTAGGAAACAGCGGGCGCGCTAACCGCGCCCGATGATTTATACGCGTTGCAACCAGGCGCTGCCCAGTTTATCCGCCGTCAGGATGGCCGCCTGTACGCTTTCCGGCGTCACGCTAAACGGCATGTTGTGGATGGTTTCACCCTTGGCACAGCTGGCCTCTGCCACCTTGCCGATTTTTTCTGTCAGTTCACCGGTGATGCCCATTTGCGCCAGGGTAATCGGCAGCCCGACCTGCTGGCAGAAGTTCAACACCGTTTCAATCTGCGCCATTGGGCTGTTTTGCAGCACCAGTTGAGACAGGGTGCCGAACGCCACTTTTTCCCCGTGATACAGATGATGGCACTCTTCCAGCACGGTAAAACCGTTGTGTATGGCGTGCGCCGCCGCCAGGCCGCTGCTTTCAAAACCGATACCGCTCAGATAGGTGTTAGCTTCAATGATGCGCTCCACCGCTTCGGTAACCACCCCAGACTCCGCCGCCAGCTTGGCCTTAACCCCTTCAGCCAATAGCGTTTCATAGCATAGACGTGCCAGATTGAGCGCCGCCAGCGTAGACTTGCCGCCCGCCATGCTGGTGGCCTGGGCATCGAAACAGGCCTGAGCTTCAAAATAGGTGGAGAGCGCGTCACCCATACCCGCCACCAGCAGGCGTACCGGCGCTTTGGCGATAATCGCGCTGTCCATCACCACCATATTCGGGTTGGCGGGGTATATCAGGTATTCTTCAAACTCGCTGCTTTCGCTGTAGATCACCGACAACGCGCTGGTAGGCGCATCCGTCGAAGCAATGGTCGGCATCAACACCACCGGTACATGCTGGTAATAGGCGATCGCCTTGGCGGTATCCAGCGTTTTACCACCACCGATACCGATCACACCTTTGCAGCCGTGGCTTTTCAGCTCCTGACCAAGGCGGTCGATTTCCTTGCGGCAGCATTCGCCATTAAACGTACCAGCGTGATACTTCACCCCGTGCTGATGCAGGCTGCCCATCACAGTATCGCCCGCCAGTTTCATGACGAAATCGTCGGCGATCACAAAGTAATGATCGGCAAGGGCTTTGGCATATTCGCCCACGGAGGCCGACGCATTGGCACCTTGGATGTATTTGCTTGGGGATTGAATGATTCTCAACATAACTGACTCCTTGTAGGGACGTTAACCCAGTAACGTTCAGATTTCAGAGGATGATATCGACGTATTATTCTGTTGCTGACTATACGACCTGCCGACTGCTTGGCGAGTAAGGAAAAAAACGTTACATAATGGAACGTAGCTTCGGACAAAACGTTCCATTATGTAACGCTTTTGCTGCAGTTATGCTCCGTAAAGCGAACTGGCGCACACCGTAACGTATAAGTGCGTAAAGAGTGGATCCTGCGGGTGTTTCAGCTTTAATTTTGAGCATCTTTCCCCTATCCTATCGACCACTACTGGGCAAGGGCGAATACAGCCCGCATGATGGGATAGATATCGATGAAACGGACCAAAAACATCAACAAAGACACCTTCCGCAAATCCTGGCGCAGCTACCGTGTTGCTCCCGTAGCTTTGGCGATCAGCGCAGTGTTTATGCTGGCCGGCTGCGAACAGGCGGATGAGACGGTTTCCCTGTATAAAAATGCCGACGATTGTTCAACCTCCAACCCGTCGATGAGCGAGCAGTGCACCACCGCGTATAACAACGCGCTGAAGGAAGCGGAAAAAACCGCGCCTAAATACGCCACTCGTGAAGACTGCGTCGCCGAATTCGGTGAAGCGCAATGTACTCAGGCTCCAGCACAGGCTGGCATGGCCGCAGAATCACAAAGCAGCGGCAGCATGTGGATGCCGCTGATGGCGGGCTACATGATGGGCCGCATGATGGGTGGCGGGGGCTACGCTCAACAGCCGCTGTTTACCTCTAAAAACGCAGCCAGCCCGGCAAACGGCAAGTTTGTTGACGCCAGCGGTAAAAGCTATGGTCCGGCAACCGCAGGCGGCCGCTCCATGACGGTACCTAAAACCGCCATGGCACCTAAACCAGCGGTGACCAATACCGTTACCCGTGGTGGCTTCGGTGAATCCGTGGCCAAACAGACCAGCATGCAGCGCAGCAGCGCCACCTCCAGCAGCTCACGCAGCATGGGCGGTTAAGACATGAAACGCGTTGCGATTAGCGAGCGCCCAGATTGGCGCGAAAAAGCCACCGAATTTGGTTTCGCCTTTCACACCATGTACGGCGAACCTTACTGGTGTGAAGATGCCTATTACCAATTCACATTGGCGCAGATCGAAGAGATTGAAGATGCCACCGCCGAGCTGCACCAGATGTGCCTGAAGGTGGTAGATAAGGTGGTCAACAGCGATCAACTGATGACCAAATTCTGCATCCCCAAGCACACCTGGGAATTTGTTCGCAGCTCCTGGCGCACTAATCAGCCTTCGCTGTATTCACGCCTCGATCTGGCCTATGACGGCATCAATCCACCCAAGCTGTTGGAAAATAACGCCGATACGCCAACCTCACTGTATGAGGCAGCGTTCTTCCAATGGCTGTGGCTGGAAGATCAGATCAACGCCGGCAAGCTGGATCCCGCCGCGGACCAGTACAACAGCCTGCAAGAAAAACTGATTGAGCGTTTCGCCGATCTGCAAGCCAACCACGGCTTTGGCCTGCTGCATCTGGCCTGCTGCCAAGACAGCGAGGAAGATCGCGGTACGGTGCAATATCTGCAAGATTGCGCGCTGGAAGCGGGCCTGCCGACCGAATTCCTGTATATGGAAGAGATTGGCCTGGGCGAGAAAGGCCAGTTCACCGATCTGCAAAATCAGGTGATCGGTAACCTGTTCAAACTCTATCCGTGGGAATTTATGCTGCGCGAGATGTTCTCTACCAAGCTGGAAGACGCTGGCGTACGCTGGCTGGAACCAGCCTGGAAGAGCATTATCTCCAACAAGGCTCTGCTGCCGCTGTTGTGGGAAATGTTCCCGGATCATCCAAACCTGCTGCCAGCCTACTTTGCCGAGGACGATCACCCGCAGATGGATCATTACGTCACCAAGCCGCTGTTCTCACGCGAGGGTGCCAACATCCAGATCGTCCAGAACGGTCAGGAAGTGGCGCGCGTAGATGGGCCATATGGCGAAGAAGGCATGATTGTGCAGCAGTTCCATCCGTTGCCACAGTTTGAAGGCAGCTATACGCTGATCGGCAGCTGGCTGGTCAACGATCAGCCTTGCGGTATTGGCCTGCGTGAAGATCGCGAGTTGATCACCCAGGATCTGTCGCGCTTCTATCCGCATATTATTCTTGGTTAATCCGTAGGGTCGAACCTATTCGATCGTAGAGGCGCGAATTTTTCGCGCCTTTTTTATTCAACCAACCTGCACCGAAAGCATGCTCAGCGCGGCCATTTCAATCCCATCGATTGGTACTGAGATCGGCTCTTTACCATCCCAGCCGCCCAATACATACAGCAACGGCAGATAATGCTCTGGTGTCGGGTTCGACAACGCTGCGCCTTCATGCTGCATAAAATTCACCAGCGGGTGATGTTCGCCCTGATAGTCCAGGTTATCACGTACGTACTGGTTGAATGACTCCGCCCAAGGATACGGGCTGGTGTCACCCTGCCATTTCACCATGCGCAGGTTATGCACCACGTTGCCGCTGGCCACGATCATGATCCCCCGATCGCGCAGCGCCGCCAGCTTACGGCCCAGCTCAAAATGGTATTCCGCTGGCTGAGTCCCATCGATGCTCAGCTGCACCACCGGGATATCGGCTTGCGGATACATCTTGATCAGCACGCCCCAGCTACCGTGATCCAACCCCCACTCACTGGTATCGGCCATCACCTGCGCCGGGGCCAACAGGCTTTGCAGCTCTGCCGCCAGCTCCGGTGAACCCGGTGCCGGATACTGCGTATCAAACAGCGCCTGCGGGAAGCCGCCAAAGTCGTGAATGGTTTTTGGATGTTCCATCGCCGTCACTGCCGTCCCACGAGTGTACCAGTGGGCAGACACAGCAACGATCGCCTTTGGCCGTGGCAATTGCTCACCCAACGCACGCCAGGCCTGGGTATAGCGGTTATCTTCCAGCACGTTCATCGGGCTTCCGTGGCCAAGAAAGAGTGCAGGCATACGAGAGGTGGTCATAAAATATCCTTGGTTAGCGTGACAAGTGTTCTGCTGACTACATTACGCTGTTTACCCAACCAAGGCAGCCGGATAACCCTGATGGTGATCGTCAAGAAATTTGAATGGCTGGAGCGATTGAAACCATCAGCCAAATCCACTCGATTTATGCCTTGGCTCTGTTAGTATCGGAAATGGGTATATTTTCATTAGCATACAAGGAGAATGCATGTCTGTACCGCTGATCCTGACCTTGTTAGCCGGGGGCGCTACCTTTGTCGGTGCCCTGCTCGGCATTATTGGCCAGAAGCCCTCCAACCGCCTGCTGGCGTTTGCGCTCGGCTTTGCCGCAGGGATTATGCTGTTAATTTCATTGATGGAAATGCTGCCCGCTGCGCTGTACACCGTCGGCATGTCGCCCATGCTTGGCTACGGCATGTTTATGCTCGGGCTGTTAGGTTACTTTGCGCTGGATCGCATGCTGCCACACCAGCATCCGCAAGACCTGGTGCAAAAGCCCATCAAGCCCCATAACCTGAAACGCACCGCAATGCTGCTGACGCTCGGCATCAGCCTGCACAACTTCCCGGAAGGGATTGCTACCTTTGTCACCGCCAGCGCCGATCTGGAACTGGGGATGGGCATTGCGCTCGCGGTCGCCATCCACAATATTCCAGAAGGATTGGCGGTCGCCGGGCCGGTGTATGCGGCAACCGGCTCCAAAACCAAGGCGCTGCTGTGGTCTGGTATTTCCGGCATGGCAGAAATTCTGGGGGGCGTACTGGCCTGCCTGGTGCTCGGCCCGATGGTTTCACCGGTGGTGATGGCGTCGATTATGGCTGCGGTGGCCGGGATTATGGTGGCGCTGTCGGTAGATGAATTAATGCCGTTGGCCAAAGAGATCGATCCACACAATAATCCAAGCTATGGCGTGCTGTGCGGCATGGCGGTGATGGGATTTAGCCTGACGCTGTTGCAAAGCGGCGGCATCGGATAAAGAATTTTAAGCACAAAAAAGCCGCTTCATCAGCGGCTTTTTCATTTCAGTCAGCGACTCAGCTGGCTTTCTTTTCGTGCGACTGGCGATAGGCCACCAGATCTTCGATAGTCAGCACCACCATGTCATGCTGCTTGGCAAAGGTGATCACTTCTGGCGCATCCGCCATGCTGCCGTCATCGTTAGTCAGCTCGCACAGCACGCCAGCGGGTTTGAAACCGGCCATTGAGACCAGATCGATGGTCGCTTCGGTGTGGCCACGGCGGTTCAATACGCCACCAGGCTGAGCACGCAGCGGGAACACGTGGCCTGGGCGGTTCAAATCGCTCGGCTTGGCACCGTCTGCAATGGCCGCACGGATGGTCGTCAGGCGATCGCTAGCCGATACGCCAGTGGTCACGCCCTGCGCCGCTTCAATCGTCACGGTAAAGGCAGTCTGGAACTGGCTGGAGTTGTTGGTGACCATCATCGGCAGCTCAAGCTGCTGGCGACGATCTTCAGTGATACACAGGCAAACAATGCCGCTACCGTGGCGAATGGTCAGCGCCATCTGTTCAACGGTCATGGTTTCTGCGGCGAAGATCATGTCACCTTCGTTTTCACGGTTTTCATCATCAAGCACCATTACACCGCGCCCGTTGCGCAGTGCATCAAGAGCGCGTTCAACGCGTTCTTCCGGCGTGCCGAAATCTGAAAGTAGAGTCTGATTCATGGTAAAAAACCTCATTAAAATTATGGATTACCAGAACCAGGGCGATCTTGAGGAGTGGCTATGCCAATAGCCAAAAAAATAACGCAAGCGGGGCATACGCCCGACAGGTGTCGTTACTCTCTCCCATCCGGACTATAACCGTCGGCCCCGGAATTACACCGGATCTGCTGACCTCTAACCCACTCCTGAGAGATAGGCTGAGCGCTCGCGGGCTTTCACCGTGAATGGTGATTTACCGCCGGTGGGGACTTGCACCCCGCCCTGAGAATAAGCATCCCGACTATAACCCCATCGCTTTAGCGTTTCAAGCCATCCGGTCGCGTAATGAGGGATCGCGCAGCAAACACGGTAATGGTTTATCCGGCGAGCAACTCGCATTACACTAGGCATCTGCCACCAAATATCAGAAAGGGAAACGCCATGATTGACCCGAAAAAAATTGAACAGATCGCACGCCAGGTCCAAGAGTCGATGCCTAAAGGCGTACGTGAATTCGGGGAAGACGTTGAGAAAAAAATCCGCCAGGTACTGCAAGCGCAGTTGACCCGTCTGGATCTGGTTAACCGCGAAGAATTTGACGTGCAGACTCAAGTCCTGCTGCGCACCCGCGAGAAGCTGGCATTGCTGGAACAGCGCCTGACTGAATTGGAAGGCAAGCTGGATACCGCACCGGTAGCCAAGCCAGCAGACGAATAAGTTTATTGTAAGGGGCGCATCAATGCGCCCTTATTGCTTGGAGACCACCGCCGGCGTTTTACGCGGCAGCACCAGCCAAATCAGCACCAACATCGCCAGCGCATACAGGCTTTTCCAGCCGATAATCACTAGTAACAACAAGCACAAAGCGGATCCGACGATCGCCATCAGCCGCGAACGCCCCTGCAAGATCCGCCAACCCGCCAACATACACAGCAGATAAATCAGCACGAAAATGCCATTGGCATACACCAGCAACGTATCCAGCGGCAGCTTCAGGGTATAGATCAGCAAAGTGAACAGCAGGCAGCAACCTACCACTGCGCTCAATGCATTGACCGGCACCTGACCCGCAGAGAGTTTGGCTAAGCCGCTAGCAGGCTTTTCCTGGGCCTGTGACCAGACCAGACGGGCAAAGCTCTGGGTGTAGATATTCACGCTGGCAAAACAGGCCAGATAGCCGATGATGCAGGCAATCCACAGCGCATGCTCGCCAAACAGTTGCACCACGATCCCCGGCAACGAAGCGGCCGCCGCCTGATGTTCGCCGTAAGCATGGAAGTGCAGCACCGCTACGGTACAGCCCCAATAGACCGCCCCCGCCACCAACAGCCCGAGCATTAACGCACGCGGAAAGTCCCGCTCTGGATGGCGAAACTCGGTCGCCAGATGAGCAAAAGCCTCCAGCCCGACAAAGCACCAGAACATCACCGCCAACGCGTGGAACATATTAGGAGGAGAAATATCGCTGACCGCAGGCCATGGGATTTGGGATGGGGTAATGCCGCCTTGCCACCAGATAGCCCCCACCAGAGCTATCACCAGAAGGGCAATCAAGGTCTGAATATTGGCACTGGAACCGGCGCTGCGTGTGCCAAGCAGCCAAATCACCACTAGCGTGACAATTTGCACCAGCAACAGGCCGTTGGCATCCCAACCAAAGGTGGCCTGCCAGAATCCTGCGGCGATTTGTAATGCGGCAGGCAAGCCAACGGGGATCACAGAGAGGAACAGCCAAGCGGTTACCTTTGCCATGCGTGGCCCAAAAGCCAGGCCGACAAAATGCGCGGCACCACCGGCGCTGGGGAAATGGCGGCCCAACGCCGCAAAAGCGATGGCGATCGGGAATACCAGCACAATCAGTATTGGCCAGGCCCACAGGCTGTCGCCACCCGCCACCTGCGCCGCCAATGCCGGAACGGCAAAGACCCCGGTACCCAGCAGTGAAGTGGACAATAGCCCAACGCCCTGCGCTAAACTCAGCTCCTGCTTAAGTCCACTCACTGCAAACCACCCTGTTTACCCGTCGTCTTTTTCGGGCGCAGTGCTCAGCGCCCCTACAGTCAAAAAATATTAACCGCGCCCATCCTTGATGGCCTTGATGATGTTGGTGGTGGATAACCCATCTTCAAAATTCAGTACCCGCACATCGCCACCGTTGGCCCAGACTTCAGCACTGCCAGCAATCTCATGCGGCTGGTAGTCACCGCCCTTCACCAGTAAATCTGGCAGAACTTCGGCGATCAGGCGTTGCGGCGTATCTTCTTCAAACGGCACTACCCAATCCACGGCTCCCAGCGCGCCCAACACCACCATACGGTTTTCCAACAGGTTAACCGGGCGGGTTTCCCCTTTCAGGCGTTTGGTTGACGCATCGCTGTTCACCGCCACGATCAGGCGATCGCCCAATTTGCGCGCATTCGCCAGGTACGAGACATGGCCTGCGTGCAGAATGTCAAAGATGCCGTTGGTCATCACCACTTTCTCGCCGCGTTGGCGCGCCTGCGCTACCGCTTTTTTCAGCTCGGCTTCTGTCATTACACCAAAGCCGGTTTCGGCGCGGCCACGAATGGCGTTTTCCAGCTCGACTGGCGAGACGGTCGAGGTGCCCAACTTACCCACCACCACACCGGCGGCGGCGTTAGCCAGGAAACAGGACTCTTCCAGAGTATTACCCGCCGCCAGGGCGGTGGCCAGCACACCGATCACCGTATCACCGGCACCGGTCACGTCGAACACTTCCTGGGCCTGGGTTGGCAGATGCAACGGCTCACGGCCCGGTTGCAGCAACGTCATCCCCTGCTCGGAACGGGTGATCAGCAGTGCAGACAGTTCAAAGTCCGCCACCAGCTTCATCCCACGCGTCACCAGCTCTTCTTCACTTTGACAATGACCGACCACGGCTTCAAATTCGGACAGGTTTGGGGTCAGCAGCGTGGCGCCACGGTAACGTTCAAAATCGGTGCCTTTCGGGTCGATCAGTACCGGAACCTTCGCAACGCGCGCCAATGCGATCATGCCTTGCACCTTGCTCAGCGCGCCCTTGGCGTAATCCGACAGCACCAGTGCGCCAATCTGCGGCAATGCCTGCTGGATACGCTCCATGATCGGCTGCGGATCGACGTTGGAGAAACCTTCCTCGAAGTCCAGGCGGATCAGCTGTTGGTTACGGGAAAGTACGCGCAGCTTGGTGATAGTTGGGTGCGTAGGGACCGAGACAAAGTCACAGCGCACGTTAACTTCGTTGAGCTTGGCGCTCAGCGCACGCGCCGCGTCGTCGATCCCCGTCAGGCCCACCAGGCGTGAATTGGCACCCAACGAGGCGATGTTCATCGCGACGTTAGCCGCACCACCGGGACGCTCTTCGATGGTTTCAACCTTGACCACCGGCACCGGCGCTTCCGGTGAAATTCGGCTGGTCGGCCCATACCAATAGCGATCCAACATGACGTCACCAACCACCAACACACCGGCGCGGCGAAAATCAGGTAGTGTAACTTTCATCCGATAACTCCAAACAAGTCATAAAAATAAATTCGGCAGATATTAGCATAATAGCCCGCAATACCCGTAAAAACTGCCTACCAGCTCAATGCTTAGGCAAACAATACGTCTCCCTCAGCCCAGCCATTTGCTCCAACTGGCGCGCACCTGCTCACGCTCGGCAGCAAACAGCTCGCTGCTGACCTTGCTGGAATGCTCCTGCAACGCCAGATGGTGGATCTCATCACGCATGGTGACATAGGCCTGGGTCAACGCCTGGGCCTCGTCTTCCGGCATGATGTCGTAATTAGCCATCAGCTCAAAGATACGCACGTTATCCGACCAACGCGTCAGGCGCGGTTCGCCCGCGGCATAACCTAAGACCAGGTATTGGGCAATAAATTCGATATCGGTGATCCCGCCTTCGTCCGCTTTGATATCAAACAGATCGCGCTGTTTGCTGCCCAGATGGTTGCGCATTTTCTCGCGCATTTCACGCACTTCCTGCTGCAGCTTGTTCACTTCACGCGGTTTGCACAAAATTTCGCGGCGGATCGCATCGAACTGCTGATGCAGCGCCGGATCGCCATACACGATGCGCGCCCGCACCAGAGCCTGATGCTCCCAGGTCCAGGCTTCGTTACGCTGATAATCGGCAAAGGCTTCGACGGTGCTGACCAGCATCCCGGCAGCTCCGGAAGGACGCAGACGGGCATCCACCTCATAGAGAATGCCGGAAGAGGTGCGGGTGCTGAACAAATGCATCACCCGCTGCGCCAGGCGCAGATAGAACTGGCGGCCATCGATGCAGCGATCGCCATCCGTCATGACGTCTGGTGGACAATCCAGCAGGAACACCAGGTCTAGATCCGAGCTATAGCCCAGCTCCCAGCCTCCCAGCTTACCGTAGCCGATCACCGCGAACCCTAACCCCTCCCGCTCATGTAGATGAGTCGGCTGACCGTAGCGCGCAACCATGTCTTTCCACGCCTGCTGCACCACCGCATCAATGATCGCCTCGGCCAGATAGGTTAAGTGATCGCTCACTTTCATCACCGGCAGCACCTCGGCGATATCCGCAGCGGCAATGCGCAAGTGTTGTGCCTGCTTGAACTGCCGCAACGCTTCCAACTGCTGTTCTTCATCGTCTTCCGGCACCCGCAGGCGGTATTGGCGCAGTTCGCTACGATAGGCATCCGGAGCCACCGGTTGGTACAGCGTGGCCGGATCCAACAGCTCGTCGAGCAACAGTGGGTAACGCGCCAGTTGGCTGGCCACCATCGGGGATGCAGCACAAAGGCGGATCAGGTGGCTGAGAGCGGCATGGTATTCCACCAGCAGCTCGAGGTAGGTGGTGCGGGTCACGATGCTTAGCAACAGCTGGGTCAGGCGCGTCAGAGCCGTGGCCGCGTCCACGCGCGAACACACTTCGGCCAGCAAGCGTGGCATCAGTTGATCCAGCACGTCACGGCCACGCGGGCCAATGGTGCGTTTGTCCACGTCGTGGCGGAAGTCGGCGATGGAACGCAGCATCTGCCGCCGCGCCTCTTCGTCCAGATGGGGCGTCAGTGGCTCTAGCTCGCTCTCATCCAACGCATCCTGCCACAGGCTGTGGTAATGCTGGTAGTTGGGATCTTCGCCTACGTCTGGGCTATCGTCGCCGATCAGGTCATCAAATACCGTACGGACCTGGCGCATGTGCTCGTCCAGCACCATCATCAACGACGGCCAGTCTGGCTGATCCATTCCCCAGGCCAGTCGCGCCTGATCCAGCTCGTCCTGCGGCAGGGTCTGGGTCTGCTGGTCGGCAATCGCCTGCAACAGATTCTCCAGCCGCCGCAGGAACAGATAGCCGTCACTCAGCTCTGCGACCTGCTGCGCGGTCAACAACCCCAGTTCACCCACCGCCTGCAACGTCGGCAGCAGTGATCGCCCCTGCAAACTGGGCTCACGCCCACCACGGATCAGTTGGAAGACCTGGGTGATAAATTCGATTTCGCGGATGCCACCGGCACCCAGCTTGATGTTGTCCTTCAGCCCCCGCCGCCGCACTTCGCGGGCAATCATGCCCTTCATATTACGCAGCGACTGGATCACGCTGAAATCGATATAGCGACGGAACACGAATGGCCGCAATGTCTTACGCAGCTCCTGGCTGTAGGCATCTTCATGCCCCCCCATCAGGCGCGCCTTGACCATCGCGTAGCGTTCCCAATCGCGCCCCTGCTCCTGGTAATAATCTTCCAGCGCGGCAAAGCTCATCACCAGCGGGCCGCTATCGCCAAACGGCCGCAGACGCATATCGACGCGGTAGACAAAGCCGTCGATGGTTTGCTGATCCAACGCTTTGATCAGCCGTTGCCCCAGGCGGGTAAAGAATTGGGCGTTATCCAGCTCACGCCGCCCGCCTTGGGTGTGGCCGTTTTCCGGATAGGCAAAGATCAGATCGATATCAGAGGAGAAGTTCAGTTCACCACCGCCGAGTTTGCCCATCCCCAGGATCAGCAAAGGCTGCGGCACGCCATCGGTATTGCAAGGCGTGCCCCACTCGCGGCAACAGGTTTGATAGAGCCAGTCACGAGCGCTGACGATCAGCGTTTCTGCCAGAGCACTCAGCTGTTGTAGCGTTTCTTGCGTGGTACATAGCTGCTGAGCCTGCGCCCAGGCAATACGCACCAGGCTCTCACGGCGAAACAGGCGCAGCACGCGCATTAGCTGCGCTTCGTCCTGCACCTCTTCAAGCTCATCCTGCAACCAGGCGGCATAGTGCTGCCACTCATCGGCCACTGGCGGCTGCTGGCGTAACGTTACCAACCATTCAGGATGGCCGAGCAACATGTCGCTGACAAAATCACTCGACGCCAGAACGCTTTGTTCTGCGGCGCTGAGCATTAACTCCGCGCCCTGAGTTTCCTGAAATCGCTGCACGATGTTCTGTGCCTGAAGCTGTAACGCAGCAGAGAGTGGCAACATAGTGAATGACCCGTTCTATGGCCTGCAGCCCGGCAGGCCCGCTGGAGTTAACGAACCGCGCCGTTTAACCAGAATGGCGCATGGGATAATGCCTGTTTGCGGCTGGCTTCGTACCAACCCTGACGACGCTCGGCAATGGCTGATTGCAGTTCGCGCCAACTGTCGATATACGGCCCGGTTTCGCTATCCGGATAGGCACCAGAAAGCAGGATAAACGCCAGCACCTGGCGCGTCAGGCGTGGCAGTTGCTCTTGATATTCATCTTCATTCAGGGTGCGCGTAAAGGCTTCTTTCAGCTCTGCGGCGCTACGGCCCAGCATGATATCGCTAAAACGCTTGAATGAACCCTCCAGCTTAGCCTGCGATTTGGCATCGATAAACGGCCGCCATGCGCCGGTGATCAACCACGATGTGAGTGCCAACTTACATTGCAGATACTCCGTGCCGTAGCACAGCTCCTGCGGCTGGGTGGTTTTATCCACCAGCAAAGGCTCCAAAGCCGTCAGCCGAGCGCGCAGATCGGTGCTTGCCTTGCGCGGAACCAAACCGCCAAAGATCACCAGCGCCTGGCGGATCAGACCGATGGCTTCCATTACCGCACGGCGTGCCTGCTTGTCGCCACGCAGCCACAGCTCTTCGTGATACTGCCAATGGCTCAGCGCCAGCTCGAAAGCGGCAACCATGCCTTGTTCTACCGTGGACTTAGGTGCAGGCTTCATCACGCTTAATGGGCGTAACTCACGTTCGGCATTGCCCTGCGCCAGATGATAGCCCCGAGCCGCTTTACTGAGGCTACCCTGGCGTAAACCACCCTGTTCCGCCAATGCGGCTGCCAATGCCAGCAAATCAGCAGTCTCACCGCTTTTCAGCTCCAGTTCCAGCTCGCATAACGGTTCAGCGAGGTCACCCGCGCGCACTTCACCCTGGTCGAGGCCAATCTCAATCTCGCTTGCGCCGTAAGTGACCACCCACTTTTCACGCACAAAGTCAGTACGGAACAGCGGCTGCAACGCCTTTTGCAACGGGGCCAGCTTGCAGCCCTCCGGCCAGATATCCGCCGGGAATTTTTTCAGCGCCAGCGCGGGTTTGGCGATGGCGACGTTAAATTCCGGCCGCTGGTGCAGCCCCCCCACCACCGAACCGGCGGTTTTGATGGTCATTTCATAGCTATCGTCAAAACCGCGAATACGCAGGCCCATATCATGGTTGCGCAGGAAGTTGTCGGCGGTTTCATAGTAGATATTGGTCAGCTTCTGCGGCGCAGAATGCTGATTAGGCCAGGCGGCAATCCGCTCCGGTAGGCTGGCAATCGCTGCGGGGGAAACAATAAACTTCAGTTCTATTTCAACGCTCATAGTTCTTTTACACCAATAGATTAGGCATTCGCGTGAGTCTTCACGGCGGCGGAGTCTGCCGGCCGCACTCAGCCCGACGACGCACAGTGAGAGTATCTTACCGCGATTCCCCCTGACTTGACTCTGCCAACTGCAGAAAAAACCTGTTACGTTATAGAATGCTGCGCAACTGACGGGATTTAGCATAGTAAGATAGTTCCCATTCCGGTTTTGGCGTTGCGCCGTCAGACTGAACGCTCTACTATCGTTCCATAAATCCACGCAGAAACGATGACATAATGCAGAAATTACGCCTGATTTGCCTTGCCGTGCTGAGTTTTAGCATCACTTGGGGCGCACATGCCGAAGATAAACGCTATATCTCCGATGAATTAAATACTTATGTCCATAGCGGCCCAGGTAACCAATACCGTATCGTCGGCACCTTGAATGCCGGTGAAGAAGTCACGCTGTTGAGCGTCAATGACAGCACCAGCTACGGCCAGATCCGCGATTCCAAAGGACGCAGCGTCTGGATCCCGCTGGATCAGCTGAGCCAGACGCCAAGCCTGCGCACCCAGGTGCCAGAGCTGGAACAGCAGGTGAAAACCCTGACCGACAAGCTGGCCAATATTGATAATAGCTGGAACCAGCGCACCGCCGAAATGCAGCAGAAAGTGGCCGCTAGCGATAGCACCATCAGCGGCCTGCAGCAGGAAAACCAGGATCTGAAAAATCAGCTGGTTGTGGCGCAGAAGAAGGTGAACGCGGTGAATCTGCAACTTGACGACAAACAGCGCACCATTATTCTGCAATGGTTTATGTACGGCGGCGGCGTTGCCGGCGTTGGTTTGTTGCTCGGCCTGCTGTTGCCGCACCTGATCCCACGCCGCAAGAATAATCGCTGGATGAACTGATTGCCGTTCCGCCAGTTTAAGCGCCTACGGGCGCTTTTTTATTGCCTGACGCATCCGCTGCCCAATTGATGTAATCTGATCAAACGAGCTATTGATAGGAGTTAAACCGTGAAAATTTACCTGGTCGGCGGTGCCGTCCGTGACACCCTGCTCAACTTACCGGTAGTGGATCACGACTGGGTGGTGGTCGGCGCAACGCCTGCCGATCTGTTGGCGCTTGGCTATCAGCAGGTGGGTAAAGACTTCCCGGTATTCCTCAACCCGCAAACCCATGAGGAGTATGCGCTGGCCCGCACCGAACGTAAATCCGGCCAGGGTTACACCGGATTTACCTGCTACGCCGCACCGGACGTGACGCTGGAAGAGGATCTGCTACGGCGCGATCTCACCATCAACGCCATGGCGCGGGGTGATGATGGAGTACTGGTTGACCCTTACAACGGCAAGGCCGATCTCGATGCCCGCCTGTTGCGCCATGTCTCCGAGGCTTTTGGCGAAGATCCGCTGCGAGTGTTACGCGTGGCGCGTTTTGCCGCCCGCTTTGCCTCCCTGGGTTTTACCGTTGCCCCTGAAACCAGCGCGCTGATGCAGCAGATGGCCGAAAGCGGTGAACTGGCCTCCCTGACGGCGGAGCGCGTGTGGAAAGAGACCGAGAAGGCATTACAGAGCCAGAGCCCGCAGGTGTATTTCCAGGTGCTTCGCGACTGCGGAGCGTTGAAAGTGCTGTTCCCGGAAATCGACGCCCTGTTTGGCGTGCCAGCTCCAGAGAAATGGCACCCGGAAATTGATACTGGCGTACACACACTGATGACGCTGGCGATTGCCACCCAGCTCAGCCCCGAGGTAGATATCCGCTTCGCGGCGCTGTGCCACGATCTCGGGAAAGGCATCACGCCGCAAGAACTCTGGCCACACCACTATGGCCATGGCCCTGCGGGCGTCAGGCTGGTTGAGAAGCTTTGCCAACGGCTGCGAGTGCCTAATCCAGTACGTGAGCTGGCGAAGCTGGTGGCGGAGTACCACGACCTGATCCACACGGTCAATAAACTGCGGCCAGAAACGCTGTTAAAACTGTTTGATGCCATCGACGTGTGGCGTAAACCGCAGCGGCTGGAGCAGATGATCCTCACCAGCGAAGCCGATGCCCGCGGGCGTACCGGTTTTGAAAACAACCCTTATCCGCAGGGCGATTACCTGCGCCAGGCCTATCAGGTCGCCAACGCGGTTTCGGTCAAAGAGGTGGTGGAAAGTGGCCTGCAAGGGCTGGCGATCCGCGACGAGGTCAAACGCCGCCGTCAGCAGGCGTTGGCGGACTGGAAGAAACAGCAAGAACCTCAGCCTTAGGTAAAACGGGCGCGGTATGCGCCCCTACCTACCCCTCCAGCACCAACGAATCACGGCTGATTTCAGCGATACTTTTCGCCCCCGTGAGCGTCATCGCTACGCACATCTCTTTTTTGATCAATGCGAGCAGATTTTCTACCCCAGCCTGGCCCGCTGTCGCCAGCGCATAGAGATAAGCACGCCCAAGCAACACACTGTCCGCCCCAAGCGCGATCATGCGCACCACGTCTAATCCGCTACGTATCCCGCTGTCTGCCAGGATGGTGATATCCCCTTTCACCGCATCGGCAATCATCGGCAACGCACGAGCAGAAGAAAGCACCCCATCCAGTTGGCGACCACCGTGGTTGGAAACCACAATCCCGTCAGCACCAAAACGCACGGCATCACGTGCATCGTCAGCGTCGAGAATGCCCTTTATCACCATCGGTCCCTGCCAGAAATCACGGATCCATTCCAAATCACTCCATGAAATCGAAGGGTCAAAGTTGGCCCCCAGCCACCCGATATAATCTGCTAGTCCGGTGGGCTTTCCGAGGTAAGCGGAAATATTGCCCAGATCGTGCGGGCGCCCATTCAGGCCAACATCCCACGCCCAGGCAGGATGGGTAACGGCTTGCCAATAGCGCCGCTGGGCGGCATAGGGGCCACTCATTGCCGAATGTGCATCGCGGTAACGGGCGCCTGGTGTCGGCATATCCACGGTGAAGACCAAGGTGGTACAGCCCGCGGCTTTCGCCCGCTCCAAGGCATTACGCATAAATCCACGATCCTTCAACACATACAGCTGGAACCACATGGGCCGCTTGATGGCCGGCGCCACCTCTTCGATTGGGCACACCGATACGGTGGAAAGCGTAAACGGAATACCTTGTTGTTCTGCGGCGCGCGCGGCCTGCACCTCCCCACGGCGGGCATACATGCCACATAACCCTACCGGGCCAAGGACAACAGGCATGGCCAAAGTTTCGTTAAACAGTTTGGTTTCCAGGCTGAGCGCCGACATGTTCTTAAGAACACGCTGCCTCAATGCGACCTGAGCCAGATCTTCCACGTTACGCCGTAAAGTGTGTTCGGCATAAGCGCCGCCATCAATGTAGTGAAACAGAAACGGCGGCAGTTTACGTTGTGCCGCAGCGCGATAATCCGTGGCTGCTGAGATAATCATCAAACGATCTCCCTTTGTTACGGTGAATTGTCATCAGGAAGGCGGGTTATACGCGCCTGCCTGGCCTCGTCTTCATGCAGATTTTTAATGGTGGAATGCACGAATCCCAGGTGAGATTTGGCCGCTTTACCCGCCCGTTCAGGATCGCCTGCCAGGATCGCCAGCAGCAGTTCCTCGTGCTGTTCAGTCAGCCGGGTGAAAATCGTCGGCTGGGTGTACATACGCTGGCGGCTATGCATGACGGAGGTGCGCATTAAATCGAAAAAGCCGCGCATGGTTTGCAGCAACACCACGTTGTGTGAAGCCTCGGCAATCGCCAAATGGAAGCGCACATCCGCCTGAGCGGCAAGTTCAGGATGATCGCTCTCCTGAAGCGCTAACATGGCGTCAAAGCAAGCCTGTAGCTTCTCTTTGTCTGCGGCGGTGGCGCGCATTGCCGCATGCCAGGCGGTGCTGGCCTCAATGGCGTGGCGAGCTTCCAGAATGTCATAACGATAGTCAGGATCGTCGGCAACCAAGGTTCTCAGCGGTTCCACGATGCATTGCTCCGACCAGGGGGAAAGCTCGTCGCAGACATAGGTTCCGCCGCCACGTCGGCTGATGAGCGCTTTTTCACCAATCAGTTTTTGAATCGCCTCACGTAAAGAGGAACGCGAGACACCCAACTCGTTGGCCAACTGGCGCTCGGCAGGCAAGCGCATCCCCATTTCCAGTTGGCGTTCGCGGATCATCACCTTGATACGCTCAACCAAACGATCGGCCGAGCGTAGTGGCTCAATGGGTTGAAGATTTACAGTCATGGGATCATCCAGGTTAGCCAGTAAGCCTGAAGCGTAGTAATAACCCCCACCATACAGGTGAAGATCAGGCTGTGTTTTACCGTAAAGCGGAACAGGTCAGACTCTTTCCCCACCAACCCCACGGCGGCACAGGCAATCGCGATAGACTGTGGTGAAATCATTTTGCCTGTGACTCCACCGGTGGTGTTAGCCGCAACCAACAGCACATCCGAAACGCCGATCTGCTGGGCGGTGGTGGCCTGCAGAGCGGCAAACAACGCGTTGGACGAAGTGTCTGAGCCGGTCAGGAATACGCCCAACCAGCCAAGGAACGGTGAAAAAAAGGTGAACGCGCTACCGGTATGCGCCAATGCCAGTGCCAAGGTTGCCGACAGGCCGGAATAGTTGGAAATAAAGGCAAAGGCTAACACCATGCCAATGGAATAAATGGGCAACATCAACGCCTTTAGCGTTTCAGCCAACGTGGTGAGCGCGTCTTTGGGCTTCATGCGCAGGTAAATCACAGAGGCGATCGCAGCAACCATAATGGCGGTGCCGGTGGCAGAGAACCAGTCAAGTTTGAAAACGGCGACATAAGGCGTGATGTTTGCCACCACCGGCGGCATTTTGGCCACCAACTTATCCAGAAAAGGCACCGGAATAGAGAACACCCAATCGTACAGCGCACCACCTTGAGCGAACAGCGCTTTAAACGGCGGGATGCTCCACAGGGTGACCGTAGCGGTCAGGAAAATAAACGGCATCCAGGCGCGAATAATCTGCCCTAAAGCATAGTGCTGCTGCACCAGCGTTTGGTCGGCGACGGCCCCCTCGGCATTATCAAAACGGAACAGGCGTTTTGGCTGCCAAACCCGCAGAAACAGCGTCAGGCATACCAGTGAAACCAGCGAGGAGATGATGTCTGGCAACTCTGGCCCAAGAAAGTTGGAGCTGAGATACTGCGCCAAGGCAAAGCTTCCCCCCGCCACAACCACCGCAGGCCAGGTTTCTTTAATGCCGCGCCAACCGTCCATAATCGCCATGATCCAGAACAGCACGATAATCGTCAGGAACGGCAATTGGCGCCCGACCATCTGCCCGATTGCAAAGCTGTCCAACCCGGTCACCTGGCCCGCAACGATAATCGGGATGCCCATCGCGCCGAAAGCCACCGGGGCGGTGTTGACGATCAGGCAAAGCCCTGCGGCATACAACGGATTGAACCCTAGCCCAACCAACAAGGCGGCGGTAATGGCTACCGGTGCGCCAAACCCGGCGGCACCTTCCAGAAAGGCACCAAAACAGAAGCCAACGATCAGCATCTGTAAACGTTGGTCGGGGGTGATAGAGAGAATGGAAGAGCGGATGATGTCAAACTGCCCGGTCTTCACCGAAATCTGGTAGACAAATACTGCGGCAATAATGATCCAGGCTATCGGCCACAACCCGTAGAAAAAACCATAAACCACCGCAGCAAGCGCTCGATCGATGGGCATCCGGTAGAGGAATAACGCCACCAGCAAAGCTATACCAACGGTTAACGTTGCTGCAATATGCCCCTTGAGCTTCAGTTTAATCAACGCCAAGAAAAAAAACGCAATGGGCAGCGCCGCGACCGCACTTGATAGCCAGATATTACCAATGGGATCATAAACTTGTTGCCAGACTTCCATGTAGTTAACTCCCGCGATTATTTACATACTCCTCCGCTTAATGGGTCGTACTAACAGGGCGAAGTCATATGATTGATAACCGATAGTTAACTTACTGTTAAAAACATGCAATGTGTCTGTTTGGGTTTTTGCCGTTTATGTGCCAGAGGTTCACATTTTTCCGGCATTGGTCGGACCAAAAGTGGGGAGAAGGGGTGCTAAATGAGCAAGATTAAGCAGCACCATTATTTGGGGACCCCTCGCGCTATCGCCTTTTTAAATATGTGTATGATGTGGTACAGACAACAGCAGGAGTACATACATGACAGTAAATAATAGACTTATTAACAATATGGTTATTAACCTTAACGCCAGCTTTGCTGCCAAACTACATAATCACGCAACGAAAAAATGGCAGGAAGAAAACAAGGGAACTCTCGAGGCATTAAATCGTTTTCATGATGAACACGGCTGTTTCAGCGATGAGTACAGAACGTTTTAACAATGCAATTCACCGTCTACTGCAAAAACGGCAATAGATTTCCTCATTGATGGAATTTGAAGCCACTGGTAGCGACCAATCGAATGCGCCAACACAAGTAATATGAACATAGTGGGCCAAGAGCCCACTATTGGAGAAGAGAAAACGTTCGAGCTGGTGCCAGAATTAATTAATAAACACCATGTAGACCGCCGCCGCGACGATAAAGCGGTAGATGGCGAAAGGCACAAACGAGATACGCTTGATCAACTGCAGGAAGGTCTTGATGGCGATTAGCGCTACCACAAACGCGGTAGCGAAACCGACGACAAACATCGGCAGGTCACTGAGCGTCAGGAAGTGCAGGCTCTTGTACAGATCCAGGCCGCTGGCCCCGATCATCATTGGCACTGCCAGAATAAAGGAGAACTCCGAGGCCGCAAAACGGCTCACGCCCACCAGCATGCCCCCCGAAATGGTAGAGCCGGAACGGGAAAAGCCAGGCCACAGCGCCAGACACTGGAAGCAACCGATCAAAAAGGCCTGCCGATAGGTAATATCATCCAGCCCGACCGCGCTTGGTTTTTTCGGTTTCAGCCATTCGGCGGCCAACAGCAACAGGCCCCCGACCACTAACGCATACATCACGTTTTTCGGTTCAAATAGCGATTTGATCATATCGTGGAGCAGCAACCCCAGCGCTACCGCCGGGATCATCGCCAGCAGGATATGGCCCAACTTCAATTGCCCTGCCGTCTGTCCTTCATGAGGAACAGGTTTGCCACCAAAGTGAATGCCGATCAGGCCAAACAGACGGCGCCAGAACACCACTACCACCGCCAGGATCGAACCCAGTTGGATAATAACTTCGAAGGTTTTCGCCTTATCGCCGGTAAAACCCAGTAACTCACCAACGATAATCATGTGCCCGGTAGAGGAAACCGGCAGGAACTCTGTCAGCCCTTCGACTACCCCAAGCACGAATGCCACAAACAATGAATGCATGTCCGCCATCAGACCACTACCCCATTTCAAATTTAACGCTATTAAAGGTACGAGCACAAAAAAGCGGCAGTGTTCAATACCTTGCCGCTTAAACAATTCTAGTTACAGACCAGCATATCGGTCTTTAGTTGCATATTGGTGACAACTTGTCAGGCTGGGCGCTGACCGCGTTCGATGATCACCCCAACCCGGCTGGCGTGCGCGACTGCACCCGGCTTGCTGACCTTAATACGGACCCAGGGAGATTTAAAGCGCCGTAGCAAAATTTCGGATACCTCCTCTGCGACACGCTCCACCAGCGCAAAACGATTGGGCTGCACATGCTGGATGACCGCATCGCTGATATCGGCATAGCTTAGGCAATCATTCACATCATCGCTGGCGGCCGCCTGGCGGTTGTCCCACGCCATTTCGATATCGAACACCAGCTTTTGCGCAATGGTTTGTTCCCAATCATAAACGCCAATGGTGGTGATCACGGTAAGCTCTTCAATAAATACGATATCCATCACGTCATTCTCAGTTTTTGGCCTTGCCGGATACCACTTCCGACGGAATATGCGTATTATCCATAGATGTTGCGAGTAAAACGACCATTATTAGACGGAACCGCGTTATGAGTGCTACCGCGCTTGGCATGATTATCTTCGCGTATCTGTGTGGCTCAATTTCCAGCGCGATCCTGGTTTGCCGGATCGCCAGGCTACCGGATCCGCGTGAACATGGATCGGGAAATCCAGGGGCGACTAACGTCCTGCGTATCGGCGGCCGCCTGGCGGCGGCTACGGTGTTGGTGTTCGATATACTAAAAGGGATGCTGCCAGTCTGGTTGGCCTATGCGTTCAACGTCCCACCGCTGTATCTGGGCCTGACGGCAATCGCCGCCTGTCTTGGGCATATCTACCCGGTGTTCTTCCACTTCCGTGGGGGCAAGGGCGTGGCAACGGCGTTCGGTGCCATTGCGCCGATCGGCTGGGATCTCACTGGCCTGATGACCGGCACCTGGCTGTTGACCGTGCTGCTGAGCGGCTATTCCTCGCTCGGGGCGATCGTCAGCGCGCTGATTGCACCGTTCTATGTCTGGTGGTTCAAACCGCAGTTTACCTTCCCGGTAGCGATGCTCTCTTGCCTGATCCTGATGCGCCATCACGACAATATCCAGCGCCTATGGCGCGGCCAGGAAGGGAAAATCTGGGGTAAGTTCCGCAAGAAGAAAGACGGTGTTTTAGAACAGGAAGAACACAAAGAAGAATGATTGAAAGGCCGGAAATTCCGGCCCTTGGCTTTTACACCGCAGGCAGCTCTGCCAGCGGCCAACGTGGGCGTACGGTAACGCCCAACTCCGGGTTACCCCCGTTCTTCATTCGAACCATCCCGGCATAAGCGATCATCGCCCCATTGTCGGTACAGAATTCCGGGCGGGCATAGAACACTTCGCCACCGCGTTTTTTCATGAGCTCTGCCAGCTTGCTGCGCAACGTGCGGTTGGCACTGACGCCACCGGCCATCACCAGGCGTTTAAACCCGGTCTGCTCCAGCGCGCGTTTGCATTTGATCGCCAGCGTATCCACCACCGCATCTTCAAAAGCACGGGCAATATCGGCACGGGTTTGATCGTCGTTGCCGTTAGAGCGGATGGTATTGGCGGCAAAGGTCTTCAGGCCGGAGAAACTGAAATCCAGCCCTGGGCGATCGGTCATTGGGCGTGGGAAGGTAAAACGCCCTTCAGTGCCCTGCTGCGCCATTTTCGACAGCATCGGCCCGCCGGGATAATCCAGCCCTAACAGCTTGGCCGTTTTGTCGAACGCTTCGCCAGCGGCGTCGTCAACCGACTCCCCCAGCAAAGTATATTCACCGATCCCGGTCACGCTGATCAGTTGGGTATGGCCGCCAGACACCAGTAGTGCCACAAACGGAAACTCCGGAGGGTTGTCTTCCAGCATCGGTGCCAGCAAGTGGCCTTCCATATGATGCACCGGCACCGCAGGCACGCCCCAGGCAAACGCCAACGCGCGGCCAATGGTTGCCCCAACCAACAAGGCCCCCACCAGACCCGGCCCGGCGGTATACGCCACGCCATCGATATCGGTAGGCTTCAGGTTCGCCTCTTTCAGTGCGGCCTGGATCAGCGGCACTGTCTTGCGCACGTGATCGCGGGAAGCCAGTTCTGGCACCACACCGCCGTAATCGGCATGCAGTTTCACCTGGCTGTAGAGTTGGTTGGCTAACAAACCGGCTTGATCGTCATACACTGCAATACCGGTTTCATCGCAGGACGTTTCTATACCCAATACGCGCATTACATTTCCCATCATTCACGTGCGGCCGCCAGTTTATCACAATCAACGCCATTTACCGCCAGCCTGCAGCACCCTGGCCGCGATGGTGCGCTATGTCGATGATTCACAAGGTTGCCCGCCGGGTGATTAAAAACGAGCAATTTTTTCTGATTAGTCTATAATCGGCGGCCGATGCATAATTGCGCGAGTTTGCCGGAACGCGGCGTGTTTCAATTTGCTATGGTGCTTTACAAAGCAGCATCCATTGAAGTAAAATTCCGCACCATTTTGAAAAGGCTGGCGCTTGGCCAGCAGCAAACCGAATTCTATTGAGGTGAGAGGCACATGCCGGTAATTAAAGTACGTGAAAACGAGCCATTTGACGTTGCACTGCGTCGTTTCAAGCGTTCCTGCGAAAAAGCGGGTGTTTTGGCTGAAGTTCGTCGTCGTGAGTTCTATGAAAAACCGACTACCGAACGTAAACGCGCTAAAGCTTCTGCAGTAAAACGCCACGCGAAGAAACTGGCTCGCGAAAACGCACGCCGCACTCGTCTGTATTAATCCTTCGGGGGTAACCCCACCGCGTGATTTTTGTTCTTTTTCAAGAACACGCAGACCGAGTAGTTGCATACGAAGGCCGTGCTTTCCGAAAGGAATGCGCGGCTTGTTCTCGTTTATAGGCAATCGTAACAGGGGCTTATGGCTGGACGAATTCCGCGTGTATTTATCAATGACTTGCTGGCTCGCACCGACATCGTCGATCTGATCGACGCCCGGGTAAAGCTTAAAAAACAGGGCAAGAACTATCACGCGTGCTGTCCGTTCCACCACGAAAAAACGCCTTCATTCACCGTTAATGGCGACAAACAGTTTTATCACTGTTTTGGTTGTGGAGCGCACGGTAACGCCGTCGACTTCCTGATGAATTACGACAGACTCGAGTTTGTCGAAACCATCGAGGAACTGGCCACCATGCACGGGCTGGAAGTGCCTTACGAGGCAGGCACCGGACCGACGCCAATCGAACGCCATCAGCGTCAAAGCCTATATCAACTGATGGAACAGCTCAGCGCGTTCTATCAACAGTCACTGCATCAATCCAACGGGACGCAGGCGCGCAACTACCTGCAACAGCGCGGATTGAGTGACGACGTTATCCGCCATTTTGCCATCGGCTTTGCACCTGCCGGTTGGGATAATGCGTTAAAACGTTTCGGGCGTGATACCGACAGCCGGGCAGCACTGAACGATGCCGGAATGTTGGTGACTAACGATCAAGGGCGCACTTACGATCGCTTCCGCGAGCGTGTGATGTTCCCCATCCGCGACAAACGCGGGCGGGTAATCGCTTTTGGTGGACGCGTACTGGGCGACGGTATGCCCAAGTACCTGAACTCGCCGGAAACCGAAGTATTCCACAAGGGCCGTCAGTTGTACGGCCTGTATGAAGCACAGCAGAGCCACGCCAACCCGCAACGTTTGCTGGTGGTCGAAGGCTACATGGACGTGGTGGCGTTAGCGCAATATGGCATTGATTATGCCGTTGCCTCACTCGGAACCTCGACAACGGCTGAACATATTCAGCTGCTGTTCCGCGCTACCGATAACGTTGTGTGCTGTTACGATGGCGACAGGGCTGGCCGTGAAGCAGCCTGGCGCGCGTTAGAAACCGCACTGCCCTATCTGAACGATGGGCGTCAGTTACGGTTTATGTTTTTGCCAGATGGCGAAGACCCGGACACCTTGGTCCGTAAAGAAGGCAAAGACGCCTTCGAACAGCGAATGGAGCTGGCGCAGCCGCTTTCCACTTTCCTGTTCGAAACGTTGATGCCACAGGTCGACCTGAGCAGCCCGGATGGCCGTGCCAAACTGAGTACCTTGGCGCTACCGCTGATCACTCAGGTGCCGGGCGAGACATTACGTCTCTACCTGCGCCAACAGCTAGGCAGCAAACTGGGCCTGCTGGACGATAGCCAGCTCGACAAGCTGATGCCCAAACAGGCGGAAAATGCGAATACTTATCAGGCGCCCCAGCTAAAACGCACAACCATGCGTATACTGATAGGATTACTGGTGCAAAATCCGCGTTTGGCTACACTTATCCCTTCTCTGGAAGGGCTAGAGCAGACTAAACAGGCGGGTTTACCGCTATTTGTTGAACTGGTGCAGACCTGTTTAGCGCAGCCGGGCCTGACTACCGGCCAGTTGCTGGAGCTGTACCGAGATAACAAATTGAGCCCGCAGCTTGAAACCTTGGCGACATGGAACCATATGATCGTTGAGGAACAAGTTGAACAACACTTTTTAGATACTCTGACGAATCTCTATGACTCGGTGCTGGAAAAACGTCAGGAAGATTTGATCGCACGTGACAGAACGCATGGCCTGAATGCAGACGAACGCAAGGAACTCTGGTCATTACAACTGGCATTGGCGAAGAAAGACTGAATACCAAACGGCTTAAGTGCCGATAAATGCGAGGGCAGAGCCCTGCAATATGCCGCCACAGTGGGCCGCGGCAACAACAAAAACGCCCCAAATGCTATTGTTGGCGGTTTCGCCGACCGACACCAACCCAAATACTCTGAAGTGTGGATACCGTCTTATGGAGCAAAACCCGCAGTCACAGCTTAAACTTCTTGTCCAACGTGGTAAGGAGCAAGGCTATCTGACCTATGCTGAGGTCAATGACCATCTGCCGGAAGATATCGTCGACTCCGATCAGATCGAAGACATCATCCAGATGATTAACGACATGGGCATCCAGGTGATGGAAGAAGCACCGGACGCCGATGACCTGCTGCTGGCTGAAAATACCAACAGCACAGACGAAGATGCGGAAGAAGCTGCCGCTCAGGTGCTGTCCAGCGTAGAATCTGAAATCGGGCGTACCACTGACCCAGTGCGCATGTACATGCGTGAAATGGGTACCGTTGAATTGCTGACGCGTGAAGGCGAAATCGACATCGCCAAGCGTATCGAAGACGGCATCAACCAGGTGCAGTGCTCGGTTGCAGAGTACCCTGAAGCCATCACCTATCTGCTGGAGCAGTACGATCGTGTCGAGGCTGGCGAAGCACGCCTGTCCGATCTGATCACCGGCTTCGTCGATCCTAACGCGGAAGAAGACATCGCCCCTACCGCCACGCACATCGGTTCTGAATTAACCACCGAAGAGCAGGACGACGACGACAAAGACGAAGATGAAGAAGACGAAGCTGAAGACGACAACAGCATCGATCCTGAACTGGCGCGCCAGAAGTTTACCGATCTGCGCGATCAGTACGAAGCCACTCGTCTGGTTATCAAAAAGAACGGCCGTAGCCACTCCAGCGCAGCAGAAGAGATCCTGAAGCTGTCTGAAGTGTTCAAGCAGTTCCGCCTGGTGCCAAAACAGTTCGACTTCCTGGTCAACAGCATGCGTACCATGATGGATCGCGTTCGTACGCAAGAACGTATCATCATGAAGCTGTGCGTTGAGCAGTGCAAAATGCCGAAGAAAAACTTCGTCACCCTGTTCGCCGGCAACGAAACCAGCGACACCTGGTTCGCAGCGGCACTGGCAATGGGTAAACCCTGGTCAGAGAAGCTGAAAGACGTTAATGAAGATGTTCAGCGCAGCCTGCAAAAACTGCGTCAGATCGAAGAAGAAACCGGCCTGACCATCGAGCAGGTGAAAGACATCAACCGTCGTATGTCGATCGGTGAAGCGAAAGCCCGCCGCGCGAAGAAAGAGATGGTTGAAGCCAACTTGCGTCTGGTTATCTCGATCGCCAAAAAATACACCAACCGTGGCCTGCAGTTCCTGGATCTGATCCAGGAAGGCAACATCGGCTTGATGAAAGCGGTAGACAAGTTTGAATACCGTCGTGGCTACAAGTTCTCGACTTACGCCACCTGGTGGATCCGTCAGGCTATCACCCGCTCTATCGCCGACCAGGCACGTACCATCCGTATTCCGGTGCATATGATTGAGACAATCAACAAGCTCAACCGTATTTCGCGCCAGATGCTGCAAGAGATGGGCCGTGAGCCAACGCCGGAAGAGCTGGCCGAGCGTATGCTGATGCCAGAAGACAAAATCCGTAAGGTACTGAAGATCGCCAAAGAGCCGATCTCCATGGAAACGCCGATTGGTGATGATGAAGATTCACATCTGGGCGATTTCATCGAGGATACCACCCTCGAGCTGCCACTGGATTCTGCCACTTCTGAAAGCCTGCGTTCTGCCACACATGACGTCCTGGCTGGCCTGACCGCACGTGAAGCGAAGGTGCTGCGTATGCGTTTCGGTATCGATATGAACACTGACCACACGCTGGAAGAAGTGGGCAAACAGTTCGACGTTACCCGTGAGCGTATTCGTCAGATCGAAGCCAAAGCGTTGCGTAAACTGCGCCACCCAAGCCGTTCAGAAGTACTGCGCAGCTTCCTGGATGACTAAGGTTTAACAACCTCGTAAGAACCCCGGCTCGCCGGGGTTTTTTTATGCCTTATTTTAACGCCAGGAATAGCTCGCGGTAGCTCTCGGTAAGCTGCTCCAGCGTGGCACGATTCAATCCACTGGGATTAGGCAATACCCACACCTCGGTTTTACCCAGCATCATCTCCTGACGCCCCCAAGCGGCATTACGCACGCCAAACGCACTGCTGAACGCCTGTTTGCCCAGGATCGCCAAAGCACGAGGTTGGTAACGCAGAATTTTTTCTTTGAGCACCTCACCGCCACCGCGCAGTTCATCGCGTGAAAGTTCACTGGCCGCCACCGTTGGGCGCGCGACCAGAGCGGTGATCCCACAACCGTTTTCTTGCAGTTGTAGCCATTGTTCCGGGGCCAACTGGCGATCGGTGAAGCCCGCCTGATGGATCACCTTCCAGAAACGGTTACTGCCATTGGCAAAAGGATAGCCCTGGTGGGCAGAGGAAAGGCCAGGATTGATGCCGCAGAACACCACCTGTAGGTTTGGCGCCAAGAGTTCCATGAGTATCACCAGTCCGTTAAAAGGAATTAACCGCGGTTATCGCAAAATCTGCCTGCAATTACAACAGGCTAGAACTGTGCATAAAAACATCATATGGTTTTATGGGTGTAGACCTGCATCCCATGATTACCGTATAATCACGCCGCCTGGCCCCTTAGCTCAGTTGGTTAGAGCAGGCGACTCATAATCGCTTGGTCACTGGTTCAAGTCCAGTAGGGGCCACCAAATATAACAAGGACTTACGCTAAAAACGTGAGTCCTTTGTTTTTTCAGGATACCGCAACGAAGTATAAGCGAGTTTTACCGGGGGGATTGGTCATTAAAGAAACAAAAAATTGCATGCTCAGACGTGCCATTATGGGCATACCTTTTAATCTTCATGATGTTCCTGATGCTGTAACGGTCCAGAATGTGCAGACCAGATGGCCGCTATTAGCCGATGTGGGGCTTACTCCGAGGAAAATACTCGAACTGGCTAACAGTGATGATGAATCTATTCTTCCCGATAGCCTAATGAGAGAAATTATGGATTCTTTAAACTGGTATAACGAATACCACTCGTAATGTGTGATTGATAGATGGAACGCTCCCACATTGATAGTGAAAGCGCCTAGAGTACTTAACCCATTTGCTAACGGTTAACTCAAACTAGTGCCCGGAGTTCTTCTTGCATGTACGAAGAAAAGTATTCAGGATTTTTAATAACAACACGACCACCAGACTGAATTTTATCAGCCCACCCGGCCACTTTTTTCGTGAACCCGGTATCCCACCCCTCTTTAATACCTCGTGCAGTGACATCGGCTGCACTAGCCGGCACACCTAATTCTCTCAAATACTTAAGTATTCCCTTAGCGGTACTTTCATCCATGGGATGCGGTGTGGGTATTGATGTGTTCATACCGCCAATGAAGTCCAGTGCTTTATCTATTACTGTTGACATACTCTTATCCTTAAAATTAACCACGTAATAAACAAGTTTATAATATGAACCCAAACAAGCCGTGATGTCATAGGGATCATTAACTTTCTTTCATTTTTCGCGCGGTCAAACAATTGAGGGAGGATTACTTGTTGTCGTCGGTATAGATCCCTTCAGAGATGACATCTACCAACTGAATCAACCACCAAAGGGCAACACATTCAGCATCACCCCTTGTTTTCTATCCCACCTGCCCGCCCTATTGCGGCTTCTGCTGAACCTCTTTCCACAACTTCAGCGCCAGCAACACCAATCCCCCCGCCCCCACAACCAGCAGCAGCCAGAGCAGGCCTTTCTTCCACATACTGGCCTCTTCTGCGGCATCTACCGCGCTCAAGCGTTCGGTGCCGCCCAGGGTCACTTGGGATTGCAACCCAGCTTCTGGCAACGCATCGGCATCTATCGTTTTACGCAGCTCTGCCGGGATCAGGCTATCTAAAGGGATCGCCTGAGGCTGGGCCGCTTTATTTCCCCACGCCAGCAGGAATGGCGTGGTTCCCTGGGCATTGAATATCAAAGTTTGGCTATCGCGCTGTGCCGAGACTTCTGGCAGTGAATCGCCCCATTGCTGGTTGATGCCTTTCAAGCGGATACCCTGCACCAGCAAGCCGTTCAGCGGGATTGCCTCTGCGGTGCGGCCATTCACCGAGAACACCACCTGCTTGGTCAGAGGGTGCCAATTGTCACTTGCTGCGCTGCGGTAATCGATCTCGAGCGGCAATACCGTATTGCTCTGCGTCGGCCGAATGCTGATATTGTTCAAGGGTTGAGGATTCGGCCAGCTATATTCCGCCTCACCTGGCGAAATGGCTTTTTGGTTGAAGGTCAGGCCGATCCTTTGCTGTTCGGTGTGTCTGGACGCCGCAATCCCCTGCACTGACCGGATCTTCAAATCAGGGGCCGTTTTGGCATCGTTGAACACCAATAGCAGATAACGAGGTCTGGCATAGTCATCAAGATCGATGGTATCCAACAGCAACCGATCGCTGCCAGAGACCAGATCCATCAAGGGCACATCCTCAGCGCTGCTCGACCAGTCTTTTAAATCGCGGCTAGAAAACAGGCTAACGCGGGTCTGCCAATTCTCGGGCTGACGCTCCCAGGCCAGTTTTAACTGGGTCAGACGGGGATAGTTGCCCTCATGCTGCGGGATCTCCAGCAGATAGGTGTTCCCCATTGGCTGGTCGCTATCCACAGGCAAGGTAACTTCAACACCACCTGCGGATTTTAACGAAATCACCTGTTGTTCCTGATTAGTGACCCTTTTACCCTTCATCGGGAACAGACGCAGAGGGAAAGTCTGGCTATTGTCCTGAGTAGTGACGTTCGCGGCCAATGCAAAGGGGACGGCCTGCCCCTGATTGTTGAACACCCGCACATCGCGCAGATCCGGCCAAACGCTCTCGGTATACACTGCCTCAGGCAGTTCAATACGGAAAAATGGCGCGCTGCCTTCAGTGGTTAGCGAGATGCCATAGGCGAAATCTTGCGGTTTTTCAGCCACCGGCTCCGCATTGGCCGCACCGGCCAGACAAAGCGACCCCAGCAGCAACCAGTTATTCAGTTTTACTTTCATACATTCCCTCGTTCGCTTGCCACATTGGGTTCCTTACCGCGCACCGCTTTGGGTGGCAATGGGGAAAAATATCCCACGATCAACACCAGTATCGCCACGCCGATAAACGCGATGGCACGAGCCAATCCCCCACCCCGGGCGCTATCAACCAGCATCAGCTTAACAATGACGATTCCGAGCAACGCCGCACCGCCAAACCAGACCTCACGCTGCCCACGGCGAGTTGACAACACCATGACGATCAGCGCTATCAGCATCCACAGCAAAGCGAAGGTGGTCTGCACCAGGCGGGAGCCCCAGAGCGTATCAACCCGCCAGGCAATATCGGCGTAATAGGCCAGTGCACGCAGGACCGCCCCATTGCCCCACCAGAACAGCATCGCGAGGGTAAACAGCGGTAGCGCCTGTTTCAGCAATGCAGCAAACTGCGGGGATTCCCGCCGGACAAACAGCCCCAGAGTCACCAGTGCCAAGAGTGCAAAACCAGCCCCCTCTTCCAACGGGTTCAACAGTGGTAAATAACGCCAGCCTATACTGACCCCATCGAACACGTTGCCTACCAGCAACAGCAGCAAAGCCAACGCCGCCAATGGGGCCAAGGCAATCGCACCATACAGCTGACGATGTTCGGCAAACGGCCAGCATCCTTTGCGCAGCGCACCATGTGTAGCCAAGATGATCAGGGAGAGGAAGCCCATTTGCAGGCCCAATTGCCATTCATCCATGCCCCACGGCAAGCGCATCGTGCGCCAAAAGACTTCATAACCCAGCGCAAACACCACCATCCAGAACAGAGACAGGTGTAATCCTTGCTGCAGGCGCAGTAACGGCAGGGAGCCCGCTTCGAGCTTCAGCAGCCAGTACGCCACCGGCAAGGCCAGTAACCAGACCAGATTCGGCCAGCCGAAGGACAATAAAGAATCAAAGTCGACCAATTGGAACAACAGCATGGCCAACATACCCGGCCACAGTAGCCAAATACTATAACCTAGTTCGAGCCAGGCCAGCCTTTGTGCCACCCAACGCCACAGCACTACGGATAGCGTCAACAAGACCAACGCCAGGAAAGCCCCGTAGCCATAATCAAGCGGCAATCGCCCGGCAAAACCGAGCAGGCAAACCAGCCAGAGCAGGATGCCGCCAGCCAGGAAGGAGCGGCTGACAACCAGCCTGAATGCAGCCTCGCTCTCCAGATCGCGCCAGAGGAATGCCACCGCTAGCCAAGTTAATGCCAGTACGGCGAACACCAGCGTGAAGGAGAGCGTCGTCATTCCAGCGCCAAGAGCCACCAGGGCGGAAGCCAAGGCCAGCACCAGCAGGCCAGAACCGCTGAGGCTCATGCGGATTTGCTTTTGCTCACGACCAAGCCACAGAATGCCCAGCCCTTCCAGCGCCCAAGCCATGGATGTCCACTCAGCAGACAGTGCCAATGGGATAGCCAGCGTAGTGAACACCCCGCCTAGTGCCAAACCGGAAACCGCCAACATGCGGCCCAGGGATGGGTAGCGCTTCAATGCGGCCCAGGCCAGTAACAGGTAAGCCAAACCGAAGCCCAGCGCCGAGAACGCCGGGCCAAACTCCCACTGGCGAACGATCAGATACTGCATGCCGAAACCGATTAACGGTGGGCCAAACAGCAGCGCGCCATCGATAATCTTCTCGCCAGGCAACTGTGCACGTAGAGTCAACGCCAGGCATAGCACGCCAAAAATCACGATATTGGCAATCAGGAACAGCTGGCAGCCCAGGTAGTATTCCGGCAGGTAGTTGTTTACTCCCCACAGCCCAGCGACGCCAAAGGAAAAAACAAAGCCCAGCAGGTTAAGTGGCCGCCATGGCTGCCAGACGCTGATCGCCAGAATGCCCAGCGAGAGCAGCAGATAATAGGAGAATAGCGCGATATAACTGCCGCCACCGGTGGACAACAGCAAAGGTGAAAGATAGCCGCCAATGCTGGCAAGCATCGCCAGGCTGAGGGCACGCTGCAATACGGCCAAGCCCACGCTGGCGGCGCAGATCACCAGCATCAGGCCAAATGCCAGCATATGTGGCAACAGTTGATAAAGCCGGAAGGCACCAAATACGGTGATATAGAGCGCGCCAACCGCGCCCCCTTGCAGGATCAGGGCATACATCGTCTGTTTAACACGCAGACGCCAGCCAAACCACAGTAAAACGCCGCTAGCTACCGCCGCGCCCATTAACCTGAACTCAATAGGCAGCATGTCACGTTCAACAGTGTATTTCATCAGGTAGGCCAAACCGAAGAACAGCAGCAAGACACCCAGCTTCGCCAGCGGATTACCTTGCATAAACCAGCCCACCAGCCCGCTGAGCAGGTCGTTTTTCGGTTGCTGTGGTTTATCAATGGCAGGTCTATCAGCAATAGGCGGGCGAGGAATGGTTGTTACTGATGCGGCTGGTTTTGGAACTGCGGGCTCCCAGGCGGATTTAACCGGTGGAGGCACGGCTATTTCAGCAGTTGGCTGCACGGCAGACTGTTGGGCAGCATGCGCAGCAAAGTCATGCGTTGTCTTCGCAGCCACAGGTGGCACCTGGGGAGTTGGCGTTGGCGGCGGCCGTGATCTCCCGGTTTCCTCGAAGCGGAGATCATCCACCTGTTTTTGCAACTGGGTGATGGTCAGTGTCAGTTGGGCAATTTCCCGCTGGTTGCGGTTGCCACGGCCGAGCGATACCACCACAGAAATAGGTAATACCACCAGGCACAGGAACAACGCCAAACCAGCGATAAATATCAATCCATCCATGGTGCACCTTTAGATCATTTATCGTGGCATCAGTCTTACACCAAAACATAACCGCCGACAATGGATTGATACTGCCAACCCGGCTCAGTCCAATAAAATACCGTTAGCTTGGCGACTGTTCTTCGGCTGATTCAGGCTGGTTTTTTCTGAGCCGTGGATATTTCCATAGCCAGCGCCCGCTGACCATACGCCAATAGAAGAAGACTCCGCGAACGGCCCAGTCCAAGAACATCCCCAGCCAGACCCCCACTACGCCCATGCCCAGCACGATGCCCAGGATATAACCGGCGACTACTCGGCAGCCCCACATACCCAACATCGTCACCCACATGGCAAATCGGACATCACGCGCGCCCTTCAGCCCAGCGGGTAACACCCAGGACGCGGCCCAGATCGGCATAAACGCGGCATTGAGCCAAATCAGGATTTTGACCACCTCTTTAACATCGTCTTCCTGGGTATAAAATGAGGCAAACAGCCCGGCAAAGGGAGCGGTTCCCCAGGCAATCACCGTCAGGCCAATCGTTGCCAGCCAAAAGACGTGCTTCATCTGCCGCTCGGCCTGAGCAATTTGCCCTTTCCCCAGACGCCTGCCGACGATAATGGTCGAAGCAGATCCCAAGGCATTCCCCGGCAGGTTAATCAGGGCCGCGATAGAGAAAGCGATAAAGTTACCGGCGATGACGTTAGTCCCCATCCCGGCGACAAACATTTGTGTCAGCAGTTTGCCAGCGTTGAACAGTACCGATTCGATACTGGCGGGAATACCAATCCCCAGCACCTCACGCAGGATGCTGCTGTTGAGTGGCGTAAAATAGCTTTTGAGCGTAATACGCAGCGCCGGATTAAAGCCCACCGCCAGAACCGCAATAATGGCGATCGCGCCAATATAGCGGGCAATGGTCAGCCCCAGCCCCGCGCCAACAAAACCCAGCCCTTGCCAACTAAATACCCCATAAATCAGCGTACTGCTGATGAGGATGTTGAGGATATTCATGCCGCCATTGATCAGCAGCGGGATCTTGGTGTTGCCCGCCCCACGCAGGGCACCGCTACCAATCAGGGCAATGGCGGCTGCCGGGTAGCTCCAGACGGTGGTTTGCAAATAAGAGAGCGCCAGCGATTTGACTTCGGGCGTGGCTTCACCGGCGATCACGTTAATGATCTGTTGCCCGGCCAAATGGATCCCAACCGCCAGCAGCACCGCCAGCACGGTCATTAATACCAGCGACTGGCGTGCCGCCGCCCGCGCTCGTTTACGATCGCGAGTGCCAAGGCTAAAGGCCACCACCACCGTGGTACCCAGATCCACCGCCGCGAAAAAGGCCATGATGACCATGTTGAAACTGTCTGCCAGGCCAACACCCGCCATCGACTCTTTGCCGAGCCAGCTCACCAGGAAGGTGCTGAGCACCCCCATCAGCAGTACGCAGGTGTTCTCTAGAAAGATCGGAACTGCCAGTGGCGTGATCTCCCGCCAAAAAAGCACCCGATAGCTTTTTCGCTTGGCATACCAATGCGTCTTGGCAACGTGCTGGGGCAGTAGCCCGTGTAAGTTCAAGATTGGCCTGTAGCAAGGAAGTGAAACGTCGTTTCAAATGATGGGTTATCAACGCTTACTCTGCAAGCGTTTTCTTCTCACTATACGTTGCCGAAGATGACTGCGACTCAGAGAAAAACATCCTGCTGTTGGTTTAACACTTATCCCGTAACCAAACCAAATAACGCCCCGATCCCCGAGGACATCCCCATGGCCAGTGCACTCCAGAAAGTAATACGCATCACTCCAGGGCCGATGGGTGCACCGCCCACTTTGGCCGAAACGCCCCCAAGTACTGCCAGTGAGATCAATGCTGAGCAGGCAATGGCGGGGATGGCCCATTCCGTTGTCGCGATGGCCGCTACACATAGCGGTAATATTGCCCCGGCAGCAAAACTCAACGCTGAAGCCCACGCGGCCTGTAAAGGACGCGCGGTGGTGATTTCTGAGATCCCCAGTTCATCACGCGCATGGGCGCCTAGCGCATCATGGTGCATCAGTTTTTCTGCCACTTGTTTAGCCAGAGCCAAATCAAGCCCCCGATGGACATAAATCGAGGTTAACTCGCGGTGTTCCCCCTGAAAATCGCTATTCAGCTCAGCTTGCTCTTCAGCCAGCGCGGCCTTTTCAGTATCAGCCTGGGAAGAAACTGAAACATACTCACCGGTTGCCATCGACATCGCACCAGCCACCAAACCCGCCACCCCGGTCAAGAGCAAACTTTGCTGAGTGACGTTAGCCGACGCTACGCCCAACAGCAGACTGGCGGTAGACACTATCCCGTCATTAGCCCCGAGAACGGCAGCCCGCAGCCAGCCTATTTTTTCCATGCTGTGTCGTTCCCGGTGCATTTTGTTTCCCTTTATGGACCCGTAGTCTCAAAGTTTATCGAGTCGTTGTTGAATGTCCTGATGGCGGCCTTTATCGGCTAATTCTCTGCCTGGACGGGCCGGAGCCGCCAGTGCTTTCTGTAAGTAGAGCTTGCCCTGTGCCTTATGCCCTTGATCTATAAGAAAGTCACCGTAGAAATAGTTGGGATCGATACCCGTTGGATTAATCTGTAAAGCCTGTTTCAACAACAGCTCAGCCTGCTTGTCATCACCAAAACCAATCGGCCAGCCAGGAACCTGATAATAGAGGGCGCCTAGACTGGTATAGGCGGAGCCGTCCAGCGCCTTGGCATCCAACTTTATTGCCAGTTCCAGCTTCATTTTCGCCTGTTTGGCCAGTTCCAAAGCCCCCAGCCCCCCCTTCTCACCGGCCCAACTACTCTTGACGATCGCAGACCAGATCAGCAGATCTGCGCGTGAACCGTTAGCTGAACTGGCTTTATCCGCAACGGCGCTAAGTTGCTCCAGACAGCTTTCTTTCTGTTTCGCCGCCACCTGATACTGGCAAACCGCCCATTGGTTCTGAATATCGGCCAAATCACTCTGGGCAATAGCGGTTGTACTACCAAAGAGCGTCAACACCAACAATAACTTTTTCATCGTGAGTCCTTCTTCTCAAGGGCAGCTTTGGCATGGCGGGCAATAATATGCCGCTGTTTAGCCAGCGCTTTATCGACCACTGCGGGGAACAGTGCATTCAGTTTGACAAAGAACCGCTCTGGCCATCCCAGCCATCGTCGTTTTATCTGTTTGTTCAGCGCAACAATCACCTCATCAGCGACCCTTTCTGCGCTGTCACTTTTGGTGCCTAATTCAGCATTCATGGCATTAACAGCCGCAGAGTTAAGCGTGGTTTGTGTCGCCCGGGGGGCAAAATAGAGCACGTTTATCGATGAGCCGGCAAGTTCCCTGCCGAGAGCTTCACTGAAGCCACGCAAAGCAAACTTGCTAGCGCAATACACGCTATAGCCAGCATAACCAATACTGCCAAAGCTGGAACCGATATTCATAATGATGCCGGGTCGGTCTATATAAGGTAGCAAAGCCCGGGTCAGTAATATTGGAGCCTGAATATTTATGGCTAACTGCTGTATTATTTGTTGTTCGCTTTGATCCTCAAGCCAGGCAAAATGATTGGCGCCGGCATTATTGATCAGGATATCAATATTCTGCTGTTGGAAAAGTAGCTCAACTTGCTTTGTCAATTGCGTAAAACCGCCAAGATCGGCGATCCAAACCTGATGATTTTCCGGGTGAGGCAATGTATTAACCAGCGTGGTGAGCGCCGTTTCATTACGCCCATGTAATATCAGACAAGCCCCCTGCTTTGCCAAAGCATGAGCCAGTGCCTGGCCAATACCACCGCTGGCACCGGTAAGCAAAATACGGCTGTTGTTGAGCCTCATTGCGCTGGCTCCATCAGCCCACGCAGCATGTCGCCATAAAGTTGGTAGACCACTTTGGCAGTATGGATAATCGCGGCACGATCTTCACTTTTTTCCACCTGGTCCATTAATGATGCAAAAAAGGCCAGATGTTCTTTGTCCAGTTCACCATGCGAGCTGAGATAGCTCATGGCTTTCTCCGGTAATCCCAGGCCCTGCTTGAGCTGCTCGGCAACGGTGGTGGCAATGGCGACGCTGGTGCCCTCAAGGACATGTACCATACCGAAAATACCCATCGGGTTGAGGCGAGAGACGTGGTCGTAGAGGAATGCAATCATCAACTCGATTGCCAATACCGGCTGACCATGACGAACCGCCTCGGCATCTCCGCCGCACGTCCTGATATCATTTAATATCCATTCCTGATGGCCATACTCTTCATCAATATATTCGGCAATGGCTCCGCGAACCCATTCATACTCTGAGTTCATCCGGCCCCCCGCAGTCATCAATAAAGGCACGGTATGGCTGACGTGATAAAAAGCCTGTGTCAAAAAGGCGATATACATTTCAGCATTAATATTTCCGCAGCGGCAAGCCTCTATGACCGGGGCGGAAAGGAGCTTCTCTCTGTCCACCGCCGTCTCTCGCTGTAATAATTGATAAAAACTCATAGGGTATCTCCCGCGATTAACTGATGAATACGTGTGTGATAGGTGGACAGAATCTGCTGTCTTTTCGGACGTCCATTAGTGGTTAATAAACCGTTTTCAACCGTTAACTGTGCCAAAAAATAATGATGGATCCGTGCATAATCAGGTAGCCTCCCATTAAGTTGGCATAGCTGATCGGCAAGGCTACTTTCATAACCGGGTGTCACTTGGATCAGCGCAACATTTACGGGTAATCCATCACCAAAGATGACCATGCGGGATATTGCCGGAAAAAGCTGCGCTTCCGCCTCAATCCATTCCGGTGAAAAATTGCGGCCAAAGGCGGTGATCTGAATATTCTTTTTGCGGCCAGTGATATGAAGGAAGCCTTGGGCATCAAAATGACCGAGATCGCCGGTTGCCACCGGGGGTTTTGCAGCGGGTTCCCCCAGATATCCCAGCATTGTCGCGCCAGAAATCAAGATCTCCCCATCCGGTGCGATGGCTATCTGGCAGTGCGGTAGTGGTTCACCCACCGAGCCAGGCAAAGCGCGCCCCGGCGCATTGAGAGCAACAACCGAGCCGCATTCTGATAAGCCATACCCTTCAAAAACCGGCAAACCCAACTGGTGCGATTTAACCACTATATCCGCAGCAACTTTTCCCCCGCCGACGGCGACAAAACGCAGGCTCTCCGCAAGCCCTGGGTTCTGGGTGCATAACATGACGAATAGACGCAGCAATTCAGGCACCAATACCAGGCTGTGCGGCCGCCATTGTGCAATGGCTTGGGCCAGGATCTGAGCGGAGAACTGGCTAGATCCTGTCAGTCCCACTTCAGCCAGCGAGGGGATACGGCTGCATACGCCACTGAGCAACGGAACATAGAGCCCGGTAATGTTTTCAAGCAAGGTCGACAGTGGCAGCAAGGTCAGATGCTGCTGTATGTTTGCCGCAGCAACCCGCTCGGCAAGCGCCAGGCTGACCTGCATCAAATGCTCCTGACTCAGACATACCCCTTTGGGATGCCCGGTTGTCCCTGATGTATAGGTGATTTTGGCCGTATTAGCGGGTAATTCAGCAACAGAGAGTGGCTGCCGACGTTGCAAAGGGTAATCAAGGAAAGGGATCGTTATCCACCCTTGCCGGGCAGGCCCAATCAAGGCATCGGCACCGCTACTTTCCAGCAACCAGTCTTGCTGTTCAGCACTGAAAAAAACGGGCACCGGTATAATGACAATATTGGCTAACAGGCAAGCCAGATCGATCATGGCCCACTCCAGGCCATTATTCAAAAAAAGGGCCAGCCGCGATATTTTCTCATTACTGAGTTGCTTGGCCAGAGAGGTGGTTTGCCGCAATAAATCAGCGTAACTGATGCCCTGCTGACTATCACATAACGCAGGGCGAGAGCCATCTGTCACCGCAATGTGTTCAATACGCTCAAAAAGGATCATAGCTGCACGCTCATTTGCACGGGAAATATATCCGGCATGGGGCCAAACAATGAAAGCAATAAGCTGGTTTCACTCAGAATTTGGCGGCCTTGTTTAAGATCGCCAACCATGACGCAGGGCTGCCCCTGATAATATTCTCCCCAGGCCTGAGCATCCTCACCCATTCGATCCGGCAATGCAGGGGCCAGTTCCAGAGGGGTCAGGTGCAACCGGTGGAAGATATTTCTCAACTTTTTGGTCCCGGTAAATGCCACATAGTCGAGTTGGTTTTCGCAGAGTAGCCGACAAATTGCCGCAAACATGATCCGGGCATTTCCAGATTCAGAGCAGGCAAAGTTTCCTATTTCAACCAGGCGGTTACGTGGCAAGATTGTTCCCGTCTGAGTGGCGACCACCTCTTCAATCGGCGCATCCAGATAACGCTCAAGGTACAGCGGCGCATTATCAGCACGGTTCAGACCGCAGGCACCAACCAGAACGCCGTCAGCGCGGTACATACCTAACAGGTAAGGCAGAAAGTGAGGAATGAGCGCATTAAACTGCCGACCGTATTCGTGCTGTATATAAGCCTGCAATAAGGCCCTATGGTCATGATCCTCAGCAAACGACAGCTGGTACGGTGCCTGGATATGTATACTCATAATCGCGCCCCTCTGACTGATAATGAGCAGTGTAGCGATATAAGCTTAAGAAAGAGTTAAGGCAATGAGAGCACAGACCGCTATTTAAAAAGCCCGTGGCCATCAAGCAACATGGCTGTCTTACACGCTATTTCCCTTCCCTGTCTTCCTCAGGTAGTATCACCATGAGCTGTATAAAAAAACAGGTAATTATATGCAACCTTTACTGCTGCAATCCGTCAAAATTGCCCATGATCAATTCCGCGGTGAAACCATCACCAATGGCAAGTTTCTGAACTGCGATTTTTCCGGCGCCGATTTGACCGATACCCAGTTTATCGGCTGCGTTTTCTATGACGAAGAGACCCAACTCGGCTGCAACTTCAGCCGCGCGGTGTTGAAAGATGCCAGCTTTAAAAGCTGCGATCTCTCGCTGGCCGATTTCAGAAATGCCCAGGCCCTCGGCTTGGAGATCCGCGAATGCAAGGCACAGGGGGCCGATTTTCGTGGCGCCAGCTTCATGAACATGATTTCGCAGCGCAGCTATTTTTGCAGCGCCTTTATCATCAAAAGCAATCTGAGCTACAGCAATTTCTCCAAGGTGGTGCTGGAGAAATGTGAGCTGTGGGAAAACCGCTGGAGTGGCGCTAACGTGCTGGGTGCCAGCTTTATTGGCTCCGATCTGTCCGGCGGCGAGTTCAACCAGTTTGACTGGCGGGCCGCCACCTTCAACCACTGCAATCTGACCGGCGCAGAGCTGGGGGAGATGGATATCCGCCAGGTTGATCTGGAGGGGGTACAGCTGGATAGTCAGCAGGTCGTTGGGCTAATCGATCGGCTGGGGATAATCCTGGTCAGTGATGATTGACGAATAGGTTATTTAATGGCACTTTTAAAGGTGCTAATATCGATATTCCAAACAGGAGATCACCATGGCCTTTCAAATTTTAACCACTATCGCTGCCAGCATCACCGACCTGAAAAAGAACCCGATGGGAACCGTTGCAGACGGAGAAGGTGAAGCGGTTGCCATCCTGAATCGTAACGAACCGGCTTTCTACTGCGTGCCCCCTGAGCTGTATGCATACTATCGGGAGCTTGCCGAAGATGCAGAATTAAACCGTATTGCAGATGAACGCATGGAAGATGCGGAGTTTGTGAGCGTAGATCTTAATGACTTATAAGCTCAAATTTGAAAAGCGCGCACTGAAGGAATGGGAAAAGCTGGGTTATCCCGTTCGGGAACAACTGAAAAAGAAGCTGGCCGAGCGTTTAGAAAACCCGCATGTGCCGGCATCCCGCCTAAGTGGCCGCCCGAACCGTTACAAAATCAAACTGCGCTCATCAGGCTATCGGTTGGTTTATGAAGTACGTGATAATGAAATTGTTCTATTGGTGATCGCCGTTGGAAAACGAGCTGGGGAGGAAGTCTATTTTGCTGCCGATAAGCGATAGAATTAATCACTGAGTATCCCCTTCACAAATCAACAAAACCGGCTTGAAAGCCAATTAAGGTATTACTAGGCCTAATACGCCATTACGCTTAATCATTGGCCATCGCCTTGATTTTATTGCGCCGTTCGCCAATGATCCCAAATACCTTTCTCATCCCCAAGGATCCGTATGAACTCATCGGCCACTGTTCTCTACACTGATAGCAACTTTTTCAGCCCCTATGCCATGTCGACCTTTGTGGCGCTCACGGAGAAAGGCATGCCGTTTACCGTCAAGCCGGTAGATCTCTCACTGGGGGAACAGCAAAGCCAGGCCTACGGCAGCCTGTCGTTAACGCTGCGGGTGCCGACGTTGGTGATGGGCAGCTTCCAGCTTTCCGAGTCTTCCGCCATTGAGGAATATTTGGAAGAACTCCACCCAGCCCATCCGCTCTATCCGCGTGACATCAAACAGCGCGCCAAAGCCCGTGAGATCCAGGCATGGTTACGTAGCGATCTGTTACCGCTGCGGGCCGAACGCCCAACCGAGGTGATTTTCAGCGCGGTCAAATTTGCCCCATTGAGTGCAGATGCCCAACGGACAACCAACAAACTGCTGGCTGCGGCGGAAAAGTTACTGAGCCATGGCCAGGATCATCTGTTCCAGGAATGGTGCATCGCCGATACCGACCTGGCCCTGATGCTCAACCGGCTGGTGATGCATGGCGATCAGGTACCGGAACCGCTGCGCCACTATGCACAAAAACAGTGGCAGCGCCCATCGGTGCAGGCGTGGTTGGCATTACCAGAGAAAATGCGGAGCTAAAAAAACCGGCGGCCACGACGCCGCCGTTCTCAACGGTGAGAAACATCACTTCTTGCTCGGAGGAAGCGCTCCCCAGCGCAGGCCACCGGGGAGCGTTCAAGTCTTGAGGGTTAACAGCTCACGTCAATGCACAGATATTTCAGTTCCAGATATTCTTCAATACCGTAGCGAGAGCCTTCGCGCCCCAGCCCAGACTGTTTGATACCGCCGAAAGGCGCTACCTCGTTGGAGATCAAACCGGTATTGATGCCCACCATGCCGTATTCCAACGCCTCTGGCACCCGCCATTGACGAGCGGCGTTTTGCGTAAACAGGTAAGCGGCCAGGCCAAATTCGGTATCGTTGGCCATCGCGATAGCTTCCGCTTCGTCATGGAAACGGAACAGCGGCGCAACCGGGCCAAAGGTTTCTTCTTTGGCAAAGCGCATCTGCTGGGTCACCCCAGTAACCACCGTCGGCTGGAAGAAGGTACGGCCCAACGCATGCGGCTGCCCGCCGGTCGCGATCTGCGCGCCTTTGATCAGCGCATCATCAATGTGGCTCTGCACTTTCTCTATCGCGGCCTCATCGATCAGCGGCCCCTGCGTCGTCCCTTCTTGTGTGCCATCACCGACTTTCAGTTGCTCAACCGCGGCCACCAGCTTATCCACCAGGCGATCGTAGATGCCGTCCTGAACGTAAATACGGTTGGCGCAAACGCAGGTCTGCCCGCTGTTGCGGAACTTGGAGGCCATAATACCGGCAACGGCCGCGTCCAGATTGGCATCGTCAAACACGATCACCGGAGCGTTGCCGCCCAGTTCCAGCGAAAGCTTTTTAATGGTTGGCGCACATTGGGCCATCAGGATGCGCCCAACCTCGGTCGAGCCGGTAAAACTCAGCTTGCGCACTACCGGGCTGTCACACAGCACTTTACCCACCTGTGCGGCTTCGCCGGTTACCACTTGCAATACGCCTGCGGGAATACCGGCATCCTGCGCCAGTTTGGCCAGTGCCAATGCGGTCAGCGGCGTTTGCTCAGCCGGTTTGACGATCATGGTGCAGCCTGCGGCCAGCGCAGGAGCCGCCTTACGGGTGATCATCGCTGCCGGGAAGTTCCACGGCGTGATCGCCGCGCAGACGCCGATCGGCTGTTTCACCACCACCAGACGTTGCGAAGCCTGTGGGGCCTGTAATACGGCACCGTCGACACGCTTGGCCTCTTCGGCGAACCAGGTAATAAATGAGGCGGCATAGGCCACTTCGCCACGCGCTTCCGCCAGCGATTTACCCTGCTCAGCGGTCATCAGCTGCGCCAGATCTTCCTGAGCCGCCATGATTTTATCGGCCCAAGCCAGCAGCAATACGGAACGCTGCTTGGCGGTCTGTTGCTTCCAGCCGATTTGTGCCTGCTGTGCGGCGTTAATTGCCTGCTGGGTTTCCTCTGCGCTCACCAGAGGCACCGTTGTCAGCTCCACACCGTTGGCCGGGTTGATCACGGCTTCACGTTTGCCGCTGCGGGCATCGCACCACTCACCGTTAATCAGGCATTGGCTACGCAGCAGATCGGGATTTTGCAGTTTCATGGATATTGCTCCTTATTGGGCCAGCGCGCGGGAAAGGATTGCCAGCGCCTGGTTAAACTGGGCATCAGGAATGGTCAGCGGGTACAGGAAACGGATCACGTTACCGTTCACCCCACAGCTGAGTAGCAACAGTCCTTCTTCCTGGGCTTTTTGCTGTACCTGACGGGTAAACTCCGGCGACGGTTTACCGGTTGCCGGGTCGTTGAATTCTACTGCCACCATGGAACCCAGCGCGCGAATATCCACAATCGCCGGGCAGTGGCTGCGTGCCTGTTGCAGCACTTCCACCAAATGTTGCCCCAAACGCTGGGAGCGTTGGCACAGCTGTTCTTCTTCAATCACGTCCAAGACCGCCAGAGCGGCAGCAACGGCTAATGGGTTACCGGCGTAGGTACCGCCAAGGCCACCAGGTGCGGGGGCATCCATCACGTCAGCACGGCCCGCCACGGCAGACAACGGCATACCGCCAGCCAGGCTCTTCGCCATGGTGATCAGGTCCGGTTTCACCGCATAGTGGTCCATTGCAAACAGCTTGCCGGTACGGGCAAAGCCGGTTTGCACTTCATCGGCGATCAGCAGGATACCGTGTTGGTCACACAGCGTACGCAGCGCCTGCATGAATTCTGCCGGAGCCACGTTAAAGCCCCCTTCCCCCTGCACCGGCTCCAGCACTATCGCGGCAACCTGCTTGGGATCGATATCGGCTTTAAAGATGCGCTCCAGGCTGTTCATGGCATCTTCGGTGCTGATGCCATATAACGCATTCGGATACTGGCCATGGAACACGGAGCCAGGGAACGGGCCAAAGCCCAGCTTGTAAGGGGCCACTTTGCCCGTCAGCGCCATGGTCATATAGGTACGGCCATGGAATCCGCCGCCGAAGGTGATCAGGCCTGGACGCCCGGTGTATGCGCGGGCGATCTTCACCGCATTTTCTACCGCTTCTGCACCGGTGGTGAAGAAGGCGGTTTTACAGGTGCCTTCGATTGGAGCACGTTGGTTGATACGCTCTGCCAGCGAAATATAGCTCTCATAAGGCACGATCTGGTATGCCGTATGGGTAAACGCCTGCAGTTGCTTTTCAATGGCGGCGATCACCTTGGGATGACGGTGGCCGGTATTGAGCACCGCAATGCCTGAGGCAAAGTCGATCACCTCATTGCCTTCTACATCCCACAGGGTGGCATTTTCTGCACGCTCGGCGTAAAAACCACACATCACGCCAATCCCTCTTGGGGTAGCGGCCAGACGACGTTGATTCAGTTCTGCGTTTTTCATGCTGTTCTCTCCGGGCGGGACCAGTTATCGGTTTTGTTCACAAACGTGAAACATTGCGTTTATTTACACCTGATGTGGCCCTATAATCGAGTGCCAGTTACGATTAATTGAGGGATCCAATTGCGCTCATTGAGTGGTGACCTGCTGCTGCAACGCCTCGGCGAGCAGCCCGATGATAAACTGCACAAGCGGTTATACAATGCCATTCGTACCAGTATTCTGGACGGTAGCCTGCCCCCTTCCAGCCGCCTGCTGGCCTCACGCGATCTGGCACAAGAGCTGGGTCTCTCACGTAATACGGTTTTAACCGTTTATGAACAATTGCTGGCGGAAGGATATGTGTTTTCGCGCCAGGGAAGTGGAACCTTCGTCGCAGAAACGGTACCCGACAGCTGTTTATCCACCGCCAGCCAGCCGATTGGCGGTGACGGCGAGCCACGGCGTGCCGAGCTGTCACAACGTGGCACCACGCTACTGCAACACGCCAGCGCCAGCCCTAAACAGTGGGGAGCCTTTCTCCCCGGCGTCCCCGACGTGAATGCATTCCCGCATCACATCTTCAGCAAACTCCAGGCTCGTATCAGCCGCCGCCCAACCTCACAGCGTTTGACTTACAGCAACCAGGGCGGCAGCCCGGAGCTGCGGCATGCGCTGGTGGACTATCTACGGGTGTCACGTTCGGTGCGCTGCTCGCCGGAACAGATCCTGATCACCGAAGGCATTCATCAGGCGATCGATCTGGTCACTCGCATGCTGTGTAATCCAGGAGATGACGCCTGGATCGAGGAACCCGGTTATTGGGGGATCCGCAATATCCTGCGCATGAACGGCGTCAATATCTGCCCTTGGGCGGTGGATGAAGCCGGGATGGTACCACCAGAACAACCGGCAGCCTTGCCACGGCTGATTTTTGTCACTCCTTCGCATCAATACCCGTTGGGATCGGTGATGAGCCTGGCACGTCGGCAACGGCTGCTGGCTTTGGCCCGTGCGGCTGGCGGCTGGATCGTGGAAGATGATTATGACAGCGAATTCCGCTTCTCCGGCCAACCGATCCCGGCCCTGCAGGGGTTGGAAGCCGATGCGCCGGTGATCTACATTGGCACCTTCAGCAAAACGCTCTATCCGGCCCTGCGGCTAGGTTATGTAGTGCTTCCCAAGCCATTGATGGACGAGTTAAAAACGGCTCACGCCGAGCTTTATCGTGGTGGCCATTTGATCATCCAGGCGGCGCTGGCGCAGTTTATTCAGGAAGGCCACTATACGGCACATATCCGCCGCATGCGGTTATTGTATGCCAAACGGCGCGGGTTCCTTACCGCGTTGATTGAACAGCATCTGGGTAAGCAGGCGTTGAGCGAGTTCAACAGCAACGCTGGGCTGCATCTGGTGCTCAACCTGCCAAATGATGCCGACGATGTCGCCATCGCTGCGGCAGCCAATGAACGTGGAGTGCTGGTAAGAGCGTTGTCACGATATTACATGCTACCAAATGCGCGACGCGGGCTGTTGATGGGCTTTGCCTGCGTGCCCGAAGAGCAGATGGCAGCGGCGTTTGACGTGTTGTTGGAGTGTATAGGTTCCCCTCACCCTAACCCTCTCCCACAGGGAGAGGGAACCGATCGAGTGGGCTGAAAGTATCGTGATCCTTCATGAGCACCGGCTGATTCGCCTTGGTTGAAGGGACATTCGCGTTTGCTGAGATTGCCTATTTACTGCCAAAAGAGCAGGGACTAACAGCTCCCTCTCCCTGTGGGAGTGTACAGACCGGGGGCATCAATCCAGCAGATCGCCGATATCATCCTGGGTGGATGGGGGATCCTGACGCATCCCCTTGGTCAGCCACAGCAGATAAATAAAGCCGGCAAACAGCCAGGTGAAGCCCACTTTCAGCGCTTCGGGATCCAGGTTGACCCACAGCCACACCGACATACCGAAGCCAATCAGCGGCAGCAGGCCGTATTTGAACATCGCGTTCAGCCCACGGCGTTTTTGGTTAATCAGGAAGTGTTTGATCACGCTGAGGTTAACGAAGGTAAATGCCCCCAGTGCGCCAAAGCTGATCATCGACACTACCATGCTCAAATCCATCCACAGCGCCAACAGCGAGATAATGGCAACAAACACGATCGCGCGCCACGGAGTGCGGAAACGAGGGTGCAGATGGTAGAACACTTTGCGCGGCAACACGCCTTCACGCCCCATGGCGTAGAAAATACGTGAGACGCCGGTTTGCGCAGACATGGAGGAGGCATACACCCCAGTGAGGTAAGTGGCCATAAAGAAGTTGTACATCCACTTGCCACCCACGTGCTCCGAAATAATCAGGCTGGCGGTGTCCTGATGCGGGATCAGCGATTGCCAGTCAGGATAGGCCAGATGTGCGGCGTAGGAGACGGCAACAAAGATGCCACCGGCACAGATCACGGTGATCAGGATCGCGCGCGGCAGAGTACGTTTGGCGTCGGCGGCCTCTTCGGCCATGGTGGCAATAGCGTCAAAACCCAGGAAGGCCAGGCACAGCACCGCAGCCCCGGCGATCAGACCAGAGAAGTCACCAGCATCCACCAACAGCGGTTTCATCAATGACGCCGGGCTGAGATCGGCCTCGCTAAATGCCAGTACAATAAACAGCACGATGAACACCATCTGCAAGGCAATCAGCGTGAAGTTCACCGAGCTAAGCAGGCGCACGCCCAGAATATTCAGCGCGCTCACGCTGGCAATGGAGCCAAGAATAAACACGTAAGCAGGGATCGACGGGAATGCCTCGTGCAAGAAGATACCTAAAACCAGATAGTTAAGCATTGGCAGGAACAGATAATCGAGGATCTGCGCCCAACCTACCAGGAAACCGGTTTTACCACCAAAACTGCGCTGTACGTAGGAATAGGCCGAACCTGCCAACGGCATGGCGTTGGTCATCCGGCAATAGCTCAGGGCGGTAAACAGGATGGTCACGATGGTAACCAGATAAGCGATGGGTAAGTGGCCCTGGCTTAACACGGTAACCTGACCGTAGGTGGTAAACACGCCCAGTGGCACCATATAGGCAAGGCCAAACGCAACCAGGGCGGGGGTTTTAAGAACTCGTTGCAACCGAATGTTTTGCGGCATTACCGTATCATCTCCTGGCGCAGCTCAGCGCTATTCAGGGCCAATCCCAATAGGCTATTTGATTCGCTGCGGTAAAAACAAGGGGACGGATTCTGGCACAAGTTAGGCTGCCGGGGAAGCTAACAATCCGCTTTCAGAAAACCAGGTGGCAATAGGTAAAGAACTGGGGCATAACCCGTTGATTTATTGTTTGCAGGATGAGGAAAAGCGGTAAAAATTACCCTTCATGGCAATGTTGCCGAATTTGTCGAGGCGCTGCATGCAACGCCTCCAGGTAAAAATGACCGCTTAATTCACATTGCTATCAGGATTGATAGCTGATCTTCCCACCCACCAACGTCCGCTCGATGCGGGTTTGGTACAGTTTCTCTGCCGGTTGCTCAAACAGATTATGGTGCAGGACGATCGCATCAGCAAATTTGCCCACTTCCAGCGAGCCAATATACTGCTCTTTGGCGATCATATAGGCCGCATCGATGGTGGCTGCGCGCAGCGTTTCGATCAGGGTCAGATCGCGATCGTTGTCCAGGCGTGGCCCGGCAGGATTACCTTCGCTATCCCAGGCCCGGCGGGTCATCCCCACCTGCAGGTTATACCACTCATCCAGGCGATCGATTGGCCAGTCGCTGCCATAGGCCAGCCGCGCACCGGCATCCAGGAAGCGTGCCGCGGGCTCCAGGTGAGGGAAACGGGCTTCACCCAGCATCTCGCGCTCTTCATCGATCAGCACGCCCGGTAAACCGGCCCACTGGAACGAAAGCACCGCCGTTGCCGCCAAAGAGGCAAAACGCGCATACTGATGCGGCGCAACCAGTTCGTTATGGGCCAACCCTGGGCGGATATCCTTGCCCGGGCAGGCCGCGCGCATCAGTTCAACCGCATCCAGCACCTGCTCGATTGCACCATCGCCGACCGTGTGGGTATGCGGATGCAGCCCAGCGCGGCCACACTCGACGATCAGCGCGTTCAGCACCGGCGTGGTGAAGTAGAGATCGCCATAACGCTCACTCTTGGCTTCCCCATGATGTTCACGGTAAGGCTCCAACAGCGCCGCCGTCATGGTCGGTGGCTGCAACACTCCGTCGACGAACAGTTTGAGATGGCCAACAGAGATCCCGGCCTGCGGTGTCCAAGGCTTGCTGCTCCACTGTTCGGCAAAGGCGACAACTTCCTGCACCGCACGGGCAGCGTCTTCCGGCCCTTGTACGCTGTCTGGCGTGACTTCTTTGGCCCCCAGCACGCGTAAGGTCAGCTCACCGCGATCGCGCAGTACGGCGAAAGCCTCCAGTTGCTCCGCAAACACGCGGGTGTCCATCACCGTGGTTACGCCCTGCTCATGCAGTACCTGCTGCACATGAGCCGCCACCTGCACGTTCTGTTCCGCCGTGCCGGAAGGAATGCTGTCGAAGGCGCGCATGGCCGGAGCATCTTCCAGGATCCCGGTCAGTTGACCATCGGCATCGCGGGCGATCTTGCCATCTGGCGGCACTGGCGTATTTTCATCAATGCCCAACATCTCCAGCGCACGGCTGTTAGCCGCCAGCGTGTGGCAATCGTTAGCGAACAACGCTACCGGGCGGCGGGTGTTCAGAGAGTCCAGCAGAGCACGGCTCATGTCTGCACCCACCGGGATCATCGCCTGACGCTGCCAGGCGCGCACCGTCAGCCATTCGTCATCGCCAGCCGGATATTTATCCAGATGGTCCTGTATATGCTGCAAGGTCTGCTCTACCGTCAGCGCCGCATAGTGCAGGCTGCATCCCTTGAGCTGTTTGCCACCCCAGAATGGGTGCATATGGCTGTCGATCAGGCCCGGCATCATCATTTTACCGTGCAGATCGATGCGTTCGGTGGTGGGGGTCGCCAGCGCAAGCACCTGCTCATCAGTCCCTACCGCAAGAATGTATCCCTGCCCTATCGCCAACGCACTACAAACACGATTTTCCGCATCTGCGGTGAAGATAGTGCCGTTGTAATAAATTACCTCGGCTGCTGTTGCCACTGGAGTCATAGTCATTGTCTCGAAACCTCACAAAATGACCTTAAGTATACCAAAAACTCCCCAGCTTGGCCCCTCAGGCGGGGTTACATTGCTTGAAAGCACCAACCCGCTGCCGACCAAGACAAACGATGGGTCAATCGCAGCGCCTGTAAGAAGTCCTCATCGTGCGACACTACCAGCATCGCACCAGGAAACTCAGCCAAGGCTGCTTCAATTGCCTGCGATGAGGCCAGATCCAAATGGTTGGTCGGTTCATCCAGCAGCAGGAGTTGCGCAGGCTCACGCCGCCACAGCACACAGGCCAGCGCCGCTTTCAACCGCTCTCCACCACTCAATGCCGCCAACGGCAGCGTGACCCGGTCGGCATTCAGTTGCAGCTGCGCCAGTTGGCTACGCAACACTCCTTCGGCCAGCGGGGTATCCTGTAAACCCAGATGATCGACCACCGAACGCGTCAGATCGAGCTGGGACAGGTTTTGATCGAGATAGGCCAGCGATACCGAGCAATGGCAGTAACCAGCGCTGGCAGCCAGTTGCCCCAGGATCACCTTCAACAGCGTGGATTTGCCACAACCGTTCGGGCCGGTGATGGCGACACGCATCGGGCCATCCATCCGCCAGTCGAGCGGCGGTAAGCTGACAAACGGTAGTTGTAACTGTTCCAGTACCAACACCTGTTTACCTGCGGCCACCGTGCTGCCCGGTAAGGTCAGCATCACCGGGTTATCCTCTTCAACCCGTTCCCTCGCCTCGCGCACCGCTTCATCCAGTGTGTTCTTTTGCCCCTGATGCTGTTTACGCAAGGTACCCATCGTGTCGCGCGCAGCCCCTTTGAGGGCCGCTTTTTCAAAAGAGGCGATATTCAGCGAGTCCACGGTTCTCAGCGTACGGGCGGAGTGGCGCTGGTAATTGTCATGTTCTTTCTGCTGGCGGGCGCGGACGCGCCGTCTTTCCAACGCCGCATGTTCCAGTTGGGCACGCGCCGCCTGTTGCTCTTGCTCCCGCAGCCGATGGTATTCGTGATAATTGCCGCCGTAGCTGCGCAGTGCTTCGGGAGTCAGTTCGACGATCCGCTGCATCCGTGCCAGCAGTTGCCGATCGTGGCTGGCAATCAACAGACCGCCGCGCCACTGTGCCAATTGCTGATACAGCCATTCGCGCCCCGTGCTATCGAGGTGATTGGTCGGTTCGTCCAGCAACAGGAAATCGGCCCCCGACATTAACGCACCACACAAAGCCGCACGCATACGCTCGCCGCCACTCAGCGCTCCGGCTGGCCGTTGCGGGTCAAAATCAGGCAATCTAGCCGCCGCAAAAGCCGTGCTCAGGCGATCCCCCAGATCCCACTGGCCCTCAAGACGATCGATATCGTCCAGCCGTGGGCAACCTTGCTCAAGACGGGCCTGGGCGGCAAATACCTCACCGTAGCCCAGCAGCGTAGCCAGGGTCGTCTGTTCGGTGCAGTGCGGCTGCTGTACCACATAGGCAAAGGTTGCCTGCGTTTCAATATGGCCTGAGGCGGGTTGATCCAGCCCGGCAATCAGACGTAGCAGGCGAGTTTTTCCCACGCCGTTACGTCCCACCAGGCCACAGTGCTGCTGTTCAACGGCCAGATTAAGCGGGCCAAACAGCGTTTCGCCATTGGCAAACTGACAGGTTAATTGATGTAAAACGAAATAGGGGGACTGCGCAAAATGAGCCATAAACACTCCTGTATGAAATCAAAACATCCCCATACGGCACGGGCGTGCTCGGTATAGGGCCAGATATCAGCAGGTGTGGTTGTTCATTTTCGGTAATGGCTCCGCAGAGAGAAAAGGGATAAAGCGAGCCGATGTTAGCCGATCTTTTATACCGATTGCAAACATGAGGTCTATCACATTCAGCACATCCGCGTTTCCCAAGTGCGCCAACAACGGCTAGATTTATCTCATCCGACCACTTGAGTGGTCGTCAAAACTATAACGATAAATATTGTGGAGACTGCAATGCGTGCTTACCCCAACCTGCTTGCGCCGCTGGATCTCGGCTTCACTACCCTGAAAAATCGGGTGTTGATGGGCTCGATGCACACCGGCCTGGAAGAACTGCCTGATGGCCCCGAGCGTATGGCGGCATTCTATGCCGAGCGGGCCGCTGCCGGTGTCGCCCTGATCGTGACCGGCGGTATTGCCCCTAATGAGAAAGGCGTGGTGTATCGTGGAGCATCGGTTCTGAACCAGCCACAGCAGGTTGCCCATCACCGGATCGTGACTGAGGCAGTCCATCAGTCTGGGGGCAAGATTGCCCTGCAAATCCTGCATACCGGGCGCTATAGCTATCAGCCACAGCCGGTAGCTCCTTCTGCGCTGCAAGCACCGATTAACCCATTCAGCCCAGCAGCGCTCACCCATCAAGAGGTCGAACAGACTATTACCGACTTCGCCAACTGCGCGGCTTTGGCTCAGCAGGCTGGCTATGACGGCGTGGAAGTCATGGGGTCTGAAGGTTATCTGATTAACCAGTTCCTGGTGTCTCGTACCAACCAGCGCATCGACCAATGGGGCGGCAGTTTCAGCAACCGCATGCGTTTCGCCGTGGAAATTGTGCGGGCCGTGCGCGAGGCAACCGGGCCAGAATTTATTCTGATCTACCGCCTGTCGATGCTCGATCTGGTGGAGGATGGCTCCAGCTGGCAGGAGATCGAACAGCTTGCCGTGGCGATTGAACAGGCTGGCGCAACGCTGATCAACACCGGCATCGGCTGGCACGAAGCACGTATTCCCACCATCGCCACCATGGTGCCGCGCGCCGGGTTCAGTTGGGTGACGCGCAAGCTGATGGGCAAAGTGAAGATCCCGCTGATCACCACCAACCGCATCAACGATCCGGCGGTGGCGGAACAGGTGTTGGCCGATGGTTGTGCCGACATGGTGTCCATGGCACGCCCGTTCCTGGCGGATGCGGCGTTCGTGCAGAAGGCCGCAGAAGGCCGTGCGGACGAAATCAACACCTGCATCGGCTGCAATCAGGCCTGTCTGGATCAGATTTTCGATCACAAGCTCACTTCCTGCCTGGTCAACCCTCGCGCCTGTCGCGAAACCGAAATGCCATTGATCGCCACGGCAACGCCTAAAAAATTGGCCGTGGTGGGGGCCGGGCCAGCCGGGTTGGCGTTTGCCACCACCGCCGCCAGCCGTGGGCATCAGGTAACCCTGTTTGACGCCGCCGAGCAGATCGGTGGCCAATTCAATATCGCCAAGCAAATCCCCGGCAAGGAGGAGTTTCACCAGACGTTGCGCTATTTCCGCCGTCAGTTGGCGCTCAATGAAGTGGAGCTGAAGCTGGGGCAGCAGGTGCAACCGCAGGATCTGACGAATTTCGATGAGGTGATCCTGGCCTGTGGCATCGTGCCGCGTATGCCAGCCATTGCGGGCATCGAGCACGCCAAGGTGGTGAACTATCTCGATGTTTTACGTGATAAAAAGCCGGTTGGGCAACGGGTCGCCATCATTGGGGCCGGGGGAATTGGCTTCGACGTCGCCGAATACCTTAGCCAGCACGGCACCTCCAGTAGCCTGGATCCGGCAGCGTTTAACCGCGAATGGGGGATCGATTCGCAGCTCGAGCAACGCGGGGGCCTGAGCCCTCAAGGGCCGGAAGTGCCAGCTTCACCACGCCAGATATTCCTGTTGCAACGCAAAACCAGCAAGGTAGGTGAAGGCCTGGGTAAAACCACCGGTTGGATCCATCGCACCAGCCTGGCGCTACGTGGCGTGAAAATGCTCAATAGCGTGAGCTATCAACGCATTGACGACGAAGGTCTGCATATCCTGCGTGCCGAGCAGGAAAGCTGCTTGCCGGTAGATACGGTGGTAATTTGTGCCGGGCAGGAACCGCGCCGTGAATTGCAGCAGCCGCTGCTGGAGATGGGGAAAACGGTGCATCTGATTGGCGGAGCCGACGTGGCTGCCGAGCTGGATGCCCGCCGCGCTATCGATCAGGGCACGCGGTTGGCAATGGCTCTGTAACCCATTGATTAGACGGGCGCAGTATAATGCTGCGCCCCTACATCAATAGCGCACGCCAGACTTGACCGCTTTGAGGATCAAGAACTTCTGGTTAGAGGCCACGGTGGTACAGTTGCCGAATAAACGCCTCAGCTTCTGGTAGTAATCCAGATGGCGGTTGCCCACGATCCACAGCTCACCACCTACTTGCAGGCAGCGCTTGGCGTCGCAGAACATTTGCCAGGCGGTATGATCGGTGATCGCATGCTGCTGATGGAACGGTGGGTTGCACAGTACCGCCTGCAGGCTTTCACGCTCAATGCCCGCCAGCGAGTTGTTCACTTCAAACTGACAGCGATCCATCTCCTGCGCCAGGTTGTGTTCCACGTTCAGTTCACTGGACGCCACCGCCATGTAAGACTCATCGACGAAGGTCATCTGCGCTTGCGGGTTCTGCACCAAGGCACGCATCCCGATAATACCGTTGCCACAGCCGAGATCGACAATGTGGCCCTGCAAATCCTTCGGCAGATTTTCCAGGAACAGGCGTGCACCAATATCTAGGCTACCGCGTGAGAACACGTTGGCATGGTTGTGGATCAGCCAGTCCGTGCCATCGAGCAGCCAGTCGGTGGTTGCCGGCGCTGCCGGTGGCACGATGTCAGCGACCTGGCAATAAATCAGGCGGGCCTTTTTCCAGGCCAGGCTGGTGCGGGTTGGGCCTAGCACCCGCTCAAACACTTGCATGGTCGAGGTATGCACGTCACGCGCTTTGGCACCCGCCACGATCAGCGTATCGGGTGCCACCACGTCACGCAGGGCACGTAATTGCTGCTCCAGCAGCGCCAGCGCTTTCGGGATGCGGATCAATACCACCGCCGGGTTGGCAGGCAGTTCGGCCAGGCTGTCTTGCAAGGTGACCTGCTCAACATCGAGCTCATTGAGCTTGAGGTTATGGCGCGTCGCCAACTGGCTCATGTATGAATCGCTGATGCTGTAAGGCTTATAACCATGCAGAGCACAAGCCAACGTGCCAAAGTTGTCGTTGAAAATCAGTACCGGGCGTTCACCGATATCGACATTTTCCAACTGTTGCAGCAGATATTCGTCCGCCGCTTCCCACGCCTGCAGCTGGGTGGCTTCTTCCTGTTGGGGATAACGCTCCAGCTCAAGTTGCTGTGTTCCCAGATCGAGTTGGCTCATTGCCCCTCCTGAATGATAAATTTGGGCTGTTTATCCCCTAAAAATGCTCGGCAGTAAAATGTTTTTTGGGATTAATTACCCTTTAAGGGATTTGAGCAAGAAAACGTCATACAATGCTCACCCCGGTTTACCACTGAATACTGAATAACATGTCTGAACTGAGCTACCTGCAAGGCTACCCCGATCATCTGCAAATGCAGGTGCAACAACTCATCCAGCAACAGCGTCTGGGCGAGGTTTTGTTGCAACGCTATCCGCAGGTTCATGGCTGCACCACCGACAAATCGCTTTATCAGTTTACCGTCGATCTGAAAAATCAGTATCTGCGTAATGCTCAACCGCTGAGCAAGGTGGCCTACGACAGCAAAATCCAGGTGATGAAGCACGCTTTGGGGCTGCATACCGCCATTTCCCGGGTGCAAGGTGGCAAGCTGAAAGCCAAAGCCGAGATCCGCGTGGCGACGGTGTTTAAAAATGCCCCGGAACCTTTCCTGCGCATGATCGTGGTCCACGAATTAGCGCACCTGAAAGAGAAAGACCACAACAAGGCGTTTTACAGCCTTTGCTGCCATATGGAACCCAGCTATCACCAGTTGGAGTTTGATACCCGTCTGTATCTGACCCATCTTTCCTTGTTTGGTGAACTCTATGAATAATCAGCCTTTTTAAGCAAATATTCGCCTAATCTTTGCGGCGTGATAATCTGGTCCCCTGAGCTATCTTCCTGTGGAAACTGGAGTCACCCATGATTCGCTTTGCTGTTGTCGGCACCAACTGGATCACCGAACGTTTTATCGATGCGGCTCACGAAAGCGGCAAGATGAGGCTGACCGCCATCTATTCGCGTAAGCTCGAACAAGCGCAGGCCTTTGGCGCCAACTACCCGGTCGAACACTTCTTTGACTCACTGGAAGCGCTGGCGCAATCCGACGTGATTGATGCGGTGTATATTGCCAGCCCCAACTCTCTGCACTGCCAACAATCTCTGCTATTCCTCAGCCATAAAAAACACGTGATTTGCGAGAAGCCGCTGGCGTCAAATCTGCGCGAAGTGGAACAGCTGGTGGCCTGCGCACGGGAACATCAGGTAGTGCTGTTTGAAGCGTTCAAAAGCGCCCACTTGCCCAATTTTCTTATCCTGCAACAGGCATTGCCGAAGATTGGCAAACTGCGTAAGGCATTTATCAACTATTGCCAATACTCCTCTCGCTATCCCCGTTACCTGGCCGGTGAAAATCCAAACACCTTCAATCCACACTTTTCCAACGGCTCGATCATGGACATTGGCTATTACTGCGTGGCCAGCACAGTGGCGCTGTTTGGTGCACCGCAGTCGGTATTGGCTAGCGCAACATTGCTCGATACCGGGGTCGATGCCCACGGCAGCGTGTGCCTGAACTATGGTGACTTTGACGTGGTGATCAGCCATTCCAAGGTCAGCAACTCTGACATTCCGAGTGAGATCCAGGGCGAAGAAGGTACGCTGGTGATCGAAAAAATCTCCGAAGCCCAAGGCGTGGTGCTGACGCCGCGCGGTGAAAATAGCCAGGTGCTGACCCAGCCACAACACATCAATACCATGCTGTATGAAGCGCAAGTGTTTGCCGAACTGGTGGAAAAACGGCAGGTCGAGCATGAGGGCCTGGAAAATTCCCTGATCGTCGCCAGCCTGCTGACGGAGATCCGCCGCCAGACCGGCGTAGTGTTCCCCGCTGACGGAGAATGAGATGAAACCGCTGTTGTTGATGCAAACCGGTGATGCACCGCAGATGATCCAGCAGGAGCAGGCCAACTTTGAGCAGATGTTCCTGCGACAGGGGAATATCGCCGCAGATCGAGTACATATCGTGCACGTTCTCGCCGGCGAGACGCCATTGCCTCCGGAAGATTACTGCGGCGTGGTGATCACCGGTTCAGCCGCGATGGTGACCGAACGGCTTCCCTGGAGCGAACGGGCGGCAGAATGGTTGCGCCAGGCAATGCAAATCAATCTGCCGATCTTTGGCGTGTGCTACGGCCACCAGCTTCTGGCTTATGCGCTGGGCGGCGAGGTGGGCTACCACCCGCAGGGCATGGAGGTTGGCACTCTCGAGATCGAATTATTACCCGCTGCCCGCTCGGATAAACGTCTTGCCACCCTGCCTGCGCGCTTCAACGTGAACCTGATCCATGCGCAAAGCGTACTAACGCCGCCGCCAGGGGCTGAAGTGCTGGCCCGCTCGCAACAGGACGCCTGCCAAATCCTGCGCTACGGCGATAACGCTCTGACCACCCAGTTCCACCCGGAGTTTAACGGGGCGATCATGCAGCGCTACCTGAGCTGGCTCAGCGAGTTGGAACCGGCCAAACAGCAAATTTATCAGCTTAAACAACAACAGGTTAGCGATACCCCGTTCAGCCAACTGTTGCTGCAGGACTTTGTCGCCAGCCTCGGGGCCCAGCAGCCGTTGGCCGGGCTCGGTTGAGGTTAGTCACCATAATCTGTTATCCGGGGCGCTAGACGCCCCGCGATTATTTGGCAAATAGCCATAAACGCCAAATGTTATGACGATCACACAAATGTAAACAGCATGTTATCAATCATTGATCCATGCAGGTAATTTCATCTTCTCCCCTTTCCAAGATCCCCCGTTTACTGAATACTGGCATGGCAAACATACTTAGTTACAGATATGACGATAAGTTGCCCGGCCACGTTTCAGCCGAGGCGCAGCAATCTGTACATCACATTCTCAGGGAGCGGAAACGCAAGCGCATCATGAATAAACTATTACGACGCATCACTCAGGGCAGCCTGGTTAAACAAATATTGATCGGCCTGGTAGCGGGCATTGTGGTGGCACTGGTTTCGCCAGCCGCAGCAGCAGCCGTTGGCCTGCTCGGCTCGCTGTTCGTTGGCGCGCTGAAGGCGGTGGCACCGCTGCTGGTACTGGTGTTGGTCATGGCCTCCATTGCCAACCATAAGCAGGGCCAAAAAACCAATATCCGCCCCATCCTGTTCCTCTACCTGCTGGGTACCTTTGCCGCCGCGCTGACCGCCGTGGTGATCAGCTTTATTTTCCCCTCAACGCTGGCGCTGGCCGTGGGCACCACCGACATCAATCCGCCGGGTGGCATCGTTGAAGTGCTCAAAGGCTTGCTGATGAGCGTGGTGGCGAACCCATTCCATGCGCTGATCAACGCCAACTATATCGGCATCCTGGCCTGGGCCGTGGGTCTGGGGCTGGCGCTGCGCCATGCCTCTGATAACACCAAATCGTTAATCACCGATATGTCCCATGCCGTGACTATGGTGGTTCGTGCGGTGATCCGCTTTGCGCCGCTGGGTATCTTTGGCCTGGTGGCATCGACCCTGGCCGATACCGGCTTCAGCGCACTGTGGGGCTATGCTCAACTACTGTTCGTGCTGATCGGCTGTATGCTGCTGGTGGCGTTGGTGCTGAACCCGCTGATCGTTTACTGGAAGATCCGCCGTAATCCTTATCCACTGGTGTTCACCTGCCTGCGCGAAAGCGGCGTTACCGCCTTCTTTACCCGCAGCTCCGCAGCCAACATTCCGGTGAATATGGAACTGAGCAGAAAGCTGAATCTGAACGAAGATACCTATTCGGTTTCTATTCCGTTAGGGGCGACCATCAACATGGCCGGTGCCGCGATCACCATCACCGTGTTGACGCTGGCGGCGGTTCATACGCTGGGCATTCCTGTTGATGTGCCGACTGCACTGCTGCTGAGCGTGGTTGCGGCGATCTGCGCCTGTGGGGCTTCCGGCGTGGCCGGTGGTTCACTGCTGTTGATCCCGCTGGCTTGCAACATGTTCGGTATTCCCAATGAAATTGCAATGCAGGTCGTTGCCGTCGGCTTTATCATCGGCGTACTGCAGGACTCGGCTGAAACCGCGCTCAACTCCTCCACCGACGTGCTGTTTACCGCAGCAGCCTGTCAGGCAGAAGACCAGCGTTTGGCCAATGAAGATCCGCTGAAAATTCGCTAAGTCCCCTCACCCCAACCCTCTCCCACAGGGAGAGGGAGCTGTTAGTCCCTGCTCTTTTGCAAGTAGAAAGGCAATCTCAGCAAACTCGATCCCCCCTCATCCAATGAGTCACTACAATTTCAAATCCACTCGATCGGTCCCCTTGTGCGAAAGGGAACTGATAGCCCCTACTATTTCAACTCCAGGAGTAAGAACAAGAAAGGCAAGGTAGTACTCAAAGCAATCAACGAACTCGATCGGTTCCCTCTCCCTGTGGGAGAGGGTTAGGGTGAGGGGTCTGGCACTCTTCATCAGACGCCTTTTTTTCGACCGCAAAAGGATCGATGCCGCGCAGTTGCAGGCGGCGGAAGCGGATAATGTTGAAACCGTTCATCAGCAGGAAACTGCCTTCAATCAGCGAACCCCCGATCGAGCCAAGCCAGATGTTGTGGGTGACCCAACAGGCCGTTGAGCACCACATTACGCAGCGGGTGGTCAAACCCCGGGTGCGGAACAAGGCCCAGGTGCTGACGGTCGTGCCGCAAATCGGTAGCAGTTCGATCCAGTGGTGGAAGCGGGATAAACCAATGATCAGCGTAAGGGAGATAAAGATCCACATCACCCATAGGCTGCGAGTCTTCATCGAAACCAGGTTGCGGCAGGCGCTAAGCAGTGCGCTACTCCCTGCGGCATTCGCTCCCATCAGGATAAAGTGAATGCCGATAATCAGGCTGTAGCCCGACAGTTGCAGTTTGAAACGCTGGTCATCGCGATTAAAAAAGCTGGTGATACCGACCAAAAAAGCCAGCACGCCAACAGACTGCGCAAACCAATAAAACGTCATTAGGGAGATCCTGGGGCGGTAGTAGCAAGGCGTTTAAAACAAAACGCCGTTTTATGCTACTCCCGCCGGCTAGGCTTTACAACGTGACACCGCTTTTAAAGATCGCCAACTCGCGGAAATCATTCACTTCATTACGCGCCGGTGCCCCATCGGCAATGTCCACGATCAGATCGACAAACTGCTCCAGCATCTGCGCCATCGGCAAGCCGTGGATCAGGCGGCCTGCGTCAAAATCGATCCAGTGCGGCTTCTTCGCTGCCAGCTCCGAGTTGGTCGCTAGCTTCACCGTTGGCACAAAGCCACCGTAAGGCGTCCCCCGCCCGGTGCTGAACAGCACCATATGGCACCCGGCTCCCGCCAGCGCGCTGGTAGCGACCGCATCATTGCCCGGCGCACTCAGCAGGTTCAGCCCCGGCAGACGCAGGCGTTCACCGTATTTCAACACGTCCACCACCTGGCTCTGCCCGGCTTTTTGGGTGCAACCCAGAGATTTCTCTTCTAACGTGGTGATGCCACCCGCCTTGTTGCCCGGTGAAGGGTTCTCGTAAATCGGTTGGTCGTGGGCAATAAAATACTGTTTGAAGTCGTTGACCATGCTGACGGTTTTTTCAAAGGTGTCTTCATCGCGGCAGCGGCTCATCAGAATGCGCTCGGCACCAAACATTTCTGGCACTTCGGTCAGCACCGTGGTGCCGCCGTTGGCAATAACATAATCCGAGAAGCAGCCCAATAACGGGTTGGCCGTGATCCCTGATAAACCGTCCGATCCCCCGCATTCCAGGCCAAACTTCAGCTCGCTGAGCTTGCCCGGCTGGCGGCGATCGTCGCGCATAATCTGGTATAATTCATGCAAATGTGCCAATCCGTCGGCAACTTCATCATCCTGTTGCTGGCAGACCATAAAACGCACGCGCTGTTCATCAAACTCACCCAAGGTACTGCGGAAAGCATCCACCTGGTTGTTCTCACAGCCCAGGCCTATCACCAGAACAGCACCAGCATTGGGGTGACGAACCATATTTTGCAGCATGGTACGGGTATTTTCATGATCCTGCCCGAGCTGTGAGCAGCCGAAGGGGTGGCTGAACAGATGCACGCCGTCGATCCCTTCTGCTTCCCCGGTTTCCTTCAGAAAACGCTGCAGGATCTGACGGGCGATGCCGTTTACACAGCCCACGGTCGGGATGATCCACAGTTCGTTGCGGATCCCTACCTCACCGTTGCTGCGGCGGTAAATCTGTACGTCACGATCTGCCGCCTGCGCCGGTAAGGTCTGGAACTCCGGTTGATACTGGTAGCTATCGAGATCGCTCAGGTTGGTTTTGGCATTTTGCGAATGAATATGTTCGCCCGCAGCAATGGCCTCCAGCGCATATCCGATCGGCAAGCCATACTTGACGATCATCTCACCGGCAGCGATCGGTTCAAGGGCAAACTTGTGCCCCCGAGCAACGTCTTGCGCCAGTGTGATCGCCTGCCCTTCCCAGACAGGCTGGTCACCAGCCGCCAAATCACACAGTGCAACTGCCACATTATCTTTTGCATGGATTTTTATGATGCTTTGCATAAACCAACCTCAAGCTGTAACTACGCTAATTCGATAGCAAAATAGTGTTTGGCATTATCGAAGCAGATGTTTTTCACCATCTCACCCAGCAACGCAATATCCGCCGGTGCTTCGCCATCTTCCACCCAGCGACCAATCATCTGGCACAGGATACGGCGGAAGTATTCGTGACGCGTGTAGGAAAGGAAGCTGCGGCTGTCGGTCAGCATGCCCACAAAGCGGCTAAGTAGCCCAAGCTGCGCCAACTGCGTCATCTGGCGCTGCATGCCGTCTTTCTGATCGTTAAACCACCAGCCTGAACCAAACTGGATCTTGCCCGGCGTACCTTCCCCCTGGAAGTTGCCGACCATGGTGCCGATCACTTCGTTATCCCGTGGGTTCAGGCAGTAAAGAATGGTCTTCGGCAACGCCCCCTGCTTGGCTTGAGCATCCAGCAGGCGCGACAGTGATTCGGCTACCGGCTGATCGTTAATGGAATCGAAGCCAATATCCGGGCCGATAGTAGTGAACATCCGGCTATTGTTATTACGCAATGCGCCGATGTGGTATTGCTGCACCCATTCGCGGCGCTGATATTCAGCAGCCAGGAACAGCAGGACGGCGGTCTTGAACTGGGCTACCTGCTGTGGCGTTGGCAACTCTCCGCTGAGGCGCTGGGCCAGGATCTTGTCTAGGGTTGCCTCATCGGCCTCGCCGTACATCACCACGTCTAACGCGTGATCCGAAACCTTGCAACCGTGAGTGGCAAAGTGATCCAGGCGTTTTTTCAACGCATCGCACAAATCGCTGAAGCGGCTGATGGACGTGTCTGCGGCGGCTTCCAGCTGTCGCATATAGTCATTAAACCCGGCGGCTTCAATATTGAAGGCCTTGTCTGGGCGCCAGCTTGGCAATACTTTGATATCGAAGCTGCTGTCGGCGGCGATGGCTTGATGGTGGCGCAGATCGTCGATCGGATCGTCGGTGGTGCCCACCATTTTCACCTTCATCTGTTTCATGATGCCGCGAGCGCTGAAAGCTTCCTGCGAAAGCAGTTCATTACCACGCTGCCAGATTTCATCTGCGGTAGTCGGAGAGAGTAGCTTACCGGTGATGCCAAACGGACGGCGCAGTTCCAGGTGTGTCCAGTGATACAGCGGGTTGCCAATGGTATGTGGCACCGTTGCCGCCCAGGCATCAAATTTTTCCCGGTCAGAAGCATCGCCGGTACACAGGCGTTCAGCCACGCCGTTGGTACGCATCGCGCGCCACTTATAGTGGTCGCCCTTCAGCCAGATATCGTACATGTTTTTAAAACGATAATTTTCGGCAATCTGTTGCGGTGGCAAATGGCAGTGATAGTCGAAAATAGGCTGATCCGCTGCATAGTCATGATATAGGCGGCGGGCAAATTCACTGTCTAACAAGAAATCATCGCTCAAAAACGTGGCCATTGTGGGTTCCTCACCTTTTGTCCTGGCTAGCCTTGCTGTCAACTTTCTGAAAGTTATCACACCAATTTATCGTAGAGTCTAGCTAAATTTCACCTGGGTTAACCCATCATGAGGGCTTCCAAATGCCTATTCAAACAACCCCCTATTAAATCAATGCCATATGATGCCAAGCATTATCACTTAAAAAAATAATGGTTTTTGTGATATCACTCAACTTTTAAATCTGTATGACAAGTTATCTTCTCGCCACCCTGCTACTGGTTTATAACCACAGATTAATGGCAACGCGCAGGGCGGCGTCGGTAAGCGGAATACCGGCAACCAGATGAAAGGGAATCACCACCATGACCGCCACGGGCTTGCCGGTGGCCGAAATATTAAGACTGGGAGAGATTTGGGATGCGTAAAATTAAAGGCTTACGCTGGTATATGATCGGCCTGGTGACTATCGGCACCGTGCTCGGTTATCTGACCCGCAATGCGATGTCCGTCGCCGCCCCCTCGCTGGAAGGTTCACTGGGGATCACGACCCAACAGTATTCCTATATTGTTGCCGCCTATTCAGCCTGCTATACCCTGATGCAGCCCGTTGCAGGCTATATCCTCGACGTGCTAGGCACTAAAATCGGCTATGCGATGTTTGCCATCCTGTGGGCCATCTTCTGTATGGGCACCGCGCTGGCCAACAGTTGGGTCGGTCTGGCGATGGCCCGTGGTGCGGTTGGTATGGCCGAAGCGGCGATGATCCCTGCCGGGCTGAAAGCCAGTAGCGAATGGTTCCCGGCCAAAGAGCGCTCCATCGCGGTGGGTTACTTTAACGTCGGCTCCTCGGTGGGCGCGATGCTAGCTCCCCCGTTGGTGGTCTGGGCGATTGTGGCACATAGCTGGGAAATGGCGTTTATCATTACCGGTGTCCTGAGCCTGATCTGGGCCATCTGCTGGCTGATCTTCTATAAACACCCGAAAGACCAGAAGAAACTCAGTTCCGAAGAACGCAGCTACATTCTGGATGGTCAGGAAGCGCACCACCAGACCAGCAATGCCAAGAAGATGTCCGCCTGGCAGATCCTGCGTAACCGCCAGTTCTGGGGTATTGCGTTACCGCGTTTCCTGGCAGAGCCCGCCTGGGGGACCTTCAACGCCTGGATCCCGCTGTTCATGTTCAAGGCTTACGGCTTTAACCTGAAAGAAATTGCCATGTTCGCCTGGATGCCGATGCTGTTCGCCGATTTCGGCTGCATCCTGGGTGGCTATCTGCCGCCATTCTTCCAAAAGCATTTCGGCGTCAACCTGATCGTCTCACGCAAACTGGTGGTCACCCTGGGCGCTGTACTAATGATTGGCCCAGGTATGATCGGCTTGTTCACCAGCCCTTATGTCGCCATCGCCTTACTGTGCATCGGGGGCTTTGCCCACCAGGCACTGTCCGGCGCGCTGATCACCCTGTCGTCGGACGTCTTTGGCCGCAACGAAGTCGCTACCGCCAACGGGCTGACAGGTATGGCTGCATGGACGGCGAGCACCATGTTCGCTCTGGTGGTTGGCGCATTGGCTGACACCATAGGCTTCAGTCCGCTGTTCGCCGCCCTGTCGGTGTTCGATATTCTGGCCGCCATCGTGATCTGGACCGTGCTGCAAAACAAGCCTGTTTCCGAGCTGGAACAGGAGCGATTACAAACGGCAAATGCCAGCAGTTAACCCCCACAGCCCGGCCTTTGTGCCGGGCTTTTCGCATCTGACTCGCTAGCAGCCACAACGGATAAGTGGTATAACAGGTCCTATGGCATCACGCCCTTCTACCACCGAGTATTCACTATGGAATTCACTGAAACCAGACGCCTTTATCAGCAATTGGCCGCCGAACTAAAACGGCGCATTGAGGGCGGGGTCTACCCTGTCGGTGAGAAACTGCCAGCCGAGCGTTATATCGCAGAAGAGATGAACGTTAGCCGCACCGTGGTGCGTGAGGCGATCATCATGCTGGAGGTAGAAGGTTACGTAGAAGTGCGCAAAGGCTCGGGCATCCATGTGATCTCCAACCAGCAGAAGCACCTGGTGGTACCGGGCGAAAGCCTCGAATTCGCTACGTCTGGGCCTTTTGAACTGCTACAGGCCCGCCAGTTGATCGAAAGTAACATCGCCGAGTTCGCCGCCACCCAGGTGACCAAGCAGGATATCGTCCAACTGATGGAGATCCAGGAGCAAGCGCGCAAAGAGGATCGCTTCCGCGATTCGCAGTGGGATCTCAAATTCCATGTGCAGGTCGCGCTGGCGACCCAGAATACCGCCATGGCCACCATAGTGGAAAAAATGTGGGCTCAGCGTGTCAGCAACCCTTACTGGATCAAACTGCACGAACACATCGATGAGCGTTCCATTGCCAGCTGGTGCGACGATCACGATGAGATCCTTAAAGCGCTGATACGTAAAGATCCTCACGGTGCCAAACTGGCCATGTGGCAACATCTGGAAAATACCAAGCAGATGCTGTTCAATGCCACCACCGACGATTTCGAATACAACGCCGATCGCTACCTGTTTGCCGAGAATCCGGTGATCCATTTGGATAACATGGCCACCCCCACCAAATAGGATTTTGGCGTCAAGAAATCGTACCGAATGTCAGGTATTGTAAAAACGGCTGAATCGATCCCGGTACAGCCGCCCACTGCGCGATATTTCCCCAGCGACCGCGTAGATTTCCCTGTTGCCAATCGTGCTATTTTGGTAGAGTTAGCCCACTTTTTTATCGACTGACTTTGGGGTGGAACGCGAATACATGCGCTGGTTGTTTGCCATGCTTATTGCTCTTTCCTGCTGGACCGGTTCGGTCTCCGGCCCAAAGCTCTATGCAGCACAAACCACAGCCTTAGCCTCCGCGTTAAATGCTCAGGCATTACTTGATGAGCATGTGGTTTCCCCCTACGATCAGGATTACCGTCCGCACAGTGAACTCCGCCGCAAGCCCCTCAGCAAACTACTGCTGTCTTTGCCCCGGATGCATTCCTATCCCAGTTCGTTGCAGGCCCCGTCCCAGTCGGTTCCGGCCTATACTTTAGCAACGGATCTGGGCTACCGCCTGTGGCCTCAACCGCAGGCAGATAACCCAGCCCCTAACCGGTTGCGGCAGGTCAATTGGACGCTGAACTTCCCGCAGCAGCAAAGCAGGCTCGGGGGTTGGAAAGAAAGCAACATACTTTACCGTGGCTCGCTAACGTATCACTCATGATCCGGTGTCGCCCCATTAGAACCAAAGAATAAAGCAACACCGTTCATCATCTTCAGCAGCCGGGGCCTCCGCGAGCTTACCGCCCCCAGCCGCTGAACGAAAATAACAATGACGTTTTTAGGAACACCGGATGGATATCATTAAGCAACTATTGGATGCCTTATGGCAGCAAGACTTTGAAACGCTGGCCAACCCCTCGTTGGTCTGGACGCTGTACGTCTTGCTGTTTATGATTTTATTTCTGGAAAATGGCCTGCTGCCCGCCGCCTTCCTGCCGGGTGATAGCCTGCTGATCCTGGTCGGCGTCCTGGTCGCCAAAGGCACCATGAATTTCCCGGTGACCATTCTTATCCTGACCACCGCAGCCAGCCTGGGGTGCTGGGTTAGCTACATACAAGGCCGATGGCTAGGCAATACGCCTACGGTACAGGGTTGGCTAGCTCATCTACCGGCCCATTACCATCAGCGTGCCCACCAGTTGTTCCACCGTCATGGCCTGTCGGCCCTGCTGGTTGGCCGTTTCCTGGCTTTCGTCCGTACGCTGTTGCCTACCATTGCCGGGTTGTCTGGTTTGAGCAACGCACGCTTCCAGTTCTTTAACTGGATGAGCGGCCTGCTGTGGGTTCTGATCCTGGTATCGGTCGGTTTTGCCCTCGGGAAAACCCCGATGTTCCGCAAGTATGAAGACCAGTTGATGTTCGGCCTGATGATGCTGCCACTGGTGCTATTGGTCGCCGGGCTAGTCGGTTCTCTGGTAGTACTGTGGCGTAAAAAGCGCGCCGACCGTGCAGGGAAAGACGCGTGATAGCCAAACGCCCCCGCTGGCAATACGCACTGCTGCTTTCATTGCTATTGCTGGCATTGGCCGCCGTGCTGGCGCCATACATTTTACGTACGGAAAACGAGCTGCGTATTCATGCGGCTCAGCAGGGTCTATCGTTGCCAGATGGTTTTTACGTCTATCAGCGCCTGGATGAACGCGGTATCCGCATCAAAAGCATTACGCCTGAGGGCGATGGCCTTGTGATCCGTCTGGATTCCCCTGAGCAACAGTTGCTGGCCCGCGAAGCCCTGGAAAACATCCTGCCCCCCGGTTATACCATTGCCCTGAACGAGTCTCCTTTCCCCGGCCGCTGGGTGCGTAAATTTGCACGTACGCCACTTGATCTGGGATAATCCCTTCACATTGCAGGGATTGCCTTAGCGGGCGCAGTATACAGCGCCCCTTCGCATTGAACCGAATGAGAAATACCGGCAGTCTCAACTTTTGGGGTTCTACGCAATTTATGACTATGCTGTTTGTCTGCATGGGTCAGCCGCGTAGGCCACCTATCGCACTGCCCCTTGGGCAGCAGGAAACCGGGAGCATCCTTGTTATCTCCCAGCATTAAGGAATTGAAATCATGAAATTACGCCACACTTTGTTACTGGCTATTCCCCTGTTCACTTTTTCTGCGCTTTCACAGGCAGCGGCCGAGACTTGTGCCAGCAAAGCCCAGGAGATCCAGACCCAGATCGATTATGCCACTAAACACGGCAACAGCCACCGCGTGGCAGGCCTGCAAAAAGCCCTGAGCGAAGTACAAACCCACTGCACCGAGTCCGGTTTACAAGCCGATCGCCAGAAGAAGATTGCTGATAAGCAGGAGAAAGTGGCCGAGCGTGAGCAGGAGCTGAAAGAGGCTCAGGAAACCGGCAAGGCAGATAAAATCGCCAACAAACAGAGAAAGCTGGCAGAAGCTCAGGCTGAGCTGAAAGCCGCGCAGGCCGAATAATTTTTTATATTAGCGGATTTATCGCTAAGAGCCCCATCTGGCGGGATTTTACCAGCCTATAATGACATTGGTTAGTGATATCCACCGGGGATAAGCCCTTTGCTTAAGTGAATAAATCCGCTATGTTAAAAGTCTGTCGAAGTTAATGTTAAGGAGTTATCGAAATGGCACATGATTCACATGCAGAAAATTTACGCGCTGAACTGAAGTCCCTGGCCGATACGCTGGAAGAAGTGCTGAACTCTTCCACCGATAAACCTAAAGCTGAACTGGACAAACTGCGCTCCAAAGCAGAAGGCGCACTGAAAGAAACCCGTGCCCGTCTGAGCGATGCTGGTGACAAACTGGCTCACCAAACCAAGCAGATGGCTGGCCAGGCCGATGATTACGTGCGTGAAAACCCGTGGACCGGTATCGGTATCGGCGCCGCGGTTGGCGTGGTGTTAGGCGTTCTGCTCGCGCGCCGCTGATTATGGCAGAGCAGCCGCAAACGCGCGCTCAGGGCCCCGGTAAAGGGGTCCTGGATATCGCCCAACGGATTGTCACCATTATGGTCGGCATGGTGGAAACCCGGGTGCGTCTGGCCGTTATCGAGCTGGAAGAGGAGAAAGCCAACCTCATTCAGTTGCTGATGATGGCGGGGCTTACCCTGCTGTTTACCGCATTCGGCCTGATGAGCCTGTTAATCCTCATCTTCTGGGCCATCGACCCCGCTTATCGCCTGATGGCGTTGGGCACCACTACCGCCGTTCTGCTGTTCCTGGCCGTTGTGGGGCTTGTCTGGACACTGTCCAAGGCTCGCCGTTCGACACTGTTAGGGGCAACACGTCAGCAATTGGAACTCGACCGTGCTGAACTGGAGGAGAAACATGAATCGCCGCCAGTACCGTGAACGCAGAAAAGAGCAACTCATCCGGCAGATCCAGCAACAACGTCTGGATCTGGCCGTCAACAAAAGCCAGTGGCTGCAAAAGACCGAATCCTTTGATCGCAGCTGGCAGACCTTATATGGTCTGCGTAAATATATGGCTATTGGCTCCAGCGTGATTGCGCTGTACGGCATACGCCATCCTAGCAAATTGATCCGCTGGTCACGGCGGGCGCTCAGCGTCTGGGGCACCGTTCGTCTGATCCGTAACACCCTTCCCAAAAAATAACCGCGCCGTAACAGGTTCAATTATCCCGTTGGTAATCCCTTTTATTTACGTGGATTTTATCCAAGCATGCCTTAACAATCGTTAATTAAATGATTTATAACTACTTTTATCGATTTTTTAATATTCAGATTTTTTGAAAAAATACGACAGTTTTACTTGCTAACAACCCGCAGCATTCCCGTCTAACATTCACTCCATCAACCGGACATGGCGGCTACAGGCCCCCTGGCGGTACCAATGCCAAGATTGGCAAGCAACAACACTTTTTGGAGTTAATGATGAAGAAATTAGAAGATGCAGGTTTGCTGGTTGCTCGTATTCTGATGCCAATCCTGTTTATCGTTGCAGGTTACGGCAAAATGGGTGATGCCTATGCTGGCACCCAACAATACATGCAGTCGATGGGCGTACCTGGCTTCTTGTTGCCACTGACCATCCTGCTGGAGTTCGGCGGTGGCCTGGCAATCCTGTTCGGCTTCCTGACCCGTACCGTGGCGCTGTTCACGGCCGGTTTCACCATTCTGACCGCTCTGCTGTTCCACACCAACTTTGCCGAAGGCGTGAACCAGCTGATGTTTATGAAAAACCTGACCATTGCCGGTGGCTTCATCGTGCTGGCGGTTGCAGGCCCTGGTGGCTTCAGCATTGACCGCATTTTGAACAAAAAGTGGTAAGCTTATAGTATCGACGAAAGGCTCGGCTCAACGCCGGGCCTTTTGACTTTTTCTCTCAGACACATTGGAGGATCTCATGGGACAACTCGTTGATGGCGTTTGGCAAGACACCTGGTATGACACCAAATCCACCGGGGGCCGTTTCAAACGTTCAACCTCACAGTTTCGCAATTGGGTCACGCCGGACGGCGCTGCGGGAGAACATGGCAAGGCAGGTTTTAAAGCCGAGCAAGATCGCTACCACCTGTACGTTTCCCTGGCTTGCCCTTGGGCACACCGTACCCTGCTGATGCGCAAGCTAAAAGGGCTGGAGCAAACCATCTCGATTTCCGTGGTGCATCCGCTGATGTTGGAAAACGGCTGGACCTTCGGCCAGGATTTCCCTGCAGCAACCGGCGATGCGCTGTATCACTCCGATTTTCTTTACCAGCTCTATCTACGGGCCGATCCGCAGTACAGCGGCCGCGTTACCGTGCCAGTGCTGTGGGATAAACAGCAGCAGACCATCGTCAGCAATGAGTCTGCCGATATCATCCGCATGTTCAACAGCGCTTTCGACGCCGTCGGCGCACGAGCTGGAGATTACTATCCGGCAGAGCTGCGTGAAAAGATCGATTCGCTCAACGGCTGGATTTACGATTCGGTGAACAACGGGGTGTACAAGGCCGGTTTTGCTACCAGCCAGGAGGCCTATGACGAAGCGGTGAACGGCGTGTTTGCCTCTTTGGAGCAGTTGGAGCAGATCCTCGGCCAGCACCGTTATCTGACCGGCGATCGACTTACCGAGGCCGATCTCCGCCTGTGGACTACACTGATCCGTTTCGATCCGGTCTACGTCACTCATTTCAAATGCGACCAGCGCCGCATCAGCGACTATCTCAACCTGTACGGCTTCCTGCGCGATATCTACCAGATGCCAGGGATTGCCGAAACGGTCGATATGGCGCATATCCGCAACCACTATTATCGCAGCCATGCCACCATCAATCCGCACGGGATCATTTCGATCGGCCCTGCACAGGATCTGGATGAACCCCACGGGCGCGATGTACGTTTTGGTTGATTGCAGATTGCTGCGAGTCAGGGGAGCCGGCAATCGCAGTTCCCCTCACCCCAACCCTCTCCCACAGGGAGAGGGAGCTGCCCGGTGACCTTGGTTGGCTCGTACAACTTCGGAAAATCGGGAGTAAAAACAAGAAAGGCAAGGTATTACGCAAAGCAATTAACGAACTCGATCGGTCCCCTCTCCCTGTGGGAGAGGGTTAGGGTGAGGGGTCTACACAATGCAAAAATGCGAAGAAGTTACTGATTCTCCTCGCGTGCAAACAGACGCGGGATTTCGCGTAGGAACCAGGATTTAGCCTCGCCCATGCTGTCGCGCCGCCAGGCCATGATAATGTCCGCCTCACGACTGTATTCCGGCCCCACCACGCGTAAACGCCCCTGCTCGATATCCTTCTCCACCATCTGATAAGGCATGGTGGCAACCCCCAGCCCGGCCAGTAAGGCGCGGCGCTTATCTTCGATGGTGCTCACCGTCAGGCGCTGCTGTTTATCCAGCAATTGCACCGTCAACACTGGCCGCTCCCGAGCGGTATCCGCCACCGCAATGCCACGGTATTTCACCCGCGTCAGCTCCGACAGCGGCTCCGGCTCCAGGTGGATCGGATGTTCCGGTGCGGCAACGTACACGCTCATCACCTTATACAGCTTGCGGGTGTTGATTTCAGAAGAGGCGCGAAAGTGCATATCCGGCGCAATAACGATATCGGCCCGCCCTTGCTCCAGCCGCTCCCATGCCCCAGCCAACACTTCGGTAAAGATCGAAACCTGAGTATTGGCCTTCAGCGCCAGCTTATCGACCAAAGGGAACAGCTTGTAGGCAGGGGACAGCGCTTCGCTGACGATGGTGAGGTGGGTTTCCCACCCCCGCGCCAATGCTTCTGCATCGGTCGTCAGCTTGTCCGCCGCCTCGAGCAGTACGCGGCCACGCTCAAGCAGCATGCGGCCAACGTTGGTAAATTTGGTGCGATGCCCAGATCGGTCAAACAGCACCACATCCAGTTCTTCTTCCAATTTTTGCATGGTGTAGCTGAGCGCCGAAGGCACTCGCCCCAGTTCATCGGCGGCGGCGGCAAAGCTGCCACGGCGGTCGATCGCATCCATAACCCTAAGCGCTTCAAGCGTTAACGCCCGATCTCTGGCCATCGAAACTCTCTATCAGGAAATTTGAATATACCGACCAGATTAACTGGCTAACAATCCGCCGTCCAGATGCTTACCATCAAGAGAATGAAATTAGAGAGCCGATTGCCATGATCACATGCAGAACAGCACAACAATGCGGGCAAGCTGACTTTGGTTGGCTGCAGGCTCGTTATACCTTTTCCTTTGGCCACTACTTCGATCCCAAACTGATGGGCTATGCGTCGCTGCGGGTACTGAATCAAGAGGTATTGGCACCGGGTGCCGCCTTCCAGCCACGCACCTATCCCAACGTAGATATCCTGAATCTGATCCTGCAAGGTGAAGCCGAATACCGGGACAGCGACGGCAATACCGTACGCGCAGGTGCAGGAGAGGCGTTATTGCTGGCTACGCAACCGGGGCTTAGCTATAGCGAACAGAACGTCAGCAGCAGCACGCCACTGACCCGGATGCAGCTGTGGCTGGATGCCTGTCCGGAGCGCAGTAACGAACGTGTGCAGCGTTTGAGCCTGCCAGATCAGCCCTATACGCTACTGGCCTCACCAGATGGTGCCCAAGGCAGCCTGCAACTGCGCCAACAGGTCTGGATACATCATTTGAACTTACCGGCGGGAGCACGGCAGACGCTTACTCTGCATGGGCCACGAGCCTACCTGCAATCGATCCACGGTACCGTTGAGGTCAATGGCGACCATCACCAGAGCCAGCGCCTGACCTGTGGAGACGGTGCGTTTATCCGCGAGGAAAACCGCCTCACCATCCAGGCCGAAGCGCCGCTACGTGCGCTGCTGATTGATTTGCCGGTGTAGGGTACAGATAAAGAAAAACCCCGCGCGACTCTCGTCACGCGGGGTTATCTGTATAGAGGGAGCTGACCGGTAAGCCGGGTTCTGTCGTGGACAGTCATTCCTCTAGGCCAGCAATCGCTCACTGGCTCAAGCAGCCTACCCGGGTTCAGTACGGGCCGTACCATGTGAACCCCTATTTGGCCTTGCTCCGGGTGGAGTTTACCGTGCCACGGACTGTTGCCAGCCGCGCGGTGCGCTCTTACCGCACCCTTTCACCCTTACCTGATCCCGCTTGCGCGGGCCATCGGCGGTTTGCTCTCTGTTGCACTAGTCGTAGGCTTGCGCCTCCCAGGCGTTACCTGGCACCCTGCCCTATGGAGCCCGGACTTTCCTCCCCTCCATCTGTCTCCCCCGAAGAGGACGGCAATGAAGCGGCGACTGTCTGGTCAACTCCGGCGCGGATAGTAGCGTTGCTGCGCCAGCAGGTCAACCGCTTTACTGTTCCTGCTGCTCTAGCGCATGTTTATACAGCGCATTTTTCTTCACGCCGTGGATCTCTGCGGTTAACGCCGCCGCCTTTTTCAACGGCAGCTCTTTTTGCAGCAGAGCCAAGGTACGCAGCGCTTCGAGCGGCAAATCGTCCTCCTGCGCCTTGTGCCCTTCCACAATCAGCACCATCTCCCCCCGCCGGCGCATCTCATCTTCCAGCACCCAGGCCAGCAGTTCCCCCACCGGGGCACCGTGAATCGATTCCCAGGTTTTGGTCAGTTCACGCGCCAGCACCACGTAGCGCTGTGGCCCCCACACGGTGACCATGTCCTGCAAACTTTCCAGCAAACGGTGGGTTGATTCGTAGAAAATCAGCGTTCGCGGTTCCTCTGCCAGCGCCAGCAGGGTATCCTTACGGCCTTTGGTTTTGGCTGGCAGGAAGCCTTCGTAGCAGAAACGATCGGAAGCCACACCGGCGGCACACAGCGCGGTGGTGGCAGCACAAGCACCCGGCAGCGGCACGACGCGGATCCCCGCTTCGCGGCAACGGCGCACCAGGTGATAACCCGGATCGTTAATCAGTGGCGTGCCTGCGTCACTCACCAGTGCTATGCTTTGGCCTTCCTGCAGTTTTGCCAGCAGTTGGTCCGCCTTCTGCTGTTCGTTATGGTCGTGCAGCGCAAACAACCGCGCGCTAATAGCAAAGTGTTGCAGCAGCAACCCGGTATGGCGCGTATCTTCCGCCGCAATCAGATCGACGCTTTTCAGTACCTCTATGGCCCGATGAGTCATATCCCCCAGGTTACCGATGGGGGTGGGCACCACGTACAGTGTCGATGCAGAAATAGCTGATTGTTGGTGTTGATTCATTGTTTCATCCGGATTGCCGATTTAATATTGAGCATCTTGAAAAAAACATCACTGGATACAGTATGCTTTCCTCAACATTCCTTCGTACCAAAGCAGGGCGATTAGTACCTGTTGTACTGGCAGCCTTGCTGTTAGCTGGTTGTCCAAGTCAGGTTCCACAAACTCCGCCCTCAAATATCCAGGACGAAGCCAGTGCCAACTCTGATTACTATCTGCAACAGTTGCAGCAAAGCAGCGATGATAACAAGGCTGACTGGCAATTACTTGCGATTCGCGCATTAACTCGCGAAGGCAAACTGCCACAGGCCAACGAGCAACTGAGCACCCTGCCGCAAAACCTGACGAGTACACAGCAGCTTGAGCGCCAACTATTAAGCGCAGAACTGCAGGTGGCCAACAAGAATTTGAGCGCAGCCCGCGATGCGCTGAATAACATCGACAGCAGCGCGCTGTCACCGAATCAACTGGTTCGCCTGTATCAGGCGCAGATCGCGGCAAATCAGGGCCAAGCCTCACTGCCGCTGATCCGTGCCTATATTGCCCAGGAACCGTTACTAAGCGGCCAGGCTCATCAGGATAACCTGGATAAAACCTGGCAAACGCTGCTTGGCCTGAAGCCGGCCGACATGAACAGCCTGGTGATTAACGCCAACGAAAACGTGCTGCAAGGCTGGCTGGATCTGTTACGAGTCTATCAGGACAACCGTCAGGATCCCGATCTGCTGAAGGCCGGGATCAAAGACTGGCAGAACCGCTATCCGCAAAATCCGGCGGCGAAAAGCCTGCCAACGCAGTTGAATCAGGTGCTGAATTTCACCCAGGCTTCGACTTCGCATATCGCCCTGCTGCTACCGCTGAACGGCCAGGCCAAAGTATTTGCCGATGCGATCCAACAGGGTTTTAACGCTGCGCAAAGTGGCATAGCACTCACCGCGCCCGTTCAGGCAATGCAGCCGACCAATAACCCTGACCAGACCGCGGCAGCAACGCCAGACAATGCCAACGGTGCCGTAAGCACTTCAGCCCCTGCGGCGGATACAACTCAGGTAGCCGCAGTACAACCCGCTACTCCTGCTCCGGTACCCGTCACTCCAGCCCCGGCAACCGGCGGGCAGGTGAAGGTCTACGACACCACCAGTCAGCCTCTGCCAGCGTTGTTGGCTCAAGCCCAGCAGGATGGCGCTACCCTGGTCGTGGGCCCGCTATTGAAGGCCGAAGTCGATCAACTCGCCACTACCTCGACGACGTTGAACGTGTTGGCACTCAACCAGCCTGAGCAACCGAAGGACAGCCCGAATATCTGTTACTTCGCCCTGTCACCGGAAGATGAAGCCCGTGACGCCGCCCGCCATATCTGGGAACAGCAAAAACGCCAGCCGTTACTGCTGCTGCCACGCGGCTCGTTTGGCGATCGCATTGCCAAAGCCTTCACCGAAGAGTGGCAGAAACTCGGCGGCCAGACCGTGCTGCAGCAAGGGATCGGTTCTGCCGGTGAGCTACGCCAGATGGTCAACAGCGGCGGCATTCGCATGAGCGGCACCCCGGTGGCCTCACAGGCTCCGGCGCAGCAGTCGGTGACTATCGCTGGTCTGACTATTCCAGCGCCACCAAGCGATATCCCGGCCTCTACCGGCGGTGGCGTGGACTCGGTGTATATTGTCGCCACGCAGGACCAGCTGACGCTGATCAAGCCGATGATCGACATGACCACCAGCTCTCGTAGCAAACCTGCCATGTTTGCCAGTTCACGCAGCTATCAGGCCGGTGCTGGCCCGGACTTCCGTCTGGAAATGGAAGGCCTGCAATTCAGTGATATTCCTCTGCTGGCAGGGGCCAATCCACAGTTGCAGCAGCAAGCCACCGCCAAATTCCGTAACGACTATTCCCTGGTGCGCCTCTACGCCATGGGGATGGATGCCTGGACATTGGCCAACCACTTTGCTCAAATGCGCCAGTTGCCAGGATTCCAGATTTCAGGCACCACCGGTGTGCTGACATCTTCACCTAACTGTGTGATCACCAGGAAACTAACTTGGCTGCAATACCGCCAGGGCTCGGTCGTTCCGGTCTCCTGAGTCAACGCGCCAAGGGGGCGGGCTATGAGTTCCAGGCCCGCCAATACCTGGAGCGCGCGGGGCTTACCTTCACCGCCGCCAACGTGGTGGTACGTGGGGGTGAGCTCGATCTCATCATGCGTGATGGTCAAACCTGGGTATTCGTCGAAGTCCGCTACCGCCGCAACGCCGCCTTTGGTGACGCAGCGGCCAGCGTGACTTACCGCAAGCAACGGCGATTGCTGCATGCCGCCGCCGTTTGGCTGGCAGGGCGAGGAGCCAGTTTTGACACATCATCTTGCCGTTTTGATGTTTTAGCCATTACCGGTAGCCAGTTAGAATGGATACCCAATGCCTTCAATGCGGATTAAACCCTGTTGACCGGTGTATGCCGGCCCTTTGACCTAGTGGATTAAAACAACGTGCTGGATAGAATCAAAGTCTGTTTTACCGAGAGTATCCAAACCCAGATTGCGGCGGCGGAAGCCTTACCTGACGCGATATCCCGTGCCGCGATGACCCTGGTTCAATCGTTATTGAACGGCAACAAGATCCTGTGCTGTGGCAACGGCACTTCGGCGGCTAACGCTCAGCATTTTGCCGCCTGCATGATCAACCGCTTTGAAACCGAACGCCCCAGCCTGCCCGCGATCGCGCTAAACGCCGATAACGTGGTGCTGACCGCCATCGGCAACGATCGTCTGCATGATGAAATGTATGCCAAACAGGTGCGGGCACTCGGCCACACCGGTGACGTACTGCTGGCGATTTCCACCCGCGGCAATAGCCGTGATATTGTAAAAGCGGTCGAAGCTGCGGTAACGCGTGATATGACCATTGTTGCGCTTACCGGCTACGATGGCGGAGAGTTGGCGGGTTTACTCGGCCAGCAGGATGTGGAGATACGTATCCCCTCTCACCGCAGTGCACGCATTCAGGAGATGCATATGCTTACCGTTAATTGCCTATGCGACCTGATTGATAACACATTGTTCCCCCACCAGGACGATTAAAGGAACTGAGATGAAGCTAAGAGCCACATTTGCAGTGCTGTTCAGCGCCCTACTGTTGCAGGGTTGCGTCGCGGGCGTTGTCGTTGGCAGCGCCGCGGTTGCCACCAAAACGGCGACCGATCCACGCACCGTAGGCACACAGGTCGATGACGGCACGTTGGAAGCCCGGGTCGAAAATGCCATCAGCAAAGATCAGCAACTGAAGAAAGAAGCCCGTGTCGTAGCCACCGCCTATCAGGGCAAAGTGCTGCTGACCGGCCAGGCTCCTACCACCGAGCTCGCCAGCCGGGCGAAACAGATCGCACTTGGCGTCGATGGTGCCGCTGAGGTGTATAACGAAATTCGCCAGGGCACGCCGGTCAGCCTGGGCACCGCCTCTTCCGATACCTGGATCACCACCAAGGTGCGTTCGCAGATCCTGACCAGCGATACCGTCAAATCTTCAAACGTGAAGGTCACTACCGAAAATGGCGAAGTGTTCTTGCTAGGTTTGGTGACACAGCAGGAAGGCCAGTCTGCGGCGCAGATCGCCAGCCAGGTTAGCGGCGTGAAGCACGTGACAACGGCGTTTACCTACGTTAAATAATCTCGTGAGTCGGGTCTTGGGGTGATCCAGATACCCCATAGACCCTGTATCACGATCACTTCAGATCGTTCGCCTTGAGAAATCCTTCGCCACCCAACTGGCGCATCTGACGCATAATCCACTGTTGGCGCTGGATCACGTACCCCGAAGGGGCACCGGCCTTGAAACGATGTGGATTAGGCAGCACCGCCGCCAGCAGGGCCGCTTCCGAGGCCGTCAGACGGCTTGCCGGCTTGTGGAAAAAGTGCTGAGCCGCCGCTTCCACGCCAAAGATACCGTCACCAAACTCGACGATATTCAAGTACACCGTCAAAATACGCCGTTTGGTCCATACCAGCTCAATACCTGCCGTTAGCCCAACCTCCAGCCCCTTGCGCAGCCAGCTGCGCCCATCCCACAAAAACAGGTTCTTTGCCGTTTGCTGAGAAAGGGTAGAAGCACCACGGATGCGCGTTGGCCGTTTTTCATTATGGCTGATCGCCTTTTCAATAGCCGCCACGTCAAACCCCCAGTGATCGGGGAATTTCTGATCCTCTGCCGCCATCACCGCCAGCGCCATCGAGGGGGCAATATCGTCCATCGCTACCCAGTCGGAATGCGCCACATAGCCGAAATCCCCACTCAGCCAGGCACCGAGCTGCCGCTCCACCATCACCGCAGAAAACGGCACCGGCAGAAAAGCGAATAGAATGATCCCCACCAGCCACAGGCCAATAACCGCAAGAACGCCTCGTTTAAACCAAAACCACAGGCGAACAATCCACGATTTACGAGAAAACCTTATCATTCCACCAGATCCAGCACTCGTGACACCAGCTTATCAATTCCCTGCGCTGCCTCGCCGATCGACTGGGCCAACATGTAGGCCGGGGTCGTGACAACCTTGTTTTCAATATCAACTACGATGTCATCTACCGCGCAGATCACCGGCTCACCGCCCATGGCATCAATCACTTCCCCCAGATCGGGATCGTTACCAATGGTCAATCGTAACGGTTGATCGAGAACTTTCGGCAACAGCGTGGGCGCAATGCACATCAAACCCATTGGTTTGTTTCTCTTATGCATTTCCAGAATAAGATTAGACAAATCGGGATCCACTGAACATTCCGCCCCTTGCGTGGCAAAGCTGCTCAAATTCTTCGCCGCACCAAATCCACCGGGCACAATCAGGGCATCCAACTGCTCGGCATCGGCCTGTGAAAGCGCCTGAATTTTGCCACGAGCGATGCGCGCCGACTCCAGCAAAACGTTGCGACTCTCTGGCATTTCTTCGCCGGATAAATGATTAATAACATGTAGTTGTGCCTTATCCGGTGCAAAGCAGACCGCTTGCGCACCGGCACGATCCAGAGCCAGCAAGGTGAGCACCGCCTCATGGATTTCTGCCCCGTCATAAACACCACAACCACTCAGTACTACAGCGACCTGTTTCATCGACATTCTCCCAGCCAGGACCGCCGGCAAAGGCAGGCCCAGAGGCGACAAATACTAACTACATCACATATTTTAATGATTCTTCTAACAAGAGCGCTTACATTTGCTATGTTGTTCGCTGTATGATGTATACGAATTTCGTACCACCTGCTCTACCAGAACGCTAAAAACCAATACGCAGGTTAATGATTTCCCTGGTGTTGGCGCAATATTCGCGCACCCCGGCCTCGGCTGGGGTCATTTTTTTTCAGCGTTCTCTACCCAAGCTCGCAGCACCGCCACGTCATTGCGCCACTCCTGCTTCAGCTCATCGACCCATTCTTGCACGTTGTCTTGCCAGGCTGGTAACGTTGGCGTCTGGATCTGCTGGGCCAGCTGTTGCAGATGTTTTAGCCCGACGGAGCCAGCGGCACCCTTGATTTTGTGCCCTTCTTCGGTGATCCCTTTCTCGTCCTTCGCGGTCATGTTGGAATCCAGCACCGCCAGATACCCCGGCATAACCTGTTCAAACATCGCCAGGCTCTGATGGATCAGCTGCGGCCCCACCAGATCCATGTACTGCTCCAGCATTGCGGTATCCAACAACGATTCATTAATCTGCATCGACTTTTGCTCCGTTTTCTTTGTGGTATGTTGGGGTTGATGATCCCAGTAATGTTTGATCATCTTGGTCAAGGCCGGTACCGACAACGGCTTACTCAGCACATCGTCCATGCCCGCTTCAAGATACTCTTTCTTGTCTTTCAGGACATTAGCTGTCAACGCAATCAGCGGCGGCAACGAGCGGCCCGCATAACGCTCGCGCAGCTCACGGGCGATATCCAGCCCGCTCATGTCCGGCAATTGAATATCCAACAGAGCCAGATCGAACTCGTCCGGGTCGAACATGGCTAACGCATCGCTGCCGTTCATGGCTACCGCAACGCTGTTACCCAGCTTCTCCAACACCGAACGCGCCACGATCACGTTCAGTTCGATATCTTCCACCAGCAGGATATGCAACGCCGGTAGCGGCATTTCTTCCACCGCCTGGACCTCATTGACCACTTCGTCCACCGCTGGCGCCTTGATGGTCAAGGTGAAGCAAGAACCGTGCCCTTGTGCGCTGTTTACCGTGATATCTCCGCCCATACTCTGCGCCAGCCGTTTGGAGACCGCCAGACCGATCCCGGTGCCGGTCGCCGGACGCCCGCCGTTCTGGTCTTTGACCTGATAATACATGGCGAAAATCTTGTCTTGCTCATCCTGCGGGATCCCCATGCCTGAGTCTTCAACCTCAAACACGATCTGTTCCTGCTCTTCGCGCCTGACGCGCACCACGATCTGGCCTTGCTGGGTGAATTTCACCGCGTTGCCGATCAGGTTCCACAGGATCTGACGCAGGCGTGTGCCGTCCGTAATGATTTTCTCCGGTAGCGGTAACTCGGGCTCCATCACGAACTGCAGCCCTTTCGGCTGTACCAGCAGGCCGGAGAGGTTCTCCAGATCCGCCAGGAAGCCGGTAAAGTCGACCGGCTGATTGTCCAACTGGACCTTACGCCGCTCGAGTTTATCCATCTCGATGATGTCGTTGAAAATATTACCCAGGGTGATGGCACTGACGTGGATGGTTTTCAAATACTTCAGTTGCTCATCGTTCAGTTCGGTATCGAGCAGAATACGGCTCAGGCCGACGATGCCATTAAGCGGCGTACGAAGCTCGTGGCTGATCGTTGAGATAAAGGTAGTCTTCTCCCTGCTGGCGTTCTCCAGCGCGTCCTGATAGCGCTTACGCTCGGTTATATCGCGGCCAAAGCCCATCAGCCCGTGACGTTTGCCCACGCGGTCGTAAAACGGCACCTTGCGCAGTTCAAAACAGGCCTTGCGACCGTCTGGGTACACCAACCATTGTTCATAGGTCAGGGAGACGTTATGGCGGAATACTTTCTCATCGGTTTCGATGACTTTTTCGGCGATCTCTTTGCTGTAGACATCAAAGGGGGTCAGGCCGATCAGCTGTTTTTCACTCTTGCCGGTCAGCAGCTCCATCGCCCGATTGCAGCCGGAAAACTCTTTTTCTTCGTTGCGGTAGTAAACCAGATCGGGGGAGGCATCGAGGAAAGAGCGTAGCAATGCTGATTGTTGGCCCAACTCCACCTGCGCCTGTTCGCGCTGCTCCATCTCTTCGGTCAGCTTATCCATCACCTGTTGGCGATCTTGCTCCGCCTTGATACGGTCGGCAATTTCCTGATTGAGCTGGCTGATGTTCTCTTGCATCTGCTGGTTCAGCGCGAGATCGCGATTGCGCATCTCCTCAAGCTTATCCACCAGCCGAGCCAGGCGCTGGCGCGACTCCTCCAGTTGCTCTACCACCACCGAAAGGAAATAAACCGCCCACGGCGTGATCAGTAGACCGAAGAAGATGGAGCGCACCACGTCGATGCTTTCCACTTCACCACGCAACAGCATGGTGACCGCCATCTGCACCACCATCGCCAGTATCACCAGCGCTGAAGCCAGCAACAGTGAAAAGCGCACCAGCCCCAGTTTTACCATCAAATCAACGTAGTACTGGGCTAACACCCGGATTTGCTTCATGAGCCATTCCCAACAGACATAATCTCTCAAATCATACCGTAAAATGCGGTTAAGATAAGAAACCTTACTGTGAACTGTGGGAATGGTTGCAATTCGCAACCTGAGAACAGGGTTTTAAGGCTGGTATTGCTGGCCTACGGCCAAAGCCGAACCCTGACCACCCTGCCGCTGAAGATAGCCGCCGACGGCCTGCATGCCGTTCCAACGGTTTTCGCACCATAATGGTGCCAACAGGGTGGGCCGACGGGCGCTGGCCGAGATGCGGTGGTAGATAATCTCCTTCGGCGTATGGCGGATCATTTCCCCGGCGCTGAATGCGTAATCTTCCAGCGACAGCTCGGGTAAACGCCCCGCCTGCCAGGCTCGCGCCATGGTACTACCGGTGACAATATGCAGCGGGTGCAGCTTGATGCCGTCTACCCCGCTCTCAGCCACCGCTTGCAGCGTAGCCAGATGATGTTGATAAGTCTCACCGGGCAGGCCAACGATCAGGTGGCTGCATACCTTCAGGCCGCGCTCCCGCGCCAGGCGGCTGGTCTGCTGGTAACAGGAGAAATTGTGGCCACGGTTGATGCGCTTTAGTGTTTTATCGTGCGCCGTTTGCAGCCCCAGCTCCAGCCACACCTCGAAGCCCTGCTCACGGTAGCCTGCCAGCAGATCGAGCGCCGCTTCCGGCACACAGTCTGGCCGGGTGCCGACACAGATACCCACCATCTCGGCCTGCGTCAGCGCCTGCCGATACATGTTGGCCAACAGTTCGACTTCGGCATAAGTGCTGGTATAGGCTTGGAAATAGGCCAGATAGCGCTTGGCCCGGTTAACCTTCTGCGCCTGAATGGCCAGTTGCTCCGCAATGCTTTGCTGCTGCATCTGTTCATCGGCAAAAGAGGCCACGTTGCAGAAAGTGCAGCCACCGCGCCCCAGCGTGCCGTCGCGGTTCGGGCAGCTAAACCCACCGTGCAGCGTGAGTTTGTGGATCTTCTCCCCATAACGGCGCTGAAGATCGCTACCAAACATATTGACTAATTGCGGCAACTGCATAATCTTGGTGTCTCTCTGTGTTTGAAGGCCGTTATGCTAATAAGAAACGGCTTTTCCCGCGATGACAGGGATCAACGCTTTTCCCCAAAGGCCGCCGTAGGCATAACTATTCATTATTAGTGCAAATAAAATCATTTTTATCTCGATGAAAGTTTCTAATCCTCAGCGCACTGTTAACAGCTTTATGACAAAGCGGTGAAAAATAGTTATAAACAACAATAAATATAAATTTACCAGAATAAAACTCTGGCATTGCCGCCAGCACTAGCATGGTGCAGAGATTCAGGCATTGCACTATAGTGAGACAGCTCACATTTTTGCGGCACTCCCCCTGCCTTTCCATCGAGCCAAAACCGTCTGAAAAAACTTATTTTTCATCATCATAAACCTCATGCAAGCCATCAAAATCCCTGTTAAGCCCATATTTGACCTGCGTATTCTTTCTCGCTAAGTTGGAGGTCCGCTGGAAGCTTTCTGGACGGGCAAACGTCTCGTCATAATTATGCAGTAATTTAAGACTCCCTCTTAAAACAAGTCATTTACCACTTGTGAGAACCGTCACGAGAGGCCATTGATGGAGGGCGGAAAAGCAGATTGGCGATATTAACCTTGCTGATTGGACTTCTGCCTGAAATTGAGCAGGCCCTTCGCAGTGGGTTGTAAGAGTCACACAGAGCCTGGGGAGGTTCACTGATATGCTGTACGATAAATCCCATGAGAGGGACAACTGTGGTTTCGGCCTGATCGCCCACATAGAAGGCGAACCTAGCCACAAAGTGGTGAGGACCGCTATTCACGCACTGGCCCGCATGCAACACCGTGGTGCAATTCTTGCTGACGGAAAGACTGGCGACGGTTGCGGCCTGTTATTGCAAAAGCCCGATCGCTTTTTCCGCATGGTGGCGGAAGAGCGCGGCTGGCGTTTAGCCAAGAACTACGCCGTTGGCATGATGTTCCTTAGCCAGAACGAAGAGGAAGCCCGTGCCAGCCGCCGCATTGTTGAAGAAGAGCTGCAGAACGAAACGCTGTCGATCGTCGGCTGGCGCGAAGTTCCTACCAACCCGGACGTTCTGGGTGAGATCGCCCTCTCTTCCCTGCCGCGTATTGAACAGATTTTCGTAAACGCCCCTGCGGGCTGGCGTCCACGTGATATGGAACGCCGCCTGTTTGTAGCCCGTCGCCGTATCGAGAAGCGCGTCCAGGATGACAGCTTCTATGTGTGCAGTTTCTCCAACCTGGTGACGATCTACAAAGGTCTGTGCATGCCAGCCGATCTGCCACGCTTCTATCTGGATCTGGCCGACCTGCGGCTGGAATCGGCCATCTGCCTGTTCCACCAGCGCTTCTCAACCAATACCGTGCCGCGCTGGCCTTTGGCACAGCCGTTCCGCTATCTGGCGCACAACGGTGAGATCAACACCATCACCGGTAACCGCCAGTGGGCACGTGCCCGTACCTACAAGTTCCAGACCCCGCTGATCCCGGATTTGCAGGCCGCCGCACCTTTCGTTAACGAAACCGGCTCCGACTCCAGCTCACTGGATAATATGCTGGAACTGTTGCTGGCAGGCGGTATGGATCTGATCCGTGCCATGCGTTTGCTGGTGCCACCGGCCTGGCAGAACAACCCGGATATGGACACCGATCTGCGCGCTTTCTTTGACTTCAACTCGATGCACATGGAGCCGTGGGACGGCCCGGCGGGCATCGTGATGTCCGATGGCCGCTACGCCGCCTGTAACCTGGACCGTAACGGTCTGCGTCCGGCGCGCTACGTCATCACCAAAGACAAGCTGATCACCTGTGCCTCAGAAGTCGGCATCTGGGATTACCAGCCGGATGAAGTTATCGAAAAAGGCCGCGTCGGGCCAGGCGAGCTGATGGTGATCGACACCCGCAGCGGCAAGATCCTGCACTCTGCTGAAACCGACAACGATCTGAAAAGCCGCCACCCGTATAAAGAGTGGATGGAGAAGAACGTTAAGCGTCTGGTGCCGTTCGAAGACCTGCCGGAAGATCAGGTGGGCAGCCGCAAGCTGGATGACGCCACGCTGGAAACCTACCAGAAGCAGTTCGGCTACAGTAGCGAAGAGCTGGACCAGGTGATCCGCGTACTGGGCGAGATCGGCCAGGAAGCCACCGGTTCGATGGGTGACGATACCCCGTTCGCCGTGCTTTCCAGCCGTCCACGCATCATTTATGACTACTTCCGCCAGCAGTTCGCTCAGGTCACCAACCCGCCGATCGATCCGCTGCGTGAAGCCCACGTCATGTCTCTGGCCACCAGCATCGGCCGCGAGATGAACGTATTCTGCGAAGCCGAAGGCCAGGCGCATCGTCTGAGCTTCAAATCGCCGATCCTGCTGTATTCAGACTTCAAGCAGCTCACTACGCTGGAAGGCGAATATTATCGTGCCGACACGCTCGATCTGACCTTCGATCCGGCGGAGCAGGATCTGGAACAGACCATCCATGCCCTGTGCAACGAAGCGGAACGTAAAGTCCGTGACGGCGCAGTGTTGCTGGTACTGTCCGATCGTGCCATCAGCAACCAGCGCCTGCCGGTACCGGCGCCAATGGCGGTGGGGGCAATCCAGACCCGCCTGGTGGACAAAAACCTGCGCTGTGATGCCAACATCATCGTTGAAACCGCCAGCGCCCGCGACCCGCATCACTTCGCCGTGTTGCTGGGCTTTGGTGCCACCGCCATCTACCCGTATCTGGCCTACGAAACGCTGGCCAAGCTGGTCGACAGCCAGGCGATCGACAAGAAATACCGCGACGTGATGCTGAACTACCGTAACGGCATCAATAAAGGGCTGTACAAGATCATGTCCAAAATGGGCATCTCGACTATCGCCTCTTACCGCTGTTCCAAACTGTTTGAAGCCGTTGGCCTGCACCGTGACCTGTCCGATCTCTGCTTCCAGGGCGTGGTCAGCCGCATCAATGGTGCCAGCTTCAGCGACTTCCAGCAGGATCTGCAAAACCTGTCCAAACGCGCCTGGCTGAAACGCAAGCCGCTGGATCAAGGTGGCCTGCTGAAGTTCGTCCACAACGGCGAGTACCATGCGTATAACCCAGACGTGGTGAACTCGCTGCAAAAAGCGGTGCACAGCGGTGAATACAGCGATTACCAGGCTTATGCCAAGCTGGTGAACGAGCGCCCGATTGCTACATTGCGCGACCTGCTGGCGATCACCCCGAAAGGCGCGCCGATCCCGGTCGATCAGGTTGAGCCCGCCGAATCACTGTTCAAACGCTTCGATACCGCCGCCATGTCCATCGGGGCACTCAGCCCGGAGGCACATGAGTCGCTGGCGATTGCCATGAACAGCCTGGGCGGTTTCTCCAACTCCGGTGAAGGCGGTGAAGATCCGGCGCGCTACGGCACCAACAAGGTGTCCCGGATCAAGCAGGTGGCCTCTGGCCGCTTCGGCGTGACGCCAGCCTATCTGGTGAACGCCGACGTGATCCAGATTAAGGTCGCCCAAGGTGCCAAGCCGGGTGAAGGCGGTCAGTTGCCTGGCGATAAGGTCACGCCGTATATCGCCAAACTGCGTTATTCGGTGCCGGGCGTGACCCTGATCTCACCTCCGCCGCATCACGATATCTATTCGATTGAAGATTTGGCACAGCTGATTTTCGATCTGAAACAGGTGAACCCGAAAGCAATGATTTCGGTGAAGCTGGTTTCCGAGCCGGGCGTGGGCACCATTGCCACCGGCGTAGCGAAAGCCTATGCCGATCTGATCACCATTGCCGGTTACGACGGTGGCACCGGTGCAAGCCCGTTATCTTCAGTTAAATATGCTGGCTGCCCATGGGAGCTTGGTCTGGTGGAAACCCAACAGGCACTGGTGGCCAACGGCCTGCGCCACAAGATCCGCCTGCAGGTGGATGGTGGCCTGAAAACCGGCGTGGACATTGTCAAAGCAGCCATTCTGGGTGCAGAGAGCTTTGGCTTCGGCACCGGCCCGATGGTGGCGCTGGGCTGTAAATACCTGCGTATCTGCCACTTGAACAACTGCGCGACCGGCGTAGCAACTCAAGATGAAAAACTGCGCCGCGATCACTATCACGGCCTGCCAGAGCGCGTGACCAACTACTTCCAGTTTATCGCTCGGGAAACCCGCGAGATCATGGCTACGCTCGGCGTCAGCCAACTGGTCGATCTGATTGGCCGCACCGAGTTCCTGACCGAGCTCGACGGGATCTCCGCCAAGCAGAACAAGCTGGACCTGTCTCCATTGCTGAAAACTGCCACACCGCACGCGGGTAAAGCCCTGCACTGCACCGAAAGCAGCAACCCGCCGTTCGATCAGGGCGTGCTGAACAAGGAACTGATGGCACAGGCGCAACCACATATCGAGGCCAAGCACAGCAAGACCTTCTATTTCGATATTCGTAACACCGATCGTTCCGTCGGCGCGACCTTGTCAGGGGCTATTGCCACGCTGCACGGCGACCAAGGGATGGCCGCCGATCCGATCAAGGCGCATTTCTCCGGTACCGCGGGCCAGAGCTTCGGCGTGTGGAATGCCGGCGGCGTTGAGCTGACCCTGACCGGCGATGCTAACGACTATGTCGGTAAAGGGATGGCCGGTGGCCGTATCGCCGTGCGTCCTCCGGTGGGCTCTGCCTTCCGCAGCCACGAAGCCAGCATCATCGGCAACACCTGCTTGTACGGCGCAACCGGTGGCAAGCTATTCGCTGCAGGCCGTGCCGGGGAGCGTTTCGCCGTGCGTAACTCCGGGGCAATTACCGTGGTTGAAGGCATTGGCGATAACGGCTGTGAATACATGACCGGTGGCATCGTCTGCGTCTTGGGCAAGACCGGCATCAACTTTGGTGCGGGTATGACCGGCGGCTTCGCCTATGTACTGGATGAAGATGGCGAGTTCCGCAAACGCGTCAACCCGGAACTGGTGGAAGTGCTGGACGTCGATCAACTGGCGATCCATGAAGAGCACCTGCGCGGTTTGATCACCGAACACGTGCAGTTGACCGGTTCATCGCGGGCAGAAGAGATCTTGGCTAACTGGCCGGTTTGGGCGCCGAAGTTTGCGCTGGTCAAACCGAAGTCCAGTGATGTCAAAGCATTGTTGGGTCACCGTAGTCGTTCCGCAGCCGAGCTGCGGGTTCAGGCGCAGTAAGGGGTCATTGAATGAGTCAGAACGTTTATCAATTTATCGACCTGCAGCGCGTTGATCCGCCAAAAAAACCGCTGAAGATCCGCAAAATTGAGTTTGTAGAGATCTATGAACCCTTTTCGGAAACCCAGGCGAAATCGCAAGCCGACCGTTGTCTGTCCTGTGGCAACCCCTATTGCGAATGGAAATGCCCGGTTCACAACTATATTCCGAACTGGCTGAAGCTGGCGAATGAAGGCCGCATCATGGAGGCGGCGGATCTGGCACACCAGACCAACAGCCTGCCGGAAGTGTGTGGCCGCGTTTGTCCGCAAGATCGCCTGTGCGAAGGTTCCTGTACCCTGAACGACGAGTTTGGCGCGGTGACCATCGGCAATATCGAGCGTTACATCAGCGATAAAGCCATCGAGATGGGCTGGAAGCCGGATATGTCCCACGTGCACCCAACCGGTAAGCGGGTAGCCGTTATTGGCGCTGGCCCGGCGGGCCTGGCCTGTGCGGACGTATTGACCCGTAACGGCGTCAAAGCGGTGGTTTACGATCGTCATCCAGAGATCGGAGGTTTGCTGACCTTCGGCATCCCGGCCTTTAAGCTGGAAAAAGAGGTGATGGTAAAACGCCGTGGCATCTTCAGCGAGATGGGTATCGAGTTCCAACTCAATACCGAGGTCGGCAAAGACATCACCATGGATGCGCTATTGAGCGAATACGATGCGGTGTTCCTCGGCGTAGGTACCTACCAATCAATGCGTGGTGGATTGGAGAACGAAGATGCACCTGGCGTGTACGATGCGCTGCCGTTCCTGATCGCCAACACCAAGCAGCTGATGGGCTACCAACCAGAACAACACGAGCCGTATGTCAGCATGGAAGGCAAGCGTGTGGTCGTGCTGGGCGGTGGTGACACCGCCATGGACTGCGTACGCACCTCCATTCGTCAGGGCGCGACTCAGGTCATCTGTGCCTATCGCCGGGATGAAGCGAACATGCCGGGTTCCAAACGCGAAGTGAAGAATGCGCGTGAGGAAGGGGTCGAGTTCCAGTTCAACCTACAGCCGTTGAGCATTGAGCTTAACAGCGCGGGGCGCGTTGCTGGCGTCAAGATGGTGCGCACTCAGTTGGGTGCCCCGGATGCCAATGGCCGCCAGGTTGCCGAACAGGTACCTGGATCCGAGCACGTGATCGACGCCGATGCGGTGGTGATGGCCTTTGGCTTCCGCCCACACCAGATGGACTGGTTGGCCGCGCACGATGTGCAGTTGGACAAGCAGGGCCGCATCGTCGCACCGGAATCGGTCGATAACGCCTTCCAGACCAGCAATCCGAAAATCTTCGCTGGTGGCGATGCGGTTCGCGGTTCCGATCTGGTGGTTACCGCGATTGCCGAAGGGCGCAAAGCTGCCGAAGGCATCATGTGTTATCTGGAAGTGTGATTTAAACCTCTACGTTCTCCCAAAGGGTCGGCTTGCCGGCCCTTTGCTTTTACCTTCCAGATTCCCAACTTGCCGATCGACAGACAATAAAAAAGACGCAACCTGAGTTGCACCTTTTTCCCTGCCTGCCGTAGCTTACTTCACGACACGCAACGCCGGGCGTCCACCACCGCGTGGCGGCTGAGGCGGTTCATCATCAGGGCCGTTATCGTCTTCCAAGCTATCCTGACGATCGCTATCAACCACTGACATCAGGCTACCCGTAGGGCTAGACACCTCTTCCAGCCCTTCGAAAGCCCCTTCATCTTCATACTTGGCTTCCGGTTCAAACAGGGTACCAGCCCCGTTCTCCCGCGCATAAATCGCCAGCACGGCCGCCATTGGCACCAGCACCTGACGAGGAACGCCACCAAAGCGCGCGTTGAAGGTCACTTCGTCGTCGCCCAGTTGCAGGTTGCCTACGGCACGCGGAGCAATGTTCAGCACAATCTGACCATCGCGTGCAAATTCCATCGGAACCTGCACGTCTGGGCGCATCACGTCCACGACCAGATGCGGAGTCAGTTGGTTATCCAACAGCCAGTCATAGAATGCCCGCAAAAGATAAGGACGGCGCGGGGTCATCTGAGACATATCCATGATGCTTAGCCCCGAGTCTGCAGGCGCATTTCGCGCTCGGCTTCGGTCAGAGAGGCCAGGAATGCATCACGCTCGAAGACACGGGTCATGTAACCTTTCAGTTCTTTGGAGCCAGCACCGCTCAGTTCGATACCCAGCTGCGGCAAACGCCACAGTAGCGGGGCCAGGTAGCAGTCTACCAGGCTGAACTCTTCGCTCATGAAATACGGGGTCTGGCCGAAGATTGGCGCAATCGCCAGCAGTTCTTCGCGCAGTTGGCGGCGTGCTGATTCAGCTTCCTGGCCGCTGCTCTGCTCGATTTTGTACATCAGCGTGTACCAGTTTCTCTCGATACGCAGCATCATCAGACGGCTTTCACCGCGTGCCACCGGATACACCGGCATCAACGGCGGGTGAGGGAAACGCTCATCAAGGTATTCCATGATGATACGGGATTCATACAGCGTCAGCTCGCGATCGACCAACGTCGGTACCGTTTGGTATGGGTTGAGGTCGATCAGATCCTGCGGCAGATTATCGGGTTCTACCTGCTCGATCTCGACGCTGACGCCCTTTTCCGCCAGTACGATACGTACTTGATGGCTAAAGATGTCGGTCGGGCCAGAGAACAGCGTCATTACCGAACGTTTGTTGGCAGCGACAGCCATGAAAACCTCCAAGTTATCTAGAAAATACGGCGAATAGCCAAAATATCCATCACTCCACGAGCCATTGCGTTGTTGCCGCCTGGCTACGACGTGAAATTGATTGGGTATCTCAGGCTGCTATCCTGAATAATCGTGACCGCAAGCCCGCAGCTCACAGATAAACCTTAGGTCTGGAAAACGGCCTCGGAGGTAGACTGACAGCACTGCACGGCGAACAGGCGCAAAAGTGGGTGATAGTTTACCAGATTTTGACTGTTTTGTGGTGGCTATGCGTTGATTTATCACCTAGCTCACTGATTTTAATAAAGTTTAATCTGATTGCAGGCATAAAAAAACCCGCCGAAGAGGCGGGTTTTTCGCGTAAATCGTCCTGCCGAAGCAGAAAAAATTAACGCTTGGAGAACTGCGGACGGCGACGTGCTTTACGCAGACCGACTTTCTTACGCTCAACTTTACGCGCGTCACGAGTGACGAAGCCAGCTTTACGCAATTCACCACGCAGAGTCTCGTCGTACTCCATCAGTGCACGGGTGATACCGTGACGGATAGCGCCAGCTTGACCAGAGATGCCACCACCTTTAACGGTGATGTACAAATCGAATTTGCCAACCATGTCGGTCAGTTCCAGCGGTTGACGAACTACCATGCGGGCAGTTTCGCGACCGAAGTACTGTTCCAGGCTACGCTGGTTAATAACGATGTTACCACTGCCCGGCTTGATAAAAACGCGAGCGGCGGAGCTTTTGCGGCGACCAGTGCCGTAGTATTGATTTTCAGCCATTGCCTATAATCCCGATTAGATGTCAAGAACTTGCGGTTGCTGTGCCGCGTGAGTGTGCTCGGTGCCCGCGTAAACTTTCAGTTTACGGAACATTGCACGACCCAACGGACCCTTTGGCAGCATGCCTTTAACCGCGATTTCAATCACGCGCTCAGGACGGCGGGCAATCATCTCTTCAAAGGTCGCTTGCTTGATACCACCGATGTGGCCGGTGTGGTGGTAATACACCTTGTCTGTACGCTTGTTGCCGGTTACAGCAACTTTTTCTGCGTTCAGAACGATGATGTAGTCACCGGTATCAACGTGCGGGGTGTATTCCGCTTTATGCTTGCCGCGCAGACGACGAGCCAGTTCAGTAGCGAGACGGCCTAAAGTTTTACCGTCTGCATCAACAACATACCAGTCACGTTTTACGGTTTCTGGTTTAGCTGTAAAAGTTTTCATTAGAAAGCTTACCCAATAATTTAGTTACACGTAGGTGTTCACCCAACGCTCGAAAACAGTTGAGGCTCACACGACCATACAAGTCCAGCAAACCTACCCCTTCGAATAGCCATTGCCGGCACTATACAAAGTTTTGGGAAAAAAACTTTGTTGTAACGTGGGGTCGCAAGATTATAGAGAAGTCGCTCACAAAGGTCGACCTGTTTTTACCGGGAAAACGGATTTAGCGCAGGGGACCGATTTGGCGACGATAATCGGGGGCGAAACTGGGCCTGAAAGCCAGGCCCGAACGCCGTTTACGGCAGATGAGGCAGCTTCAGATACTCCTCGCTCTGCATCTCCTGCAGGCGGGACAGGCAACGCTGAAACTCGAACTTCAGCTGTTCACCCTGGTAGATCTCGAACATCGAGGCTTCGGCGGCGATCACCAGTTTGACATGGCGCTCGTAGAATTCGTCCACCAGCGCCAGGAAGCGGCGGGCGGTGTTTTCCTTCAGCGGCCCCATAATGCGCACATTATACAGCATCACGCTGTGATAGAGGCGTGATAACGCGATGTAATCCAGTTGGCTACGCGGCTCTTCACACAGGGTATGAAAATCGATCGCCAATACCCCTTCCACCGCGCGCAAGGTGGGCATTGGCCGGTGATTGATTTGCAGCACCGGAGCTTCTTCCCCGGCGTGGCCCGCCAGCTTGAGGAAGATGTGGTCCATCGTGTCCTGCGTTTGCTGGTTGAGCGGGGTCAGATACAGATGGGCCTGCGTCAGGGTACGCAAGCGATAATCGATGCCCGCATCCACGTTCATCACGTCGCAATACTCGTTGATCAAATCGATCGCCGGTAGGAAGCGTGCGCGTTGCAGCCCGTTACGATACAGATTGTCCGGAATAATGTTAGAGGTAGCCACCAGCGTAATACCGCGAGCGAACAGCGCCTGCAACAGCGTTGCCAGCAGCATGGCGTCGGTAATGTCGGAGACAAAGAACTCGTCAAAACACAGCACGTCCGTTTGCGCCTTGAAGCCGTCTGCGACGATCTCCAGCGGGTTTTCCTGCCCTTGCAGCTCCGTCAGCTCTTCGTGCACCCGCAGCATAAAGCGGTGAAAGTGCAGCCGCAGTTTGCGATCGCCGGGCAGGCTGTGGAAAAACAGGTCCATCAGCCAGGTTTTACCCCGGCCAACGCCGCCCCACATATACAGCCCCTGCACCGGCCGCTGCGTGGTGGTTTCCTCACTCTTACCTAACCAACGGCTAAGCAGGTTACGACGCTTGCCAGCGTTAGCGGCGGCAGGAGCCGGGAGCTGCTGCAACGCCTGATAGATCTGATCCAACTGCGTGACGGCCTGCCGCTGAACCGCATCGGCCTGATATTCCCCCGCATCCAGCGCCTGCTGGTAGCGTGATAACGGTGACTGTGCCTGCATGTATTCGCAATCCCTAACAACGCTGAGAATTTATTTATCCAATTTTCGCGGCGGATGGCAGCCGCTTCGCACCCTGATCGCCACATTTATCGGCGTTGTACCCCAAGAAAACCCCTGCAAACTGCAGGTATTGGCTTATCAGGATTCCACTCGGACAAGGTTAACGGTTATAGTGGATATTATTAAGTGAAAAATCCCTGCGGAACAACGAAGTCAAAATAGGAGTCATCATGACCTGGGAGTATGCGCTGATTGGTTTGGTGGTCGGTATCGTGATCGGTGCGGTAGCGATGCGTTTTGGTAACAGTAAATTACGTCAGCAACAGGTGCTGCAAAACGAACTGGATAAAAGCAAAACCGAGCTTGAAGAGTACCGTCAGGAGCTGGTTGGCCATTTTGCCCGCAGTGCTGAACTGCTGGATAACATGGCGCGCGACTATCGTCAGCTGTATCAGCATATGGCGAAAAGCTCCAACAACCTGCTGCCGGATCTGCCGATGCAGGACAACCCGTTCCGCTATCGTCTGACCGAAGCGGAAGCGGATAACGATCAGGCGCCAGTGGAAATGCCACGTGATTACTCCGAAGGGGCCTCCGGCCTGCTGCGCGGCGCTCCACGCGGTAACTGATTCCCCGTTATACTGACCCGTGGGGCGATCCCACGGGTTGTTCACTTTGTTCGTCCCTAATTCCCCGCCCTGACCATGCTTACTCTTGACGATTAAGTGAACTTTTCGCGTAAATTCATTGTCCTAGACTACACAAATGGTATTGCTATGGCAGTATCGTAAAAAATTTCACCGGCAGATTTTGAGAGAGCTATAACCAATGATGAAAAGATCTTTAATTCTTAGTGCATTAGCAATGAGCATTAGCCTGGCATTTGCCTCCGTCCCGGCAGCCAACGCAGCCATGCCGGCCGCCGTTGCGGGTGAATCGCTGCCGAGCCTGGCACCCATGCTGGAAAAAGTGCTGCCCGCCGTGGTTAGCGTGCGTGTAGAAGGCACCCAGGTACAACGCCAGCCACAGCTGCCAGAGCAGTTTAAATTCTTCTTTGGCCCGAACATGCCTACACCGAAAGAAAGCACTCGCCCGTTTGAAGGGCTGGGTTCCGGTGTGATTATCGACGCGGCGAAGGGCTACATCCTTACCAACAACCACGTCATCAACAACGCCGACAAGATCAGCGTGCAGCTCAATGATGGCCGCGAATATGACGCCAAGCTGATTGGCCGCGACGAACAGTCTGACATTGCCCTGCTGCAGGTCAGCGATGTCAAAAACCTGACGGCGGTAAAAATCGCCGACTCCGACAAGCTACGTGTTGGTGACTTCGCCGTAGCCGTCGGTAACCCGTTCGGCCTTGGTCAGACGGCAACCTCCGGCATCATCTCCGCACTGGGCCGTAGCGGCCTGAGCCTGGAAGGGTTGGAAAACTTCATCCAGACCGATGCCTCCATCAACCGTGGCAACTCCGGCGGCGCGCTGGTGAACCTGAACGGTGAGCTGATCGGTATCAACACCGCGATCCTGGCACCGGGCGGCGGCAACATCGGTATCGGCTTCGCCATTCCAAGTAACATGGCACAGAGCCTGAGCAAGCAGCTGATTGAGTTTGGTGAAGTGAAGCGCGGCCTGCTGGGCATCAAAGGCAGTGAAATGACCGCCGATATGGCGAAAGCATTCAATACGGATGCCCAACGCGGAGCCTTTATCAGTGAAGTAATGCCAAAATCCGCCGCAGCCAAAGCCGGGATCAAAGCCGGCGATATTCTGGTCTCCCTGGATGGCAAGCCGATCAGTAGCTTTGCCGAGCTGCGTGCCAAAGTGGGTACCACCGCACCGGGCACTACCGTTAAAATAGGCCTGCTGCGTGAAGGCAAACCCATGGACGTTGCCGTCACCCTGGATAACAGCGAAAGCGTATCAACCAATGCCGAAACGCTGTCGCCTGCGCTGCAAGGTGCCTCCCTCACCAACGGTGCGCTGCCAAACGGTGATAAAGGCGTGAAGATCGACAAGGTAGATAAAGGCACTCCGGCGGCGCAGTTTGGCCTGCAGAAAGGGGATGTGATCATCGGCGTCAACCGTCAGCGCGTTGAAAACATCAACGCACTGCGTAAACTGCTAGAAGCTAAACCGGCGGTGATGGCGTTGAACATCGTACGTGGCGACGAAAACATTTATCTGTTGCTGCGTTAATTTGTTGCGAAACCGGGCGCGTCAGCATACTGCGCCCGGTTAACTCGTGCTATCCTCCGTTCATCTTCCTCAACACTAACTAAAACTCTATGTTTGCTAAGCTCTTGCGTTCTATTGTTATTGGTTTGGTCGTTGCCGGTATACTGCTGGCTGCCCTGCCCGTATTGCGTTCTACCAATAACATATTCGCCAGCAAATCTGAGAATACCAGCGATCAAACGCCGGCCAGCTATAACACCGGCGTGCGCCGGGCTGCCCCTGCCGTCGTCAACATCTACAACCGCAACATCAGCGGCGCGACCAACGTGCTCTCCCTGGGTTCCGGTGTGATCATGAACGATCGCGGCTACATCATTACCAACCGCCACGTAATCAAAGATGCACAACAGATCACCGTCGTACTGCAAGATGGCCGCCGCTATGAGGCATTATTGGTCGGCTCCGATAGCCTGACCGACCTGGCCGTGCTGAAAATCGATCCGGGCAACTTGCCAGTGATCCCAATTAATACCGCACGCCCCGCACGCATCGGTGATGTGGCGCTGGCAATCGGTAACCCGTACAACCTTGGGCAAACCGTTACCCAGGGTATTATCAGCGCTACCGGGCGTATCAGCCTGAGTACCACCGGGCGCCAAACCTTCCTGCAAACCGATGCTTCCATCAACCGGGGTAACTCCGGCGGTGCGCTGGTTAACTCCCTGGGTGAGCTGATGGGCATCAACACGCTGACCTACGACAAGATCACCGATGGCGAAACGCCAGAGGGGCTAGGCTTTGCCATCCCGGTAGAACTGGCGACCAAGATCATGGATAAGCTGATCCGTGATGGCCGGGTGATCCGCGGCTACTTTGGTATTCAGGGCAAAGAGATTATCCCGGTGCGCACCTCGGCGACCGGCATCGATCGCCTGCAGGGGATCATCGTGACCGAAATTACCCCTAACGGCCCGGCCGCCAATGCGGGGTTCCGTATTAATGACATTATCATTAACGTCGATAACAAACCGGCGGTGTCGGTATTAGAGACGATGGATCAGGTGGCGGAGATCCGCCCTGGAACGGAGATCCCGGTAGTGGTGTTGCGCGATGGGCAACGCATTACGCTGCATATGGCGGTGGGTGAGTTCCCAGAGGATAATAATTAGTCAGCAAAAAGCCCGGCGAGCCGGGCTTTATTCGCACAAACAGGCTAAAATTCTCGATTACTCGCCTTTCACACGTTCAATATTGGCACCCAGCGCACGCAGTTTGTCTTCAATGCGCTCGTAGCCACGGTCGATGTGATAAATACGATCCACCACCGTTACGCCTTCGGCAATACAACCTGCCAATACCAGGCTGGCAGAGGCTCGCAGATCGGTCGCCATCACCTGTGCACCAGAAAGTTGCTCTACGCCGTGGCAAATCACGGTGTTGCTCTCGATTTCCGCGTGTGCGCCCATACGGATCAGCTCAGGCACGTGCATAAAGCGGTTTTCGAAGATCGTCTCGGTGATCACACCGGTCCCTTCCGCTACCAGGTTCAACAGGCTGAACTGCGCCTGCATATCGGTTGGGAAACCAGGGTGTGGAGCCGTACGCAGGGTTACCGCTTTCGGGCGTTTGCCATGCATGTCCAGGCTGATCCAGTCTTCACCCACTTCGATATCGGCCCCTGCTTCACGCAGTTTGGCCAACACCGCATCCAGCGTATCTGGACGGGTATTGCGGCACAGCACCTTGCCACCGGAAACGGCAGCGGCAACCAGGAAGGTACCGGTTTCGATACGGTCTGGCAGCACACGGTAAACCCCGCCACCCAGGCGCTCAACGCCTTCGATGGTGATCCGGTCCGTGCCCGCGCCGCTGATTTTGGCACCCAGCGTGTTGAGGAAGTTGGCGGTATCGACGATTTCCGGCTCACGTGCCGCGTTCTCGATGATAGTGGTACCGGTCGCCAGGGTTGCAGCACTCATGATGGTGACGGTTGCGCCTACGCTGACCTTATCCATCACGATATGTGCGCCCTTCAGGCGCCCTTCCACAGAGGCCTTGACGTAGCCCTCTTCCAGTTTGATTTCCGCACCCAGCTGCTCCAGGCCGGTAATGTGCAGGTCAACCGGACGTGCGCCGATGGCACAGCCACCTGGCAGCGATACCTGGCCACGGCCAAAGCGCGCTACCAGCGGCCCCAATGCCCAAATGGAGGCACGCATGGTTTTCACCAGATCGTAGGGAGCACAAAACTCGTTCACGCCGCTGGCATCAACATAGACCGAGCCATTACGCTCGATCTTGGTACCCAACTGGCTGAGCAGTTTGATGGTGGTGTCAATGTCCTTCAGCTTCGGGACGTTTTGCAGTTCGACAGGCTCTTCCGCCAGCAAGGCGGCAAACAGGATCGGCAGGGCGGCGTTTTTCGCCCCGGAAATGGTCACTTCACCGCTAAGACGGGTCCGGCCATGCACACGAAATTTATCCATTTAACTACTCTCTGTTATCTGTTCTGAGCTGCCTGCCCGCTGGGCAAACAGCCTTAAAATCCGTTGAGTTTGCGATCCCGCTGCCACTCTTCTGGGGTATATGCCTTGATCGACAAAGCATGAATGCGGTTGTCCGCGATGTATTCCATCAGCGGCGCATAGACGGCTTGCTGTTTCTTGACGCGGCTCATGGTGGCGAACAGTTCACCCACGGCGATCACCTGAAAATGGCTGCCATCGCCGGTCACATGCGCTTCTTCCAGTGCCAGCGCCTTCATCAGCACGTCTTTAATTTCGCTATTTTCCATAGTATCCAATTCTGCATCGAAGGATCATAGTCACCAGTGGCGACTTCTTGGCGTCTATCTTAGTGGAATCCGCCGCTTTCTTAAACCAAAGAAAAAGCCCCCGAGTAACAGGGGCCTTTAACTGATTTTTTCCGGTCAACCCGCCGAAAATGTGGCTAACTAGCGGTTTCGAAAGGCATTATTGCTGACAAATTGTAGAGCATGATCAGCGTTTGCAACCGTTCTGTGATACCGGAAATTTTTATCTCAATTCCCTGCTGGCGCCGTTGCTCACGTAAATGCAGCAGCAGGGCCAGGCCGGCAGAGTCCACGCGCTGCAGTTGAGCCACATCAATCACGGTTTTGTCTGCCAACAGCGTCTCACGTTGCTGCCACAGCGGCAATAACGTCTCACGATCCAGCTCGCCGCTCAGCACCAGCGTTTGCTGTTGTGATGTCCAACTCAGCGCTGCGACCATCAGTTTTTCTGATCCAGAGTGATTGGCTGTTTGGCGGCCGCTTGCAGCTGCTGGGTCAAACCGTCTACGCCTTTGAGGCGCAGAGTCGATGCCCACTCATTCTGCTTGGTGGTGATCATGCTGACGCCTTCGGCAATCATGTCATACGCCTGCCAGTGACCGGTTTTGCTGTTCTTACGCCATTGGAAATCCAGACGCACCGGCGGGCGCCCCCCTTTATCGATGATGGTCACGCGGATCGCGATGATATCGGCATTGCCTAGCGGCTGCTCCGGTTCGATCTGATAGGTCTGGCCCTGGTACATGGCTAACGCCTGGCCATACGCCTGCTCCAGATAAGCCTGGAAGGCGGCGAAGTAAGCTTCGCGCTGGGCTGGCGTGGCGTCTTTGTAGTAACGGCCCAGCACCAACGCACCCGCGTATTTCACCTGCACGAACGGCATCAGCTCTTCATGCACGATGGTGCGCAGGTAGTTGGGATCCTGCTTGATTTTTGGCTGCTCACTTTTCAGGCGGGTGAAGGTTTTCTGCGCAGCGTCTTGCATCAGGCTGTATGGGTTAGTCTGATCGACCGCATTAGCCAGCGGTGCAACCACCAGCAGGGCAACCATTAAAAAACGTTTAAACATGCAGGTTTCCTCGATTAATGACTTGTAGCGGAATGCGCAGCGGCATCCGGAACTGATGTAGGTGCTGCTGCAGCGTCTGGTGAGTTCGAGCTATCCTGACCACCGCTCTTATAGAGGAACTGGCCGATCAAGTCTTCCAGCACCATGGCTGATTTGGTGTCCTGAATGGTCCCACCATCCTTAAGGATAGTCGTGCCCATCTCGGGATCTTCAAAACCGACATTCAGCGCCAGATACTGTTCACCCAGCAGGCCGGAGGTGCGGATCGCCAGCGAACTGGTGTCCGGGATCTGGTTGTATTGTTGCTGGATATCCAACGCCACGCGTGGCGTGTAGGTCTTCGGGTCGAGCGAGATAGCTGCAACCCGACCAATCATCACCCCACCAATCTTCACCGGTGAACGCGCTTTCAAACCACCGATATTATCGAAGGTGGCGTAGATACGGTAAGTCGGTTCATTACCGATCGATTTAATATTGGCCACCTGGAGGCAGAGGAAGATGATGGCGCACAGCGCAATCAGCATAAACGCCCCAACCCAGATTTCACTCTTCTTCGTTTGCATCACATCAATTCCCAAACATCAGTGCAGTCAGCACGAAATCCAATCCCAACACCGCCAGTGACGAATGTACCACGGTCCTTGTCGTTGCCTGACTAATCCCTTCAGAGGTCGGTACGGCATCGTAACCATTGAAGATCGCAATCCAGCTAACGGTAATGGCAAACACCACGCTCTTGATCAGGCAGTTAAGTAAATCCTGACGCCATTCAACGGCCCCTTGCATCGCCGACCAGAAGAAACCACTGTCGATCCCCTTCCAGTCCACGCCAACAATCGCGCCGCCCCAGATGCCGATGGCCACGAAAATAATCGTCAGCAGCGGCATGCTGATAAGACCGGCCCAGAAACGTGGGGCAACAATACGCCGCAGCGGATCGATCGCCATCATTTCCAGGCTGGAAAGCTGCTCAGTGGCCTTCATCAGACCGATTTCGGCCGTCAGAGCCGAACCGGCGCGGCCAGCGAACAGCAGAGCGGTCACTACCGGCCCCAGCTCACGCAGCAATGACAACGCCACCATCATGCCCAGGCTGGCCTCGGCACTGTAGGTGGTGAGGACGATGTAACCTTGCAACCCCAACACCATGCCGATAAACAAGCCGGAAACCATGATGATCAGCAGCGACTGAACGCCCACGCTGTGTAGCTGTTTGAGCAGTAGCGGCCATTGTTTACGCGGCTCCGGGCGCCCGATCAGCGCGTGGAACAGCATCAGCCCGGCGCGTCCAAAGGCTGCGCTGGTGTTGATGCCACGGCGTCCTAACGACGCTAACGCCTTTAAAAACATGAGGTTATTTACTCCCTTCCCCTAAAAGCTCTGTCTGATAATCACCGGCCGGGTAACGGAACGGTACCGGCCCATCGGCAATACCATCCAGAAACTGACGCACTCGCGCATCAGGATTGTTCTGTAATTGCGTTGCCGAGCCTTCGGCAATCACATGGTGATCCGCCACAATATAGGCGTAATCCGCGATACTCAAGACTTCTGGCACATCATGGGATACCACGATGCAGGTGATCCCGAGCGCGTTATTCAGCTCATCGATCAGCTTGACCAGCACGCCCATGGTGATCGGATCCTGGCCAACGAAAGGTTCGTCGAACATGATCAATGTCGGATCTAACGCGATAGCACGCGCCAAGGCCGCTCGCCGTGCCATACCGCCAGAAAGTTCGTTCGGCATCAGATCTGCCGCGCCGCGTAGCCCTACGGCTTCCAGCTTCATCAGCACCGTGCTGCGCAGGATCGGCTCCGGCAGGCGGCTGTGTTCACGCAGCGGGTAGGCCACGTTCTCAAATACCGTCAGATCGGTGAACAGCGCTCCCGACTGAAACAGCATGCTCATCTTCTTGCGTGACTCATACAACTGATGGCGCGACAGCGCCGGGATGTTGTCCCCATCAAACCAGATCTCACCGCAGTCTGGGGTCAACTGGCCACCAATCAGGCGTAACAGCGTGGTTTTACCAATGCCGGACGGCCCCATTATGGCCGTCACTTTGCCACGGGGAACCGTCAGGTTGATGTCTTCGAATATCAGCCGATCGCCGCGAGAGAAGCTCATGCCGCGCACTTCGACCAGATTATCTGCCTTCTGGTGCATGTTTATTGATCCTGTACAGGCTATTTTTTTGCCAAATCATCCGTGATGGTAAAGCAATAGGGGCAATACGTCCTATTTTTACCGAAACTTGCCCACAATGCGCTACCAATGATGCCATAGGTTTTACTTTTAGGCTCCAGACGGTCAAAATTAGGAAATAACGCAAAAAAATAAAGTCTGACTGATGACAAACTGAGAATGTTTCTGAGGGCGCAGCATGCGGCGCCCCTTCAAAGCCAGTTCATCAGGATTAGTCGCAGTCTTATGGTTCGATCTTTTACCGGGAAATTCGTTGTTTTGCACAACGTAGGGTAAGCAAGCTGGCCGATGATGGTCTTTAACCAACGAACCGGGATGATACCCCAATATAGGACCCTGAATGTTTCTCGCGATAGTGCTGTTGATCGTTGGTTTATTTTTACTGGTGTATGGGGCGGATAGATTAGTTTATGGTGCGGCGGTGATTAGCCGTTCGCTGGGGGTTCCCCCGTTGATTATCGGCATGACGATAGTCGGTATCGGCACGTCACTGCCAGAATTGATTGTGTCGGTCACCGCCGCCCTTAATGGGCAGACCAACCTGGCGGTGGGCAACGTGATTGGCTCCAACATCACCAATATTTTACTGATCCTGGGGGTGGCGGCCCTGATCCATCCGCTGTCGGTTCGCTCCGAAGTGTTACGGCGTGAACTGCCGCTGATGCTGGGGGTTATCCTGTTGTGCGGCTATGTGCTGATGGATAACACCCTGAGCCGCTTCGATGGCGTACTGCTGCTGTTGGCCGCCACCGGTTTTATTCTGCTGATGCTGAAAATCGCCAGGCTGGCGCAACGTGAAGGCAACGACAGCCTGACGGTGGAGCAACTCGCCGAACTGCCGCAGGACAGCAGCAACACCGTGGCCATTCTCTGGCTGGTGCTGGCCTTCATTATTCTGCCGCTGTCATCAAGGATGATCATCGATAACGCTTCGGTGATTGCCCACTACTTTGGCCTGAGTGAACTGGTGGTTGGCCTGACGATCATCGCCATCGGCACCAGCCTGCCCGAACTGGCCACCTCGATCGCCGGAGCACTAAAAGGCGAAGATGATATGGCGGTAGGGAATATCATCGGCTCGACGATTTTTAACACGGTGATCGTGCTGGGCGTCCCTGCCCTGCTATCGCCGGGCAGTATCGATCCCGCAGCCTTCCAGCGCGATTACTGGGTCATGCTGGCGGCCGGTATCCTGCTTGCTGCCCTGTGTATTGGCCGCAAACATCGTATCGGTCATCTGGCAGGAGCTCTGTTATTATGTGGCTTTATTGCGTATCTTGCAGTGCTGTTCTTTATCCCTTTCAGTACGTTCGGCTAACCGTTGAGAATGAGTATGTCATCTAACCAGTTGCAACCGGGCTTTGACTTTCAGCAGGCCGGCAAAGAAGTGCTTCAGATTGAGCGTGATGGCCTGGCCCAGCTCGATCAGTACATCAATGCCGATTTTACCCGGGCATGTGAAGCGATCGCCGGATGCTGCGGTAAAGTCGTGGTCATGGGCATGGGAAAATCCGGCCATATCGGCTGCAAAATTGCCGCCACGCTGGCCAGTACCGGAACCCCAGCGTTCTTCGTGCATCCCGCGGAGGCTAGCCACGGCGATCTGGGCATGGTGTCGACACAGGACATCGTGCTGGCGATTTCCAACTCCGGTGAGTCGAACGAAATTCTGGCGCTGATCCCGGTGTTGAAACGCCAGCAGATCCCACTGATTTGCATGACCAACAATCCGGAAAGCTCGATGGGCAAGGCGGCAGACGTACATCTGTGCATCAAGGTACCGCAGGAGGCTTGCCCTCTGGGTTTGGCCCCCACCACCAGCACCACCGCCACCTTGGTCATGGGCGATGCATTAGCCGTAGCGCTGCTGAAGGCCCGGGGCTTCACCCCGGAAGATTTCGCCCTGTCCCACCCAGGTGGAGCTTTGGGCCGCCGCCTGCTGCTGCGCGTTAGTGATATCATGCACAGCGGCGATGAAATTCCGCACGTCAGCCCCGATGCCTCGCTGCGCGACGCGCTGCTGGAGATCACCCGTAAAAACCTGGGCATGACGGTGATCTGCGACGATCTGATGAAGATCGCCGGTATTTTTACCGACGGTGACTTACGCCGGGTGTTCGATATGGGCATCGATCTGAATAATGCCAACATCACCGACGTCATGACGCTAGGCGGTATCCGGGTGCGCCCGAACCTGCTGGCGGTCGATGCGCTCAATCTGATGCAGCAACGCCATATCACCGCCGTGCTGGTTGCCGATGGCGACCAATTGCTGGGTGTGGTACATATGCATGACATGCTGCGCGCTGGCGTCGTTTAATGAAAGGAACGAACTGCATGAGTCTGGTTGAAACCTGTTACGGGCCGGTAGCTGAAGAAGTCATGGTCCGCGCCGGGAAAATCCGCCTGTTGATTTGTGATGTCGACGGCGTGCTGTCAGATGGCCTGATCTACATGGGCAATAACGGTGAAGAGCTGAAAGCCTTCAACGTCCGTGACGGCTACGGCATCCGCTGCCTGAAAACCTCGGGTATCGAGGTGGCCATCATCACCGGGCGTTCGGCCAAACTGCTGGAAGACCGGGCAAAAACGTTGGATATCACCCATCTGTATCAAGGGCAGTCCGATAAGCTTTTGGCCTTCCGTGAACTGTTGGATAAACTGTCCCTGATGCCAGATGAAATCGCCTACATCGGCGACGATCTGATCGACTGGCCGGTCATGGCCGAAGTCGGTCTGGCCGTCGCGGTGGCCGATGCGCATCCATTATTGTTACCTCGCGCCCATTATGTCACCCGTATCAACGGTGGTCGTGGTGCGGTGCGCGAGCTGTGCGACCTGATCCTGCTGGCGCAAAACAAGCTGGAGGACGCCAAAGGGCTGTCAATATGAGTAAAACCAAACTTTGGATCACCCTCTTGCTGACCGTGATCGCGCTGGCGCTGATTGGCTGGAACATGGCCGATTTCAGCGATGACGACAATTCGGTACCGGTCAACAACCAAGACCCGACCTATCAGAGCCAGCATACCGTGACCGTGGTATACAATCCGGCCGGGCAGCTAAGCTATAAGCTGGTGGCAGAAGAGGTTAAATATTACACCGCTGATGAGTTAAGCTGGTTCACCCAGCCGGTGATGACGCTGTTTGATGAGCATGCCGTGGCCACCTGGTCAATACGCGCCGATCGCGCCAAGCTGACCAAAAACCGCATGCTGTATCTGTACGGCCACGTAGAGGTGAACAGTTTGACAACCACCTCACAGCTGGAAAAAATTAAAACCGATAATGCCCAGATTAATCTGGTCACCCAGGACGTTTCTTCCGATGATGAAGTCACCCTGTTCGGCACGAATTTCACCTCTAACGGCATGAAAATGCGTGGTAATCTGCGGAACAAAACCGCTGAGCTGATTGATAAGGTCAAGACCAACTATGAAATTCAGAACCAAAAGCCAACTCCGTAATCTGTTGATCGTCAGCCTCGTTTTGACCGCCAGCTCCCCCGCATTGGCGTTGAAATCCGACTCTGACCAACCGGTAAGTATCGACTCGCTGAAACAGTCGCTGGATATGCAGAGCAACGTCAGCACCTTTACCGACAACGTGGTGATCAAGCAGGGCACCATCGAGATCAAGGCCGATAAGGTCGTGGTCACGCGCCCGGGTGGCGATCAGAATAAAACCTATATTGAAGCGTTCGGCAATCCGGTAACCTTCTACCAGATGCAGGACAACGGCAAGCCGGTGAAAGGCCATGCGCAGAAAGTTCGTTACGACGTCGCGCCGCAGCTGATCACCCTCACCGGCAACGCCTATCTGGAACAGCTCGATAGCAACGTGAAGGGCGACCGTATTACCTATCTGGTGCCACAGCAGCAGATGCAGGCGTTCAGCGATAAAGGCAAACGCGTGACCACGGTTCTGGTGCCATCACAGTTGCAAGACAAAAACGGTCAAAAGAAGAGTAACTAATTACTTATGGCAACACTCATCGCAGAAAACCTGGCGAAAGCCTACAAAGGCCGCAAAGTCGTTGAAGACGTGAGCCTGAAAGTGAAATCTGGCGAGATCGTCGGCCTGCTGGGGCCAAACGGTGCCGGTAAGACCACCACTTTCTACATGGTGGTCGGCATCGTTCAGCGCGACGCCGGGCGCATCGTGATCGATGACGAAGATATCAGTATCCTGCCGCTGCACGCCCGCGCACGCCGCGGTATCGGTTACCTGCCGCAGGAAGCCTCTATCTTCCGCCGCCTGAGTGTTTACGACAACCTGATGGCGGTGCTGGAGATCCGCAACGATCTCACCAGTGAGCAACGCAACGATCGAGCTATCGAGCTGCTGGAAGAGTTTCATATCTCCCACCTGCGTGACAACCTGGGCCAATCGCTTTCCGGTGGTGAACGCCGCCGCGTGGAGATTGCCCGTGCGTTGGCCGCCAACCCGAAATTTATCCTGCTGGATGAACCTTTCGCCGGGGTTGACCCGATTTCCGTTATCGATATCAAGAAAATCATCGAGCACCTGCGCGACAGCGGCCTTGGCGTGCTGATCACCGATCATAACGTGCGCGAGACGCTGGACGTGTGCGAACGTGCCTATATCGTCAGCCAGGGCAAGCTGATTGCCCACGGCACGCCGGACGCCATCCTGGCCGATGAGCAGGTGAAACGCGTTTATCTGGGCGAAGAGTTCCGCCTGTAGGTTCCAGCGGCAGGCCAGCAGGCCGCCGTTAACGGAAGTAGCAGAAGATTATGAAGCAAGGTTTGCAACTCAGGCTCAGCCAGCAACTGGCCATGACCCCCCAACTTCAGCAGGCGATCCGCCTGTTGCAGCTGTCCACGCTTGAGCTCCAGCAGGAGATCCAACTGGCACTAGAGAGCAACCCGCTGCTTGAACAGACCGAAGACCAGCACGAAGAGATCGACACCAAAGAAAGCGTCGAGACCGAAGGGCTAGACACCCGCGAAGCGCTGGAACAGAAGGACATGCCCGAAGAGCTGCCTTTGGATGCCACCTGGGATGAGATCTATACCGCGGGCACCCCGTCCGGCACCGGTACCGACTATGGCGATGACGAACTGCCGGTCTATCAGGGCGAAACCACGCAAACGCTGCAGGACTACCTGATGTGGCAAGTGGATCTGACACCGTTCTCTGACACCGATGCCGCCATCGCCACCTCGATCGTCGACGCCGTCGATGACACCGGCTATCTCACCGTACCGCTGGAAGACATTCTGGAGAGTATGGGTGACGATAACGTGACGATGGACGAGGTCGAAGCGGTATTGAAGCGCGTACAGCGTTTTGATCCGGTCGGCGTCGCGGCGCGCGATCTGCGTGACTGCCTGCTGATCCAGCTTTCCCAGTATGCCAAAGACACGCCCTATCTGGCGGAGGCCCGCCTGATCGTCAGCGAGCATCTGGATTTGCTGGCCAACCACGACTTTCGCAGCCTGATGCGAACAACTCGCTTAAAAGAAGATACACTGAAAGAAGCGATGGTGTTGATCCACTCGCTCGATCCGCGCCCTGGGCAGTCGATCAATACCGGTGAATCCGAGTATGTGATCCCGGACGTGCTGGTGCGCAAGGTGCAGGACAAGTGGGTGGTAGAGCTTAATGCAGACAGCATCCAACGGCTGAAAATCAACCAGCAATATGCGGCACTGGGCAACACGGTGCGCAACGATGCCGACGGCCAGTATATCCGCAGCAATTTGCAGGAAGCGAAGTGGCTGATCAAGAGCCTGGAAAGCCGGAACGACACGCTGCTCAAGGTGACCCGCTGTATTGTCGAACAGCAGGAGGCGTTCTTTGAACAGGGTGCAGAATTTATGAAGCCCATGGTGCTGGCGGATATCGCCCAGGCCGTGGAAATGCATGAATCGACAATCTCACGCGTGACGACGCAGAAATTCCTGCACAGCCCGCGTGGTATTTTCGAATTGAAGTATTTCTTCTCCAGCCATGTGAATACCGACAGCGGTGGCGAAGCCTCCTCTACGGCGATCCGGGCGTTAGTGAAGAAATTGATCGCGGCGGAAAACCCTGCCAAACCGCTTAGCGACAGCAAGCTGACCACCATGCTTTCCGATCAGGGGATCATGGTGGCGCGGCGCACCGTTGCCAAGTACCGAGAGTCTTTGTCCATCCCGCCGTCCAACCAGCGTAAACAGTTGGTTTGACCTCTATAGAGAAGGAAGACATTATGCAGCTCAACATTACCGGACACCACGTCGAAGTCACCGAACCAATGCGTGAGTTCGTCAACACCAAGTTTGCCAAACTCGAGCAGTATTTTGACCGCATTAACCAGGTATATGTCGTACTCAGTGTGGAAAAAGTGCAGCAGATTGCGGAAGCAACGGTGCATGTGAATGGGGGCGAGTTGCACGCCACCTCGGAAAAAGAAGATATGTATGCCGCAATTGACTGCCTGATCGACAAACTGGCGCGTCAATTGAACAAACATAAAGACAAACTAAAGCAACACTGACATTCTGGGCCGTTATGCGATGCGTAATGGCCCACATCGTAGTCGTATTGGCTACACGGCAACCCTCGGCGCAGCACCTGTATAGGTATGCGCCGATAAGCCATCAGGGTTAAACAGGCGAAAAACCGTTTCATGAAGGTTATCAGCGCAAGCCTGCTTTCCAATGGTAAAGCAGGCTTGCAATAAAGCGACAGGACGCGGTTTTAAGTGAAGATGAGATGAACAACGAAATAATGCAATTAAGCTCGGTGTTAAACATCGAGTGCACCAGAAGCTCGGTACACTGCACCAGCAAGAAACGGGCTTTGGAAATTATCAGCGAGCTGGCGGCCAAGCAGCTCAACCTACCTTCGCAGGTGGTGTTTGACGCAGTACTCACCCGGGAACGTATGGGCAGTACCGGTATCGGCAACGGTATCGCGATCCCACACGGCAAACTGGAAGAGGACACTTTGCGGGCCGTTGGCGTGTTTATCCGCCTTGAGCAACCTATCGCCTTTGATGCCATTGATAATCAACCGGTCGATCTGCTGTTCGCCTTGCTGGTACCGGCCGATCAATGTAAAACTCACTTGCATACGCTGTCGCTGGTTGCCAAACGGCTGGCCGACAAAACCGTGTGCCGCCGCCTGCGCGCAGCGCTGAGCGACGAAGAGCTGTATCAGATCATCACCGAGTAACCAGCGGCTGGCGTGACTTTCCGCCATGAAAACGCAACTGTTTTACTTACGATATATCCGGGCCGTGGCCCGGATAATAGATCCTAACGGTGGCGATGAGCGCCATTGAGATGCCAGGGGAGTTACCACATGGTGCTGATGATTGTCAGCGGCCGTTCCGGTTCGGGGAAATCCGTCGCCTTGCGGGCGTTGGAAGACATGGGTTTTTACTGCGTTGATAACCTGCCCGTGGTGTTGTTGCCACAGCTGGCCCAGACGCTGGCCGAACGTAATAGCTCCGCTGCGGTAAGCATCGACGTCCGTAACATGCCGGAATCGCCGGAAGTGTTTGAATATGCAATGACCCAGCTGCCGGAGAGCTTCACGCCGCAGCTGCTGTTCCTTGATGCCGATCGCAACACCCTGATCCGCCGCTACAGCGACACCCGTCGCCTGCATCCTCTCTCTGCCAAGAACCTGTCGCTGGAAAGCGCGATCGATGAAGAAAGCGATCTGCTTGAGCCACTGCGTTCCCGTGCCGATCTGATTATCGATACCTCGGAAATGTCGGTGCACGAGTTGGCGGAAATGCTGCGTACCCGTCTGTTGGGCAAACGCGAACGCGAGCTGACGATGGTGTTCGAATCCTTCGGCTTCAAGCACGGCATTCCTATCGATGCCGATTACGTGTTTGACGTACGCTTCCTGCCAAACCCGCACTGGGACCCTAAACTGCGCCCGATGACCGGCCTGGACAAGCCCGTGGCCTCGTTCCTCGATCGCCACACCGAAGTGCACAACTTCATCTACCAGACTCGTAGCTATCTGGAACAGTGGCTGCCGATGCTGGAGACCAACAATCGCAGCTATCTGACCGTCGCCATTGGCTGTACCGGCGGTAAGCACCGTTCGGTGTACGTGGCTGAACAGTTGGCGGATTATTTCCGTTCACGCGGCAAGAACGTGCAATCCCGTCACCGCACACTGGAAAAGCGTAAACAACAATGACGGTCAAGCAGACGGTTGAGATCAAGAACAAGCTGGGCATGCACGCCCGCCCGGCTATGAAGCTGTTTGAGCTGGTGCAGAGTTTTGACGCCGAAGTGCTGCTGCGTAATGACAGCGGCACCGAAGCGGAAGCCAGCAGCGTGATCGCGCTGCTGATGCTGGATTCCGCCCAGGGTCGCCAGATCGAAATTGAAGCCACCGGGCCGCAGGAAGAACAGGCACTGGCAGCGGTGATTGAGCTGTTTAATTCCGGCTTCGACGAAGATTAACGGGAGCGGAGATCCTCCGCCCCTAAAAAACAACGGCAATCAGTATCTGACCATCACCGATTTCAACTCGGTATAATGCTCGATAAACGCGCTGCCGAACTCTCTGCCCATCCCCGACGATTTCACCCCACCGAATGGCAACGCCGGATCGAGGAAGGTGTGCATATTGATCCACAAGGTGCCCACTTCAATCCGCGGGATCATGCGCATCGCCTTGCTGAGATCGTTGGTCCACAGGCTGGCGGCCAGGCCATAAGGCGAATCGTTGATCATGGCGATCATCTGCTCTTCATCCTCATAGGCCAGGAAAGTGCCCACCGGGCCAAAGGTCTCCTCACGCATTAACGCATCATGCGGCCCATTAGCGCGGATCGCCGTCGGCGCAACAAAGAAGCCTGGACCTGCCAACGCCTGACCGCCGCAGACGATCTGGCTGCCATCAGCCCGTGCCTTGTCAAACAGCGCCAGTACCTTGCGGTAATGCGCCTCGTTGGCCAATGGCCCCACTTCGGTACTCTCATCCAGCGGTGAGCCCACCTTCATGGCCGCCAAGCGCTGCGTCAGCTTTGCCAGTACCTCATCGATATGGCTGGCAGGCAGGTAGAAACGCTCTGCTGCGGCACAGATTTGACCTTGGTTCAGGTAGCCCGCCTCGATAATACCGTCGACCATCTTGTCGACCGAGACGTCCGCCAGAAACGCGGCGGCATTCTTACCCCCCAGCTCCAGCGTGGTACGCACAATCCCTTGCTCCATCGCCGCTTTCCCCACCGCGATCCCGGTAGGCACCGAGCCGGTGAAGGTCACTTTGGCACAGCGCGGATGGGCGATAAGCATAGGGCCAAGGCGTGCGCCTGAGCCGTTGATCACGTTGAGTGCACCAGCCGGGATGCCCGCCTCCGTTGCCAATTCCGCCACCCGCAGCATGGTTAGCGGCGTATACTCACTCGGCTTGAGCACTACCGTACAGCCACAGGTGAGCGCCGCAGCCAGCTTCCAGATGGCGATCATGATCGAGAAGTTCCACGGAATGATGCCGACCACCACGCCCAACGGCTCACGCCGGGTGAATGCGCTGTATTGCTCCCCCTGGAAGGAAGGCAATGAAACGTTCAACGTTTCCCCGCTGATTTTGCTCGACCAACCGGCAAAGTAGCGCAGGAACTGCGAGGCCATATCGATTTCCAGCCCGCGAGACAGCTGAATGGTTTTGCCGGAACACAGGCTTTCCAGCTGCGCCAGTTCCTCACGATGGGTTTGCAGCAGATCGGCCAGGCGCGTCAGGCAGTTGCCCCGCTCCAAAGGGGAAACCTGTGCCCAGCTACCGTGGAAAGCGTCAAAGGCCGCCTGCATCGCCGCGTCAACTTCAGCCTGGCCGCCTTCATTCACCTGCGCGATGGCCAGCCCGGTTGCCGGGTTAACCACCGCAAACCTTTCTACGCCTGCTCCAGCCACCGCTTGGTCGTGAATGTAATGGCCCTGCTGGCGGTCCAGAAAGGCCGTGACCTGTGGCAACAGTGTGATATCCGTCATCGTATCGCCCTCCTTGCGGGTTAGCCTTCGACAATCGCCAGATAGTGCTTCACAAAACGATCGGAGGTGATTTCCCAGCGCACCGGGGTGCCCTTCTCAACAAACCAGGAATCTCCGGCCTGATACTTTACCGACTCGCCGGTGTTCTCATTGGTCAGCGTTGCCGTGCCTTCCCATACCGTGGCATGTTCCGCAAACGGGTATTCCATCACGAAGGTGCCACGGGTACAGCTGAAGACACCGCAGTTGAGGTTGTCCGTTGGCGCGCCAAAAATCATCGCCACGCCGACGTTGGGTTCACCGGCGACCACCGTGGCCCCCAGGTTGCTGACGCTGCCAATTTGTTGCAGCTCTGGTAGCGCTTGCTTAAGCAGTAATGGTTTCATGATTTTTTCCTGTTAGATTAGTGGTCAGAATTAACGACGCCCCTTCCAGTAGCCGGAAGTCTGGTGCCAAACCTTGCCCGCGGTGGTCATCACACGGCGCAGCTTGTCTTTGCCAAAAATATCCACGTGCGGGATCGAACTCATCAGGTCATAGCGATCGGATCCCTCACTCATTCCTTCCGCCAACACCTTGCAAACGATATGGCTCGGCGTCACCCCAAAGCCGGAATAGCCCTGCACGTAAAACACGTTATCGTGCTGCGGTAGGGTGCCAATCTGCGGGAACAGGTTGGCGCTGCAACACAGCGGCCCGCCCCAGGCCAGGTCGATCTTCACGTCCTTCAGATACGGGAAAACTTTCAGCATCAGGTTACGGTTCCAGGCCTTCAGGTCTGAAGGAATATATTCGACCAGCCGGGTAGCGCTGCCGAACAACAGGCGGTTCTCGTTGGTGACGCGGTAATAGTCGATCACCGGCCGGATATCGCTGTAAGCCCCGCGGATCGGACTGATCTGGCGGATCAGCTCATCAGACAGCGGTTCTGTCGCCAACTGGAAGGCGTAGGTATTGATAGTCTTTTTGTAGATAAAGGGATCCATGCCGTTGAGGAAGCCGTTGCAGGCCCACAGCATCTTGTTGGCGCGTACCGATCCCATGCCGGTGCGCACGGTAATACGCGGGCCGTATTCCACATTCAGTACGTTGCTGTTTTCGAAGATTTTCACCCCGTAACCACTCAGCGCCTGCGCCTCTCCCAATAGCAGGTTGAGAGAATGAACGTGGCCCCCCCCCATGTGTTTCAGCGCACAGGTATAAGCATCAGACCCCACCACCTGCTTCACTTCGGAGCCGGTATAGAGCTCGATCTCTTCATCCGGTGAGACCGCTTTGAATTCTTTGAGCCAGGAACGCAGGGTCTTTTCCTGCCTGGCGTTGCTGCCGAGGTAGCCATAACCAAAGCAGAAATCGGCGTCGATGGCGTACTTCTTAATCCGCTCGCGGATAATCCCGGCACCGAGATTGCTGATCTTGAAGATGGTTTCTAACCCTGCCGGACCAACGTGGCGTTTGATCTTCTCCAGATCGTGGCCGATCCCGGCCATCACCTGACCACCGTTGCGACCCGTTCCGCCGTAGCCCAGATGGCGGCCCTCCAGAATAGCGATATTGGTGATGCCTTTTTCCGCCAGTTCCAGCGCCGTGTTAATGCCGGAGAAGCCACCGCCGATGATCACCACGTCAACATCCAGATCCTCTTCCAGCGTGGGGAAGCGCAGATCGTATTTCTTGGTCGCCGCGTAGTAGGTTAACGATTCGATTTGATTATTCATTGCTGCACTCCCTTTACCCATTGCCTTAGCCTGGATTATCAGCAGAGCATGGACGGGCGGCTATGTCCCTTTAGGGATATTCGCAACACTTTTTTAACATTATGCCGTACGGCGCAGGGGTGCACTCAAGAACAGGCTGAACAACTCAGCCTGAGAGCCAATATTCAGCTTGCCGTAAATATTCTTGCGATGATTTTTTACCGTGCCCAGGCTGATAAACAGCCGTTCGGCGATCTGCTGCGATCCGTTGCCGCTCAGGATCAGATCGACGATCTCACGTTCACGCGGGCTTAACGCATAGCGCGCCTGGGCTGCGCTATCTAGCAGCGGGGCAGAGGGAGTGGGCACATTAGCCGCGACCACCACTTCCCCATGCAGCCGTGCCACGCTTTTTACCAGCGTCAACGCGCCACGCAGGTCAGCCAGTTGGGGATAACGCACGCCGACCGTTTGCCGGGCCGAGCCAAAAAATATGCCTAGTCCGCGTTCCGGCGTCAGTTGCAGCAACACGCCAGCCTCGTCGTGCCAGCCGGTTTTACGGTAAAAGTTACGGTAGTAATCCGTCTGGTAAAAACCACAGGGAGCCAGTTGCCGCAGCGTAAACACATCGCCATGGCCGCCGCCGTTCAGCGCCTGGTAAAAGGGATCTTCAAGGTAAGCACCCTGCTGGTAAATCTGGTTTACCGCATCGCTGTTTTCTTTCTCGGTTTTCATCAGGCAGCGCGGTGCCTGACCATATTCGAAGGCATAGACGATGGCATTATCAAAGGCGAAAAAGCCCTCTAGATAACCCAGCAGGCTGGCATAGAATTGGCGGGTAGCGACTGCGTCGATCACCGCCGATAATCTTTCGACCTGAATACTCATTTCGCCCCCACAATCATTAATAAATTAACAATCAACCTTTCCCAACGAATCAGTGACCGACATTGGGCCAATAGGCTATAAAAAGCATTCAATTGGCCAGAATGCAAGGGTATTGCTGTTTACATGTTAATCAAATCACAAGTTAGGTCCTAACAACGATTACCCACACAATCCGAGTTGGTTAATATCTTAACAATTTCGTGTTATACGGAGGAAAAGCGTTGGTTTGCCCAGGTAGGCTGAACTATGCTGTGGTTTCAATGCCCAAATGCGCCAAGGAGAGAGCATGACCACTAGTCTGATGATCGCCAACCGGCAGGCCTGGTTTGGCAAGGGCAGCATCCAGCACCTGATCCCACTGCTCCAGGCAGAGCCGCAAACCACGCTGCTGTTCACCTGCCGATCGTTCCTTAACGGTACCCTCTATGCTGAACTGGCCCCGGTGCTGACGCCGTTGCTGGTAGGCAAAGAAATTGTCGCCCATGAGGCCTCCCCGCAAGAAATCGACCAATGGGTAGCACGCTGGCGAGGCCAGGTGCAAAGAGTGGTGGCCATCGGCGGAGGTAGCGTGCTGGATGCCGCCAAGGCGTTCGCTGCCCTGATCCAACACCCGCTGCCAACCCTGCGTTACATGGAAAAAGTGGGTGACAGCAAAATCAGTGGCGCAACGCTGCCGTTGATTGCCATCCCCACCACCGCAGGCACCGGTAGCGAAGTAACCCAAAACGCAGTGATCACCGATACTCAGGTCACCAAGGTGAAAGCCTCTTTGCGGCATAATAACTTTGTGCCACAGGTGGCGATCCTCGATCCTGACCTGCTGAAAGGAGCGCCAGATCATGTACTGGCCTATTGCGCTATCGATGCCTTTACTCATCTGTTTGAAGCCTACCTTTCCAAGACGGCCAGCAGCCTGTCGCGCGAGATGTCGTTGAGCGGCATCCATCATTTCCTGTGCGCCTGGCCAGTGCTGAAACAGAGCGATGAGGCCCGGGAAGCGATTATGCAGGCTTCTTACCTGGGTGGTCTCACGTTGAGTATGGCGGGCCTGGGTGTGATCCACGGCATCGCGGGCGAGATTGGGGCATTGCGTGATTACCACCACGGCCAGGTGTGCGGCCGCCTGCTGCTGCCGTTCCTTGAATTGCTGGGAGAAAGCGATCAGCCGCAACAACGTGCATTAATGACCGAACTGGCCCTGCGGCTATTCCCTGAAGAGCAGGACAGCCCGGCGCGCTTTTTGATCGACTTTATCACGCGCCACGCCATCGCCCCGTTCTGGCAGGACGAGCTATCCCTTAGCCAGGCGGAACTGGCCATCGTACTGGAGAAGTCCAACAGCAAGAATTCCTGGCTCAGCTACACTAGCGAGCAACGGAGGTTAATGATCGATGGGGCGTTCTTGATTGAATGATAATATAATCAGCACTATAGGATCGCGGGAGCACAACAATGAGTTTGGTTGACTGGATTTTAGGCGGTATCGCCCTGGGGCTGATCGTCGGCGCGCTGATGAAGATATTCGGCAAGAAGAAAGACGATTAATACGGTGCTCCCCCTCTGCATTCTGTACAGACCGGGGACATGGTAGACAGGTGTTCAAGGACATGGTGAACACTTTTTAACATCCTTTACCCATGATGATCGACCTATTTCTCAGGTCGATCATCCCCACTTTCGTGCTGTACCACCATATCTCGTAGTAGCCCTCTC